>JBDKGR010000093.1:0-10811 GCA_039798085.1 Pseudomonadota bacterium
CGCGAATATCGCGCCCACCGCTACCCGCCTCGGAACGGAAGCAGGGCGTATGCGCCGTGAGTTTGATGGGCAAATCGGCTTCGGGCATCACCACATCGCGCACAAAGTTGGTCAGCGGCACTTCGCTAGTCGGAATCAAATAGAGCGCGGTGTTATCCGGCTGCGCTTCACCCTCTTGCCCGCCTTTTTTGGCGGCGAACAAATCGCCCTCGAATTTCGGCAGTTGCCCCGTACCTTTAAGCGATTCGCCATTCACGGCATACGGCACGTAGCATTCGGTGTAACCGTGTTCTTCGGTTTGCACATCGAGCATGAATTGGGCAAGGGCGCGGTGCAGTTTGGCGATTTTTCCTTTCATCACCGTGAAGCGCGAACCGGACAATTTCACACCCATTTCAAAATCCAAACCCAGCGGCGTGCCAATATCGACGTGGTCTTTGATGTCAAAATTCATAGCAGCGGGCGTACCCCAGCGGCGCACTTCCACGTTGCCATGTTCATCCGTACCGACTGGCACGCTTTCGTGTGGCAGATTCGGCACGGCAAGTAAAAGCGTTTGCAATTCGGCTTGAATTGCTTCCAAGCGCGTGGCGGAGGTTTCCAATTCGGTTTTGATCGCCGCGACCGAGGACATAGCCGCTTCCGCTTCGGCGTGCAAGCCTTTGCCTTTGAACATCCCGATTTGTTTGCTGATGCTATTGCGTTGGGATTGCAATTCTTCGGTGCGCATTTGAATGGTTTTGCGCTCGGCTTCCAGCGCCTTGAACGCATCGACATTCAGGAAAACTTGGGGATTTTTACGGGTTTGCAATCGCGCCACGACGGAATCGAGGTCTTTGCGCAGGAGGGTGATGTCGAGCATGGATTTCTTCCTAAACTTCTTAAATTTGTTAAATTTGTTAAATTTTTCTAATCAAAAAGGCTTGTAACGCCCTATTTTATTGCGTAAGCAGCTATCAAATTGAGAGTAAACACCCTATCTTAAAACGCCATGTAACTGTCATATCGGCACTCCAGAATCAACGTATTTTTACAGAAGGATGTGTACATGAAGCGCAATTTTTATCCATTACGCCATTTCCGTTTGGCAGCTTGTTGGCTTGCGGTGGGAATGGGATTATCGGCTTGTGGCGGAAATTCAAGTGATCCTGTATTTCAGCCCATTGAAATTAACATCGCCCACATCAACGACCATCATTCGCAGTTAGAGCCTTTTGCAGCCACCGAGTTGGTATTAGACGGTGTTGCCACGCAAGTGGACTTGGGCGGATTTACACGCCAAACAGCCGTGTTCAAATCGCTGGCGGCGATGCCGAATCTGCTCAAACTGCACGCGGGTGATGCGTTGACGGGTTCGCTTTACTACACCTTCTTCAAAGGGGCAGCGGATGCGCAGATGATGAATACCATTTGCTTTGATGCTTTCATCCCCGGTAACCATGAATTTGATGATGGAGATAGCACGCTCAAAGGCTTTTTGGACGAATTGGCAAAGGGTAGCTGCAAAACGCCTACCCTGTCCGCCAACATTGTGCCGCAGGCGGGAACGCCTTTGGCTTCGTCCGGCGCAACGCCTTATTTGCAGCCCTACCTCATCAAAAAAATGAATGGTGTGGATGTGGGTATTGTTGGTATTACCACAGCCACGAAAACGGTTAATTCTTCTCGCCCACTGGCAACCACCCAGTTTTTGGAAGAAATTAGTTCTGCCCAAAAAGCGATTGACCAATTGAAAGCCAAAGGCATTCGCCACATTATTTTGATGACCCATCAAGGCTACGATGCCGACAAAATAATGGCAACACAATTGACCGATGTGGATGTCATTATTGGCGGTGATTCGCACACCTTGCTGGGCAACTTTACCGCGCAAGGCGTTACAACCAGTTCTGGCGCGTACCCGACTATCGTCAAAAATAAAGCGGGTGATACGGTTTGCATTGGTCAGGCTTGGGAATATGCCAAAGCAGTCGGATTGATGAACGTGAAATTTGATGCGCAAGGCAAAGTGGCAAGCTGCGGTGGTCAGGCATCGCTCGTTATTGGTGATAACTATGCCCGCAAAGATGCAGCAGGCGTATGGCAACCTCTCTCAACCACCGATAAACAAGCGCTTACTGCCAAACTGGCTTCATTGCCCGCTATCAAAGTGGCTACACCCGATGCGGCTGCGACCACAACGCTTTCAACTTATTCCAGTCAAGTGGCAACCCAAAAGGCGCAAACTATCGGAACAGCACGCCAAGATTTGTGTTTAGTGCGCGTCCCCGGTGAGAGCACCAACCGCAGCACAGGCGTGGCGGGTTGTTCCACCGCCAACACCCTCGCGCAAGGTAGCGATGTGGCGCAAGTAGTCGCCGAAGCGTTTTTACGCGCCAGCAAGCGTGCCGATATTGCACTGCAAAATAGTGGTGGCGTGCGTGTGCCAGTAGCCTCTGGTACGTTGAGCATGAACACTGCATTCACTTTGCTACCGTTCACCAATGTGCTGGTTGAGTTGGATGTAACAGGCACTCAATTGGTTGCGGCGGTGGAAGATGGGATTGCCAATCATTTGGATGCGTTGCAATCCAACGGTTCTCACCCTTATGCTGCCGCCATGCGTTGGGATTTGGATATGAGCAAACCACGCGGACAGCGCTTAACCAATGTGCAAGTGCGCAACAAAACCACAGGGGTATGGAGCGCAATCGATTTGGCGAAAACCTATGTGGTGGTGACCAATGATTTCTCTGCCTCGGGCAAAGATGGCAACGTCACGCTGGGACAGGTGTATGCAGCAGGGCGCTATGTCAACACGTATCTGCTCTACACCCAGAGCTTTGTTGATTACGTGTTAGCAATAGGCAGTGTTGCGCGCCCAGTGCGAGCAGATTACTCACACCAGAAGGTTACCACCGCGACGGGTGTGGTACTTCCTTACTGATTTACTAATTTTCTAATCAATCGCTTCAGTGGCATCCATCCGCAATCCCTTGGGCAACGGAAATTTGATGGTTTCTTCGATGCCATCCATTTTCCGTACCGATACGGCTCCAAGGGCGCGGATGCGTTCAATCACTTCGCGCACCAGAATTTCAGGGGCAGATGCGCCAGCGGTTAAACCCACGCGGTTTTTTCCTTCTAGCCACTCCGCCCGTAATTCTTGCGCGTTGTCCACCATGTAGGCGGTAACGCCCAGTTTGCGTGCCAATTCTGCCAAGCGGTTGCTATTCGAGCTGGTCGGGCTGCCGACCACAATCACCACCTCCACTTGCGGTGACATCACCTTGATAGCATCTTGCCGATTTTGCGTGGCGTAGCAAATATCCTGCATTTTGGGTAAATGCAGCAGTGGAAATCGGGCAATAACGGCAGCGGTAATTTCTGCCGCATCGTCCACGCTCAAGGTGGTTTGCGTCACGAGCGCGAGTTTTTCCGTTTGCAAAGGCGCGATGCGAGCCACATCGGCCACATCTTCCACCAAATGAATGCCGCTATCCAGTTGCCCCATCGTCCCTTCGACTTCAGGATGACCTTTGTGCCCGATCATGATGAATTCGTAGCCTTCTTTGTGCAGCTTCGCCACTTCAACGTGAACTTTGCTGACCAGCGGACACGTCGCATCAAAAATCTGAAACCCGCGTTGTTCGGCTTCTAATTGAATTGCGCGGCTCACCCCATGTGCAGAGAAAACCAGTGTAGCGCCCGCTGGTACTGCGTCGAGTGCTTCGATAAAGATAGCACCATTTGCTTTGAGGTCGTTCACTACATAGGTGTTATGCACAATTTCGTGGCGCACATAAATCGGCGCACCGAATTTTTGCAAGGCTTTTTCGACGATTTCAATCGCCCTATCTACGCCCGCGCAAAATCCACGCGGCTCGGCTAATAAAATTTCGTGGTTCATGTGATTTATATAACCCCAATAACGTGGGCTTCAAACGTCACGGGTTTGCCTGCCAATGGGTGGTTGAAATCGAACAAAACTCGTTCTTCTTCCACCTGCATCACCACGCCGCCGAACTGCCCTTGACCATCGGGCGTAGGAAAGTGAATGACATCGCCCACGGCATAGCTTTCTTGCGGATCGCCCATTTGCTTCAATTCTTTGCGTGCCAGCCATTGCTGCATCGTGGCATTGCGTTCGCCAAACGCAGCTCCGGCGGGAAGTTCAAACGTTTGGTGCGCGCCTTCGGGAAGTCCGATTAAATACGCCTCCACCGCTGGCGCAAGTTGCCCCGTTCCCAGTGTGAGCGTGGCGGGCTTGCCGCCAAATGTGTTGATGATGTCACCTGATGCACCGCTCAAACGGTAGTGCAAGGTGAGAAAAGAATTGGCGTTAATCATAAAAAATCCTTCTATCCTTCTAAACTGCACGCGATTGTAGAAAGGGATTCCGTGAAAGCGTCTAAAACGTTTACCGTCCATTCGTTTGCCGAATTGAAACTGGTGAAAAAGGAAATTGCCGTGCGTTTTGAACAGCAACGGCAAGCCATCGCCCAAGCGCAAAAGGTACAGGTGCAGGCACAGCGTAATCTATTTCGTGCGGCGGTGGGAAACGTTAAACGCTTACCCCAATCCAATACGGTGCTTTTCCAACCGCAACCCCCAGCACCGCTGCCGCTGCAAAGCTGGGCAGACGAAACCGCCGCGTGGCGCGAAGCCATGAGCGATGAGGTGGACATCAGCACGCTCTTGCAAACCGATGATCGTTTGAGTTACACCCGTTCCGGTGTGGGGCTGGATGTCGTGCAAAACCTGCGTCGCGGTAAATGGGCGATTCAACGCCAGATTGATTTACACGGACTGCGCCTTGAAGAAGCCCGTCAAGCCCTCGGCGGCTTTTTGCGGGAAGCGCATCACCAAGGTATTCGCTGCGTGCGCGTGGTGACCGGAAAAGGGCTGGGTTCTTTGGGTAAAACGGGCGTTCTTAAAGACAAAGTACCCCGTTGGCTGGTGCAGCGCAACGAGGTACTCGCCTTTGCCCAAGCCCAACCCGCGCACGGTGGAGCGGGGGCGTTACTGGTGTTGTTGACGTAATAACATCATCCGCTTTTTACGTTATTCAAACGGGTTGACCAGTTCTACGCCCGTATCTCGAAAATCTGCCACATTGCGCGTGACAACGACCATGCGATGCTCAAGTGCGGTAGCGGCAATCATGGCATCGCGCTCCAATTTGGGATTGGGAATGTGCAAAGCGGCACAAACCACAGCGGTGTTATCCGTGAAAGGCAATATGCGATGGGCAAAGGCGTTGCGCACACCCATTAACCAATGCCGCAGGGCGCTACCTTGGGGTGGTGTTTTGCGTTCTAGCGCGAGTACGCCTTTTTCCAATTCCAGCACGGTAATGGCGGAAATAAACAATTGGTTCGCAGGTTGTTGCGCTGCCCATGCCCTCACTTTGAGGGACTGGTTTACTTTACCGTGCCGCAGTTCGGAAATGATATTGGTATCCAACAAATACATGGCGAACTACTGCAAATCCGGTACTTGAAGCACGATGTTAGCGGAGAGGGGTTCAAACGCGCACCCTATATCGATTGGAGCAGGAATGGCATCCATCATTTCGAGCAGGGATAGGGATTTTTGCCCCGCCAAGGCGAAATAATCTTCAATTTTCAACAAGGCGTAGGCAGGCTTGCCGCGATTGGTAATGAATACAACACCTTGCGCTGTGGCACGCTTGGCGATGCTAATGTCGCGCGTGAAATCGCGGCTAGAAAAAGATTGAATACTCATAGCAGTACAGATGCGAAGTGAAATGTGTTCGATATTGTTTGTATGTTACGACAAATACGACGCATCTGCTTTGTACGATTACACCTAAGCCTTCTTCCGTGCTGCCATTTGCTGGCGAAGTTTTTCCAATTCAACCTCGCGCTGCTTTTGGGCTTCCGCTTGCGCTTCGGCTTGTTTTTTGGCTTCGATTTCTTCGGGGCTGGGGCCTTTGTCGAACGATAGGTCAATGCCACCCTCTTCTGCCGAAGCGGGCAACCCGCGTTTGCTGCGCAGTTTGATGTTCAAACGCAATTCGTTGCCCGAATCGGCATTGCGAATCGCTTCTTCAAAGGCGATATGCCCTGCATCGTACAAATCAAACAACGCCATATCGAAGGTACACATCCCTTGGGTACGGGATTTTTCCATCAAGCCTTTGATTTCACCAAACTCGCCTTTGAAAATGCGGTCGGCAATGGCAGGTGAATTGAGCAAAATTTCAATCGCAGCTTTGCGCCCTTTGCCATCAATGGTTTTTACCAAACGCTGCGACACAATCGAACGCAGATTGGACGATAAATCCATCAGCAACTGGTGGCGGCGCTCTTCCGGGAAGAAGTTGATGATGCGGTCAATCGCCTGATTCGCGCTATTGGCGTGCAGCGTGCCCAAGCACAAATGTCCCGTTTCTGCAAAGGCAATGGCGTGTTCCATCGTTTCGGTGTCGCGGATTTCACCAATCAAAATCACATCGGGCGCTTGGCGCAAGGTGTTTTTCAGAGCGTTGTGCCATGAATGCGTATCCACCCCCACTTCGCGGTGACTGACCAGCGATTTTTTGGAAGGGTGAACGTATTCCACGGGGTCTTCCACCGTGATGATGTGCCCCGGAGAGGTGGAGTTGCGGTAATCAATCAACGCCGCGAGCGTGGTGGATTTGCCCGAACCCGTACCGCCCACCAGCAGGAACAAACCCCGCTTGGTCATGATGACCTCTTTCAGCACCTCAGGCAGTCCCATTTTTTCAAAGTTGGGAATCTCGGATGCAATAGCACGGCACACCATACTGGGTGATTGTTGCTGCACGAAGATATTGATCCGAAAGCGCGAAATACCGGGCAAACTGATGGCGAAATTGCACTCTAAATCTTTGGCAAACTCGGCACGTTGACGCTCGTTCATCATGGCGTTGGCGAGGGCGCGGGTATGGTCAGCCGTCAAGCGCTGGTTCATGAGCGGCTGCATACTGCCATTCGCCTTCATGCTGGGGGGGAAATTGGCGGCAATAAACAAATCGGAGCCTTTGGCATGGTGCATAGCCGCGAGCAGTTTGTGCATGAGCGCACGGGCTTGGTCTTCGGAGAAAGTTTCCATAACGGGGATTACGCTGCTTCCACAACGTCAAAAATTTCAGCAATCAATTCAATTTCTACGCACGCACCCAGTGGGATTTGCGCCACACCAAAAGCACTACGAGCGTGTGCGCCTTGTTCGCCAAAAATTTGACCGATGAGTTCGCTTGCGCCATTGGTTACCAAATGCTGCTCGGTAAAGTCGGGGGTCGAATTCACCAAAGACATGAGTTTGACGATGCGTTTCACGCGGTTCAAATCACCCACGGCCGCGTGCAATGTGCCTAATAAATCAATGGCGATGGCACGGGCGGCAGCTTTCCCTTCTTCGGTGGTCATATTTTTACCGAGCTGCCCAACCCACGGTTTACCGTCTTTTTTGGCGATATGACCGCTTAAAAAAACCAAGTTTCCCGTTTGGACAAAAGGGACGTAAGCGGCTGCGGGAATAGATACAGGGGGCAGGGTGATACCGAGTGGGGTGAGTTTGTCGTAAATGCTCATTGAAGATTACCTCGTTAAAAAATGAATAGCCAATGATAAAGCGGGATAAAGCTGTTGTAGAATTCAACCCGTGCCGATTTAGCTCAGTTGGTAGAGCAACCGCCTTGTAAGCGGTAGGTCATCAGTTCGAATCCGATAATCGGCACCATTTCTTTTTTGCTTTTTGCATATCTTTTCTTCGGTTGAATCAATCTGGTTTCTGGATTTTTAGCCGTATGTCCGTTACATTCCATCCCTTTGCTCGCAAATGAGCGCAAAATACAGGTAGTAGCTGCCGGATTTTTGCCGCTGCTGCGTTGTTGGTTACGATCAAGCACCATGTTGAATGTTCAATGGGGCCGGGTAAAACGGTGACCCTTAACGATACAGGTATGAGCACCTTAATGGATTCAAGGCGTGCCGATGATTCCATGGCAATGCTGGCCAAATGTGCTAGTGTGGGAGAATTTTGGGTTGCCTCTATCAACGTAAAAGAGTGCTTGGAGTGGTTCACGGTCTAGGATAAAAGAGGTTTTGGAATGCAATTGATTATCACGGACGCTTGGCTGATTAAAAGCCGTGCGATTCATCTTAGCGGTATCCATCTGGTCGTGTCATTTTTGGTGGCTTCACTGGTGTTGATTCTTTCTTCTATCGGGATATACCATTGGATTTTTCTGAAAGGCGCGAAAGAGGGATGGCCGCTAGTCGGTTCAGTCGTTCAATTAGCGAATCGAGATGAAGCCGAGCAGCAAAATCGGTTTTTACGGGAAAATATTGAAGTGCTTGCCAAAAAATTGGGCGAGGTACAAGCCAAAATGCTGCAACTGGAATCCCTCGGTGAACGGGTTTCTGGTTTGGCTGGAGTCAATCCCGCTGACATCAAAATCAAACCCGGGCAAGGCGGACGCAGTGTGTTGGAGCGCGATTTGTCCATGCAGGATATTCAAACCGCATTGACCGATTTTGACAAACAAGCCGACCAAAGTGCGGATTGGATGGCGTTGCTGGAATCCAAGTTGTTTGATCAAAAAATCAAAAAAATGATGTTTCCTACCCAATCTCCGATTCCATCTGCCCATCTCGGATCGTCTTTTGGTTGGCGCATTGATCCTTTTTCAGGGCGTTCGGCACTGCATACGGGGGTGGATTTTGCCTCCCCCCAAGGAACCGATATTTATGCCGCTGCCGGTGGCATTGTGGTGACACAGCAGTATCTGCCCGAGTACGGCAATACGGTGGAAGTGGATCACGGTAATGATTTGGTATCGCGCTACGCCCACATTTCCAAGTACAGCATTAAAAAAGGCGATTTGGTCAAACGGGGACAAAAAATTGCCGAAGTCGGCAATACGGGACGTTCCACAGGGGCGCATTTGCACTTTGAAGTGCTGGTTCACGGTATTCCACAAGACCCTAAAAAATTCCTCGATGCAGGTCGTAATGTAACCGTTGCCTCTGCTGCGAAAAATCACAGGTCTTATGCAAGGCATAATTGAAATATGGCTCTTAATATACTCACCAAAATTTTCGGCAGTCGCAATGACCGCTTACTGAAACAATACCGCGCCGTTGTTACCCGCATCCATTCGCTCGAATCGTCGTTAGAGCAGTTGAGCGATGAAGCCTTGCGGGCTAAAACACGGGAATTCAAAGACCGTGTGAGCAAGGGTGAAACGCTGGATGCGTTATTGCCCGAAGCCTTTGCCGTGGTGCGAGAAGGCTCTAAACGTGCCATGAAGATGCGCCATTTTGATGTGCAAATGTTGGGCGGCATGGCTCTGCATTTTGGCAAAATCGCTGAAATGGGAACGGGAGAAGGTAAAACGTTAACCTCCACCTTGCCGATCTATTTGAACGCATTAAGTGGCAAAGGCGTTCACGTTGTGACCGTGAACGACTATTTGGCATCGCGCGATGCGCAGTGGATGGGTCGTCTTTACAACTTCCTCGGATTGTCAGTTGGCATCAACTTGCCCCACATGGCGCGGGAAGAAAAGCAAGCTGCTTACCAAGCGGATATTACCTACGGTACGAATAACGAATACGGATTCGATTATTTGCGCGACAACATGGTGTACGAAGCCGCTGATCGGGTGCAACGTCACCTGAATTACGCGATTGTGGATGAGGTCGATTCCATTTTGATTGATGAGGCGCGTACCCCTCTCATCATCAGCGGGCAGGCAGAGGACTTTACCGATTTGTACAGATCGGTCAAAAATGTCGCGCCCCAACTACAGCGGCAAGAAGGGGAAGCCGACCCTATCACGGGGGCGGGCATCACCAAGCCCGGGGATTTCACGGTGGATGAAAAATCCCATCAAGTTTTTTTGACCGAGCAAGGCCACGAGAATGCCGAGCGCATTTTTACCGAAATGGGTTTGTTGCCCGAAGGCGCATCGTTATACGATCCCGCCAACATTTCGCTCATGCACCATTTGTATGCGGCATTGCGTGCGAATAATTTGTACCACCGCGATCAGCATTATGTGGTGCAGCAAGGGGAAATCATCATTGTGGATGAGTTCACCGGACGCTTGATGACCGGTCGGCGTTGGGGCGATGGACTGCACCAAGCGGTTGAAGCCAAAGAAGGGGTGGAGATTCAGGCGGAAAACCAGACAATGGCTTCCATCACCTTCCAAAATTATTTCCGACTCTACGAAAAACTTTCAGGGATGACGGGAACTGCGGATACCGAAGCCTACGAATTCCAAGAAATTTATGGATTGGAAACGGTGGTGATTCCTCCGAATCGTCCCAGCAAGCGCAACGACCAGCAAGATCGTATCTACAAAACGACGAAAGAAAAGTACGTTGCAGCGATTGCCGATATTAAAGAATGCTATGAGCGTGGGCAACCCGTGTTGGTCGGTACGACATCCATTGAAAATTCGGAAATCATCGCCCAGCTCTTGGAACAAGCCCAACTGCCGCACCAAGTGTTGAATGCGAAGCAGCACGCGCGGGAAGCAGACATCATCGCCCAAGCCGGACGCGCCAAAATGATTACCATCGCCACCAATATGGCAGGGCGGGGAACGGATATTGTGTTGGGTGGCAATATCTCCAAGATCATGGAAACGATGGAGCCAGCCGAAGCCGAAGCCTTGCGCGTACAGTGGGAAAAAGACCACGAACAAGTACGGGTACTGGGCGGTTTGCGCGTGATTGCAACCGAGCGGCACGAATCCCGTCGCATTGATAACCAGTTGCGTGGTCGTTCGGGTCGTCAGGGTGACCCGGGTTCTTCGCGTTTCTATTTGA
>JBDKGR010000094.1:0-10805 GCA_039798085.1 Pseudomonadota bacterium
AATTGCAGAATCAAAATTTAGGGGAATTAAATGCACTGCAAACATCCCAACAATCAGCACTAGAGAAAATAGAAGAAAACCTTGTAAAGCATATCGACACGGTGCAAGCACAGGTAAACGGGAATACAGTCAATCTAATTAACTCACTTATTACATCTAATGAAAAAATGCAGATTATGCTTAAAACACAATATGAGCAAATATCGCAGTTACAGCAAAAAAATGCAGCACTAACAATTCAGTATGATAAAAAATTGTCACACTCATTCCTATCTATGAAGCGATGGATTATTATTGCGACTTCTCTTGCAGGAATAGGCGTAATTGAAATAGGGGTGACTATTTCACGGCATTTGCTTTGATTTCACTCTGTGGCAAATTTAAAAGTCCTGTATATCACCTACCCTACCCGCGATGACTATCAAAATAGATATTTAATATGCGTACCTTTGTATTAAAACTCCTCCGTTGGATCGAACGCTACCGTTACATCAAATTTGGCATTGTGGGCGCGAGTGGCACGGTGGTGAATTTGGTGGTGCTGTATGTGGGACATGAATATCTATTCAATGTCTTGGAATCCAACTACCAAAAGCCGTATTTTTCGCTGGCGTTGGCGATTACGCTGGCAACCATGAATAACTTTACGTGGAATCGGTTGTGGACGTGGGCGGATCGCGTGCGGCAACTGGAAGCCGAAGAAAATCAACAACCCGTCAGCCTGCGCTTGCTGGGGGTGGAATTTGGGCAATACGTGGCGGCTTCGGCGTTTGGTAGCGGCATTCAATATGTATTAACACTTCTTTTATCCAGCAGCATGGATTACCGCCTTGCTAACATCGTCGCCATTTTGGCCGCCAGCGTGAGTAACTTTTTAGCCAACGACCGCTGGACTTTCAAACGCCATAAAGACTAATAAGGATTTTCTATGCAGCGTCTTCCAGTGCATGGGGCTTGGGTGGTTTTGCTGATACTGGTGGGAATTTTGTACCTATTCGGACTCAACAGTCCCTACGCCCCCACCAATGGCGATGAGATGGTCTATATCCACATCGCCCGCATGACGGCTGAATCGGGGCACTGGCTACCGCTGCAATCGGAAATCGCCCATATGCGCAACACCAAACCGCCTCTGCTCTTTTGGCAAGCCATGATTGCAGGCGATTGGGGGCAGCGTTGGCAACTGGGGGTGCTGCGCTTGCCGAGTGTGATGTACACCTTTCTTACGACGGGATTGGTCGCTTTCTTTGCACACCGCATCAGCAAGGAATGGCGCACGGCGTTGATTGCAGCAATTTTGTATTTGCTCTTTTTTTCCACATTTCGCTATGGACGGGTCTATTTAACGTCTGCGCCCGAAACTTTTTGGCTGGTACTTCCCCTCTGGTGGTTGGTGTGGCAAGGCAGTGCAGCACGCTGGAATGCGCTTACCTACATCTTCATCGGTATCGCAATGGGATTAGGCTGCCTATATAAATCGTTCGCACTGGCGGCTCCTACGGCGGCGGCATTGTGGTGTGCGGTTCTCTTTTTACAACCATGGGACCCACGCACCGCAGCCCGTCATACCGTGGGCATGGCGTGGAGCACCGTGTTGGCAGTGGCGATTTTTGCGCTGTGGTTTGCGCTAGACCCCGACCCCAATGCGGTATGGCAAGAATTTGTCGTCGGAGAAAACGGCGGCAAAATGTCCAACGTCCAAGGCTATTGGCACAATGCCCTTTCCGGCGAATACCCGATGTGGCCCCAGTTGCTAGCCTATCCCATTAACGCCGGATTGCTTTTTTTGGTGGTAGTCGGGTGGATTCTTGTGGGAGTACGCCCGACACAGCCCGCTGCGCAATCCACTTCCCAACGCATTTTGCTGGTATGGCTGGCGGTGTGGCTGGTGGTTTTCACGATTCCGAGCCAGCGTTCAGAGCGTTATCTCATTCCCGCCATGCCCGCGCTTGCCATTCTCATGGCGCTGCAATGGGATAAATTACCCGCGTGGAGTTTTCGCGCAACGCTGATTTTTTTACTGCCCGCCTTTGTCATCATGGGGCGGGTAGGTTGGGTAACTGGTGATTTGGGCATTGCATCCGATACGGATATTGCTATTTTTATGATAGCTATATGTGCAGGCACAGCAAGCGTTATAGCGGGATTGGTGCAAAAAAAGTACCTACGTGCAGCCACATTATTGGCCGTAGCGATGGTGTACGCCAGTTTTAGTTTGATGGTGCAACCGCTTACCGAGGTGAATGCGCAGTACGCTCCGCCCATCGGTCACGCCCTGCACGGTAAACGTGTGGCTGTTCCCAACGGCTTTACGGGACAGTATGAGCGATTCCACTTCATCCTTCCCCAAGCCCATGTAACTCCTTACGATGTGGATGGGCGCAATACGGGTGCATTCAAACCCGAATTGCCAGCCGACCAACGTTTGACTTATTTACTCGGGCAATTTGAAGCCGTGGTGTGGTATCAAAACAACACACAGGAAACCGTCCCGCCCTGTAAACCGCAATGTGTGGTGATAGGTTCGCGCTGGCACATCAAAAGTCGCCATAAGCACGGAGAAGTGACTTTTTCGAACATTTGGTATCCCCAAGAGTGGCTTTTTCGCCGTGAATGGCTGATCGTACCGAAATACGATTAGAATTTGCTGCCCAGCACGCCAAGAGGATGATGTGAACAAAAGCGAATTGATTGAATACATTGCAAATAATGCGGATATTTCCAAAGCAGAGGCTACTCGTGCGTTAGAATCTACCCTCAGTGCAGTGAAACACACTTTGCAAAAAGGTGGTACAGTATCCTTGGTAGGATTCGGTACTTTCAATGTTGGCAAGCGTTCTGCGCGAATGGGTCGTAATCCACGAACCGGAGTTTCGATTAGAATAAAGGCTGCGAAAGTTCCGAAGTTTCGCCCAGGTAAGGCGTTGAAAGATGCCTTGAATTGAATTTTTAAGTTTAGGTGGGGTGATTAGCTCAGTTGGTAGAGCGGCGCCCTTACAAGGCGTAGGTCGGCGGTTCGAGCCCGTCATCACCCACCACAAACCCCCAAAAAAGGCGAACAACATTGTTCGCCTTTTTTATTGCTTTTTTTGTTACTTTTTAGTATCTACGGAGAGATAAACGCATGTTTGATTTTGTTCGCAAGCATACGAAGGCCATGATGATCCTCATGTTCTTGTTGATAATTCCAGCGTTTGTCTTGGTGGGTGTGGATGGGTTTAGCCGTATCAGCGCCCTGGGCGATATTGCGGCAAGTGTGGATGGGCACAGCATCACCCAAACCGATTGGGACAATGCCCACAAAACACAAATAGAACGTGTCCGTTCCTCTAATCCCGGTATAGATGTCAAATTGTTGGATACGCCCGAAGCACGCTATAGCACTTTGGAAAATCTGGTGCGTGAGAATGTATTGTTAGCCGCAGTACGGGGAACGTATTTGGTCACAACCGACAGCCGACTTGCACGGGAATTGCAAGCCAACCCTGTCATTGCTTCTTTACGCCATGCCGATGGTAGTTTTGATAAAGAACGCTACCAACAATTAGCCGCTGCGCAAGGCATGACTACCGAGGGGCTGGAAAACAGCATCCGTCAACAACTTTCTTTGCGTGTAATCGATCAGGGGGTTCCATCCAGTGCCTTTACCTCTACCGCATTGACCAATGTCGCATTGAATGCTTTTTTTGAACGCCGTGAAGTGCAAATCACCCCTTTCATGGCAACCGATTACCTGACCAAGGTAAATCCTAGTGATGCCGATATAGAAGCGTTCTATAAAACCAATGCCAAATTGTTTGAAGTCCCCGAAACCGCTTCGGTTGAATATGTGGTGTTGGATTTAGAGAACATCAAAAAATCGATCACGCTCAATGAGCAAGACGTAAAAAAATACTACGAGCAAAACATCGCCAAATTCACCGAAAAAGAAGAACGCCGTGCGAGCCATATCCTCATCAATGCGTCCAAGGATATGCCCGCTGCTGATCGGAAAAAAGCCCGCGAGCTGGCAGAGAGCCTCTTGATACAGGTACGTAAAACCCCCGCATCGTTTGCGGATGTGGCTAAAAAGCATTCCCAAGACCCCGGCTCTGCGTTATCTGGAGGAGATTTGGATTATTTTGCGCGTGGTGCAATGGTCAAACCTTTTGACAATGCGGCTTTTGCGATGAAAACAGGCGAAATCAGCGATATTGTGGAATCCGATTTTGGTTTTCACATCATCAAATTGACCGACATCAAAGGTGGTAAACAACGCAGTTTTGAAGAGTTGAAAACCACGATTGAAGCCGATTTGAAAACCCAAGAGGCTCAAAAGAAATTCCCTGAAGTGGCAGAATCTTTCACCAATGCGGTTTATGAGCAATCGGACAATCTGAAAAGTGTGGCCGAACGTTTCAAACTGGAAATCAAGGTAGCCGATGGCGTTGTACGCAAAGCCCTTGCGGGTAGTAAAGGGACGCTTGCCCATCCCAAATTATTGACTGCTATTTTTAGCACCGATTCCATTGAGAAAAAACGCAATACCGAAGCCGTTGAGGTCGGTACGAATCAACTGGCTGCGGCTCGCATCACACAATACCATGCTGCTCACATTCGCCCCTTGGCAGAAATCCGCGATAACGTAAAAAGTCGTTTGGTGTTCCGTCAAGCCGCCGATGTAGCGAAAAAAGAAGGCGCAGAAAAATTAACGCAATGGCGTACCAATGCGCCCAGCACCTTGCCAGCCGCTGTGATTGTGACGCGGGAGGGGCAGCCCAACGTTGCTTCCGAGGTGTTAAATGCCGTTTTACAAGCGGATACCTCGAAACTGCCTGCTTGGATCGGGATTGATTTGGGCGGTAAGGGTTATGCCGTGGCGCGTATCAATCAAGTTCTTCCCCGCACACCCAGTACCGAAGCCAATGCTGCTTTGGAACGGCAACAGTTAGGGCAAATGCTTTCACAAGCAGAAAACCAAGCCTATCACCGATTACTGGAACAGCGTTATAAAACCGAGATTAAACCGAAACGTCCTACCCGTTCGGCACAAAATCTTGCAGAAACCACGAATTAGTGTGTCGATTGACCGTAAAGATCGTATAATGACGAATCTACGGTGGCTGTAGCTCAGTTGGTAGAGTCCAGGATTGTGATTCCTGTTGTCGTGGGTTCGAGCCCCATCAGCCACCCCAAATTGCTCCTTCCCCTTCTCTCCCTTCTCTCCCTTCTCTCCCTTTTCCCACTTTCCCGATTATTCCGTTACAGTTCATATTGACCCATTTGGTCGATGGAGGTAGCGATGAAAGAATTGGCTCGATACGTTGCATTGCTGTGTACTGGCGTTTTTCTACAAAACAGCCAAGCAGCCGAACCCAATACTGCCGAAGTGGTTTCCATTGTTGGCAAAGCAGAGCGGCGGCTTCACGTCACCGCACCGTGGGCAGATGCACAAATCAAACAACAGCTCTATAGCGGTAATTTTGTTCGCACATTGGACGATAGTTCCTTGGCTTTATTATTTGCCGATAAAAGCCAGTTGCGCCTATCACGCAACAGTATGTTTGAAATCAAAAACATTGGCGATGGACAAACCACCGATACCGATGTTTCTTTGCTCAAAGGCAAATCGTGGATGCAGTCCAAAGCCACGCCAGAGAAACTGCGCATTGCCACCCCTTCCGGTCTTGCCAGCATTCTAGGTACGGAATGGGTGATGGAGGTGGACGATGCCGGTACGACGACTATTTCCGTCTTAACCGGAGAAGTGGTATTTGCGAATGCCTTGGGCAATGTGCGTATTCAGCGCAACGAGCAAGCCGTTACCGAAGTCGGTCATGCGCCCCAAAAACGCCTCCTTGTGAATCCGCGCGAACGGGTACAGTGGGTAAGTTCCTTGCGTGCCGATGGTACGTGGCTTTTTGGGAGCGACAAGGCGCTTGCTGCGGGGGACTTTGCCCAAGCCCGCCAACTTTTGCAGCAAGGCGCTATTGAACACCCGAACGATGATCGCATTCCCGCCCAATTAGCGCGGATTGCATTGTTGTCAAACGATTGGCAAGAAGCCAAACGCATTGTGCAAGCAGCTCGACAGCGCTTTCCCGCATCCGTCGAAATCGCCCTTGTGTTCGGTGAATTGGCGCGTTTAGAGGGCGATGGAACCACCGCTGTGCGCGAATTTGCCGATTCTGCCGCGCGTGCCGATGCCGATTACCGCACTTGGCATGGTTTGGGCAGCACCTATTCCGAGCAAGAAAATTTCACGCCCGCCCGTGCTGCCTTGCAACGCGCGAGGGATTTATCGCCGCAACTCGCTGCTCCGTGGGCGGATTTGGGCGCATTGGAAATCCGCACGCACCGGTTGGAAGAAGCCAACCAATCCATCAACCACGCGCTGGAGTTAGTGCAGGATGATTACGTGGGATGGACGAGTCGGGGGATTTTGTTGCTCACCCAAGGCGAAACCGAAGCGGCGTTAGAAGCCTTGTTAAAAGCCAGTTTGCTCGAACCCCGTTACGCCAAAGCCCAAATTCATACTGCCATTGCGTGGTACCAATTAGGACGTTTGGATGCAGCAATGGCAGCGCTTGCCAAAGCCAAAGATGCCGACCCGAACGATCCGCTTCCTTATTTCTACGAAGCACAAATGCAGCGCGATGCTCTTAATCCGATAGCAGCCATCGCAGCAGCACAGGGCGCTAGAGAGCGATTTCCTTTTATGAAATCATTAGCACCGATTGCCACCGATAAGCAAGGAAGTTCCAGTTTGGGCGCTGCGTATGCCTTGTTGGGATTGGAATCGTGGGCGAAACGCTTATCAGCACAAACCCAGCATCCGTTCTTTGCCGGAAGTTATTTATTTGCCGCCGAACGTGCCAGCGACCCGTTGCTACGCAATTCGGCTTTGATTCAAGGGTATTTAACCGACCCGACTTTGTTCGGCGCATCGCCCCAGCGCAGCACCTTGTTGCCGCGTCCAGCGGGCTATGTGGCAGCAGAATGGGCATGGAATAAAGCCGATACATTTACTGCTGCTACGCCATCGCTTATTGCAAACGGATACCATGTTGCGCCTTTCCCCATCGCTGGATTTGTGCAATGGGATAGTCCACGCTATTCTTTGGGTGCGAATACGCCCAGCCTGATTACCGCGCTGGGGCTGCGTCCCCATGCCCAGTGGGGGGTGTTTGTGTACCGCGATGAATTTCGCCCTCGCATTGATGATATTGCCATGAATACCGCCAGTGATCGCATTGCAGGCAATGTGGTGCGCACCGACATCGGCACGCAATGGCAAATCAACCCTACCAACGCGCTCTGGCTGCGGGCGGGGCAGGGTAGCGATCACACGGTGGTGAATAGCCATGTCCGTACTTGGGATCAGCATTACCAGCGGGAAGATAAAGATGCTGGAATTCGTTTCACCACGCTTTCCACGTTATTGCCGCAAGGTGAATGGACGCTGGGTTATGAATCCGGTCAATCCCGCAAACCGACGGCGACGCAAACCCTTGGCACGAATACCAATACCACCCTCCTCGCCACCACGGCAAGCGATAGCACGCGCTGGTTCGCTTCGTGGAAAGGTCGGCACGGAAACTGGCAATGGCAAGCGGGTGCGGATTATTCCGATTTTCAATTAAACCAATCCGGCTCTTCGGTGCTGAATTTTGTCGCCACAGGACGTACCACCACCTTGGCAAGCCCTACGCTGCAACGACAATGGGCTGGTTGGTCGCCTAGTTGGGGGCTGGCATGGAACGCATCACCCCGCAGTACCTACCGTTTGGTGTGGCAAACGGGTGTGCGTCCAGCGAATGCGGTGAGCCTTGCATCAATGGATACGGTCGGTATTCCGCTGGATATTGCAGGCGTGCAAGCAGGCGGTAGCTTCAAGCGCTTGCGGGTGCAAGGTGAATGGGAGTTGGAATTGGCATTGGCGGGCAATAGCTACCTCATGGCTTTTACCGACCATCGCCAAATCAACAATTTACACGATGCAGCAGGCAATCTATTGAACGCTTCTGCGAGTCTCTCGCAATTCGACCGTTTGCGCCAGCAAGGAATGAATACCACCACTTTGCCCGAATCGTTAGAAACCAGCCCCACTTTTGCTTCTGGCACGGTAATCAGCACGGGGCTGGTGTGGGAACAAATCGCACGCAGTAATGTAAGTTGGTCTGCCAGCTACATCCACACCCGCACCCGCAATGCGATGTATCCCTTGGTTGCCCTGCCGTATTTTCCAACGCACACGCTGGGTTTGGGGGGGACATGGTTTGCAGCAAGCAACTGGGTGGTGCGTGCCCATGTAACCGGACGCAGCGAACGCACTACTTCCGACATCGGTTCGCAACGCTTAGAGGCAGACTGGGATGTCGCACTACGGGCTACATGGCAAAGTAGCAACAAACACCAACTGTTCGAGGTTTTCAGCCAAGGTTTGGCGCGAAAAGACGCATCGGCATTGCTAGGCTTTCGGGCGGTATGGCGTTACTAATCCATGTTGTACGCCATTTTTTGGTGTTTTTGCTCCTGTGGGGGCTGACGAGTACCCGTTTTTGGGATGTGATCGAATTCAATGGTTTTGATGCCTTAACGGTTATCACCGCCCCCGGGCAATCGCCCTTGCCGATTATCGTGGTGGGGATTGATGATTCCTCGATCCAAAAATTGCGCCAACCTTGGCCTTGGCCGCGCAGCCTCCACGCGGAACTGATTGACCAATTACACGCCCAAGGTGCGGCAGTCGTTGCTTTTGATATTCCGTTTCATAATCCCACCACACCCGAGCATGATGCGGCACTCAAAAAAGCCATCGCCAAAGCGGGAAATGTGGTGTTGATTGCTTCCCTCACGCGCCAAAATGGGGAGCGCGGTAATCTTTGGAGCCGTGTTGATCCCTATTCGGCATTTACCGATGCGGGTGCAAAAGTAGGATTGGCACAAATCGAATTCGAGCATGACATGGTGGTACGCCGATTTCCCTTGGCGGTGGATTCGTTTTGGAAGGAAATTTTGTTCCACCTGCAACGCAAAAATCCCGAGATTGATTTTGATTCCACCTTGACACGCAACCACCTTATCCGTTTTTTTGGGCCAGATCACTCGGTTCCTTATGTATCCTACGCGCGGGTTTTGGGCCATGGGAAACCCATTCCTCCGGGAACATTTGAGGGTGCTCTGGTACTTGTTGGGCGGGATACGCAGGGCTTGGTGGATGTCGGATCGGCACAAGCAGATATGTTTGCTACGCCATTTACGGCGTTCAATGGCAAACTCACCCCGGGTATTGAAATCCATGCTTCTTTGATTCACAACGCTGCCACCCGTTCCAGCGTAGCAGAAGCACCGTATGAAATACGGGTAGGGCTTTTATTGATGGTGGCATGGTTCAGTGCTTTTGTACCACGGCAATTTCGTTTGCTGCGCAGTGGCTTATCGACTACCGCACTGTGTTTGGGATTGGTGGGGACTAGCTATGTTTTATTTACCTACTTCAATTTTTGGTTGCCCGTTGTGGGGGGAATTGCATTGGCGATTACCTCTTATCTGATTCAAGCCTTGCAAGCCTATGTCGATGAAACACGCAATAAATCCCGCATCCGCACGGCGTTTTCTCTGTTTGTTCCCACCGCAGTGGCGGATCGCATGGCAGCACAATCGACCGTATTAGAACCCGGAGGCGAAGAATTGGAATTGAGTTCCATGTTCACCGATTTGGCTGGATTCACGTCCATATCCGAACAATTAAGTCCAACCCAAGTAGCACAACTGCTGAATTTTTATTTTGATCAGATGACGGAAATTATCTTTCGCCATGGTGGAACGGTACAAGGCTATTTAGGGGATGGGGTTTTCGCATTTTGGGGTGCTCCGGTTCCCGATGCGGGACATCGTTCCCGAGCCGTGAGCGCTTGTTGTGAATTGGTGGCTGCTGAAAATGCCATCAATGCCAAATTACAAGCCAAGGGCTTGCCCGCTGTGCATACCCGCATTGGCTTGCACAGCGGTATGGCGATGGTAGGGAATTTTGGTTCTAAAGTGCGATTCAATTACACGGCATTGGGCGATACCATCAATCTATCATCACGCCTTGAAGGATTGAATAAGCGCTATGGAACGCCTATGTTGATCAGTGCTGAAACCTATGCCGGTCTTACGGAGAGCAAGAAAAACCAGTTTCGCCGTGTTGAAAAAGTCCGCGTCAAAGGACGAGATAAGCCGGTGGAGGTTTATACCCCCTGTGCCGATGTGGAGGTGATAGAAATATCGAACCGTGCCATTGATTTATTTTTGGCACGCCGCTGGGCAGAATCCGAGCAGCTTTGGCACACCCTATTGCAACACCAATCGACCGACCCTATTGCCCATTACTACCTCCACCGCATCATGGTGCTACAAGCCCAAGGCGATGTGGGAGAAGATTGGGATGGAATCGTTTCGATTAGCGAAAAATAACCTAATAACCAAGGTTAGCGCACCACTTCGTTATAGGTGTATTGATTCAACATATCCACGATGTTCGTGCCATATCCCATGTACAAACGAATGCCCGATAACTTATCGGTGCAGGCAGTGCATACCAATTCATTGAGCGTACCCAAGTGGCGTGGTACAGCACCGGTGGTGGCATCGCCGTCAATCGAAGGAATTTTTCTCCAATCATCCGTCCAAAGCGTCCAACCGGTGCGGGTGCGAACGTACACATCGTTATTCAAGAAAGCGATGATAAAAATGGCTTTTTGTGTCCCTTCATCCAGTGATGCGGGAATCAACGAGAGGGTGAGCGACCCATCCACCGCACGAGAAGCCGTAAAACGCGA
>JBDKGR010000095.1:0-10741 GCA_039798085.1 Pseudomonadota bacterium
TCACTTTTTCATAAAGCGGATCGGTTTCCCCCCCCTGTATTTTTTCTATGGTCTCTGTGACGGGGGTATCAAGTACGCCCGGTAAATAATCAGGGGTCGGGCATTGTTGTTGGATGTGATGCACCACCGCTTCTACTTCTTTGGTACTCACCCAAGCACCATGTACGCGCAAAGGGGCATCTGAGCCATTGAAGGCATTCGGTAAATACAGCATATCGCCCATACCCAACAATGTTTCTGCACCACCGGTTTCTAAGATGATGCTGCTATCGGCTTTGCTACTCACCTGAAAAGCGATACGGGTCGGGATATTGGCTTTTATCAATTCGGTCACGATATTGACATTGGGATTATGGGTTGCCAAAACCAAGTGAATTCCGGTAGCACGCGCTTTTTGCGCTAGGCAAGCAATGAGTATTTCGACTTTTTTGCTATGACCTATCATCAAATCCGCCAATTCATTGACGACGACGACGACGTAAGGTAAATGCCCCATCGGTTTTTTGGAGTTTTCAGGGCAATAAAAAAGTTCTCCGCGTCGCTTGGCTTGGGCTAATTTTTGGTTGAATTCGGTGATACCACTCACACCAAGTTTGCGCATCAACTGATAGCGGTATTCCATTTCTGCAACACACCACGCAAGGCTGTTTACGGCTTGCTGGGCATCCGCCACAATCGGGGCAATGAGGTGCGGAATCCCTTCATAAAGGGGTAATTTCTGCATCTTGGTATCAATCAACAACAGACGCAGATTCTGTGTATCGGCTTTGAAGAGCAAAGCACAAATCATGGCGTGAATCCCTGCCGATTGCCCTGAACCACTCGCCCCCGCCAGCAAAATATGGGGCATTTTTGCCAAGTCAAGTACGATGGGATTCCCAGTACGATCTTGTCCCAATGCCAGTGCAAGTACAAACTCGGCTTCTTGGTACGCGGGGGTTTCTAAAATCTTTGCCAGCCCAATGGTTGGACGTTTGGCATTGGGCAACTCCAACCATAGACCATTTTGCTCCACCACCCGAATAGAACTCACGCTCAAACTGCGTGCTAAATCCTTGGACAAGCTCGATAAACTGGGCTTATCTTCGCTGCGGGCATCGAACAAAGTAATTTCATAGGAGGTAATCACCGCACCTGCCTGCGGATTTTGCACCGTAGCCCGCACACCCAAATCACCCAATCTTTTTTCAATCAGACGGGCAGTAGCGGCTAGGGTATCGCTATCCGCTGCATTCTCTGCTACTGGATTGTGGTCAAGCAATTCCAGCCCCGGAAGGCGATATATCGACGCGGGTTCTGGAATGGGGAGGGGGGCTTCCTGCTCCAACGATTGAATCGCAGCAGCAGCAGCCGCTTCGGCTTCTTCCCAAGTGGGGTATTCGCCGTTCATCGAACTATCCAAATCCTCTTTATCTTGATTATCCTGATAATCCTGATAATCCTGATAATCCTGATGGGGTGGCAAGGTACTTTGGGCATATTGCGCGTATGGCGCATATTCTGCGTGGGGTGCATTTTTTGGCATGACCGTGCGCTCTTCATACATACCAAATTCACGTTCTCGCACGGCTTTTTTGCCCAATTTGCGATCCCGTATCTGTTCCAAACGCTGCCATACCATTTGAATAAAGTGTTCCAAATTCGCACCCAATCGTTCTGAAAGTTGCAACCATGAAAAATGGAAAACCAACGCCATTCCTATCAAACCGAGCACAATGGCAATCAACCCAATCGCTGAAAACCCCAGTAAGGTGACGCTCCAAGAGCCAATGGAATAGCCCAATACACCACCACTGTGATTGGGTAAGTATCCTTCCATACGCGATAGCCAAGACCATTCAAGTGTGGTGCTGGCACATAGCAATAAACACAATCCACCAGCCCATGCACGAAAACGAAAGGGCGTGGAGGTTCTTTGAATCAAAGCAAACCACCCCAAACCCATGCACACCGGAACAAACCACCATACCGATAATCCAAACAAAAAGTAGCTGACATCGGCAACCCAAGCCCCCACTGCACCACAAAAATTATGCACGATTACATGGCTGGAACTGTCACCCGAGGTAGTCCATGCGGCATCTTCTTTTGCATAAGTCAATAGCGATACAACCCACCACATCAGCCAACTCAACCCTATAAAGAGGCTAATCTCTCGGGCAAAACGCCCGATTCCAGCAGGTGGTGGTGGGTTATCGCGCGGCAAATAAGCCGATGCTCTTGACAATGGTCTTGTGGACTGAAAGCTGTGCATAAAATTTAGTTTTCATCTATTTGATGGGCATTGAACTGAAACGTACCATTGTCTAAGGAATGGAGAATTCCCCGTTCTTCATAATCTTTTATCACCCGGCTGACCATTTCCCGCGATGCTCCGACCATTTTGGCAATTTCTTGCCGCGATATTTTTCCACGAATAATCCATTCACCCTGTTCATTTTGATTGGCACTTTCTTTCAATACCCGTGCCACACGGTCATAAACCCCTGCCAAGGCAAGCGAGCTAATTCGGTCGCTGGCATGGCGCAAACGCTGCACCAATACATACATGATGGAATGTGCTACGCCGATATTTTCACTAATACAACGCAAAAAATCCCCACGTTTCAGTTCGAGTGCATCAACCTGACGATCCACCACTACACTGGCAGAATGGGGTTCATTGTCAATGAGGCTCATTTCCCCTACATAATCCCCCGCTGATTGCACATTCAAAATAACCTCACGCCCCTTTTCATCACTCATAAAAACATGAGCACGTCCTGCCAAGATGATGTAGAGTGCATTCGATTTTTCACCTTGTTTTACTAAAAATTCGCCGCTTTTGAAACGTTTTTTTACCACGGCATCGGCTAGTACGACGGCTTGCTCATCGGTCAGCATCGTAAAAAGAGAAACCCTTCGTATCAAATCCAAATTGCTAAGAATAGCCATTGACAGCTCCTAGTATTATTGTTAAGCCAATGTTGAAGCCTATATTTAAGCCCATGTAAATATATAGCTTGTAAACTTCCACCACCACCAAAAACATCACCACCACCTCTTTCTTCAATCTCAACTACTGAAAAATTCAAAGGTTTCGCTTTATGTCTTCTTCCCAGTCTGCCCAATCTTCCGAACATCCCCAACACGCCAAGGTTTTAATTTTAGGCTCAGGCCCTGCGGGATATACCGCTGCGGTCTATGCGGCACGCGCCAATCTCCACCCTGTTTTGGTTACCGGTCTCGCACAGGGCGGTCAGTTAATGACGACCACCGAGGTCGATAACTGGCCTGCCGATGTCCACGGTGTACAAGGCCCCGACCTCATGCAGCGCTTTCAGGAACACGCCGAGCGCTTCAAAACCGAAATTATTTTTGACCATATCCACCAAGTGGATTTGTCTCAACGTCCCTTCACCCTTACCGGAGATAGTGGAAGTTATACCTGCGATGCTCTGATTATCGCTACTGGCGCATCGGCCAAGTATCTGGGCTTGCCATCTGAATCGGCTTTTATGGGGCGCGGGGTTTCTGGCTGCGCTACGTGCGATGGTTTTTTCTACCGAGATCAGATTGTTTGTGTAGTAGGTGGTGGCAATACCGCAGTAGAAGAAGCACTGTATTTATCCCACATCGCTAGCAAAGTTCACTTGGTACATCGCCGCGATAAATTCAAAGCCGAGCCGATTCTGCTTGATAAATTGATGGAAAAAGTCGCTAGTGGCAAAATCGAACTGCAAACCCACCGTACCTTGGAAGAAGTATTGGGTGATGATTCTGGCGTTACGGGGATTCGCCTCAAGAATGTAGGCGATGGAAGCACCCACGACATCGCACTAACCGGCTGCTTTATTGCCATTGGTCACGCCCCCAATACCGATATTTTCCAAGGGCAACTGGAATTGGAAAATGGCTACATCGTCACCCAAGGCGGCTTAAAAGGCTTTGCTACCCAAACCAGTGTTGCGGGAGTGTTTGCCGCTGGCGATGTGCAAGACCATGTCTATCGCCAAGCCATTACGAGTGCCGGAACGGGTTGTATGGCAGCATTAGATGCACAACGATTTTTAGAGCAGCACGAATAAAGTTACAATCGGGGGCTGGGTCACCGCCACCCTTTTTTTCCTTGGCGAGGTGAGGCTGTAGCGGGTAATAAGCTGCTATAGCCGTTTTTATTGGAGTGTCCAGATGGCACGCGTATGTGAAGTAACAGGCAAAAAGCCTATGGTGGGAAACAATGTTTCCCACGCAAATAACAAAACCAAGCGCCGATTCTTGCCGAATCTGCAATACCGCCGTTTCTGGGTTGAAACCGAAAATCGTTGGGTACGTTTGCGCGTTTCCAGCGCAGCGCTGCGTTTGATTGACAAAAACGGTATCGACACAGTGCTCGCAGATTTGCGTTCACGCGGTCAAGCCTGATTTCATCATCCATAACAATCATTAAGGAAGTACATCATGGCAACCAAAGGCGGACGCGAAAAAATCAAGCTGACCTCTACCGCAGGAACCGGTCACTTTTACACCACTACCAAAAACAAAAAAACCATGCCCGAGAAAATGCTGATCATGAAATTTGATCCTAAAGCTCGTAAGCATGTGGAATACAAAGAAGCAAAAATCAAATAAATTTTTGTTTTCTTTGTGTTTTAATTTTGTGATTACTTGAACCAAAAACCCGCTTATAGCGGGTTTTTTTTCGTCAATTTAGTCAATTTAGTCAATCGTAAGGTGAAATCATGCCAAATGCCTTTAATTTCTCTTCTTCTCCTTTTGATTGCTTGACTTCGGATGAGCAGCATCTGGTGCGTGACAGTGTGGATGTCGTTTATTTTCGACAGGACACCACCATTTTGGATCAGGGAATCGAACCCAGTCATCTTTTTATCATCATCAAAGGGTTTGTTACCGAATACGATGGGGAAGAAATCGTCACCACGTATGGCCCGAATGATAGTTTCGATGGTCGTGCTCTGATTGCTGGTAAAACGCATCACCGTTTTATGGCAACCGAAGAAGTCATTGCCTACCAATTAACCAAAGAAGCCGTTCAAGAGCTGATTGCCGCCAACACCACGTTTGGAGCGCTGTTGTTTTCCGATTTGGGAGAAAAACTGCAATCCATTTCTGCACGCAAAAACCAGCACGAATGGGAATCGCTCACGATGGCGCGGGTGGATGAGGCTTTTCTGCGTGCCGCCGTATACGTGGATGCCCATACCGATATTCTTTCTACCGTTCGCTTATTCCAAGCACAGCGTGTGAAAAATGTTCTGGTACGCGACACCAACAGCACCCCGCATCGTCTGGGTATTTTTACCTCCACGATGGTGCAAGTAGCGGTGCTGGATGGTCGTCCATTGGATTCGTTGTGTGTGGGTCAATTCGCCAATTTCAAATTGGTTACGGTACGCCCCGATGAACAATTAGGAGATGCAATGGCATTGATGCTACGCCACCGCGTGCATCGTTTGGTGGTTGTAGAAGAAGGGGAAATTAAAGGTATATTGGAAGCGATGGATTTATTTAGTTATCTTTCCAATCAATCGCATTTGATTACCGAAAAAATTGAAGATGCACGCGATTTAGAAGGATTGCGCCAATCTGCCCTGCAAATTACGCGCATGATTGCATCGCTCTTCCGCAGTGGCACGCGCGTTAATCTCATTGCGACCTTGGTTCAACAACTGAATGCCCGTTTGTTTGAGCGCACATGGCAACTTATTGCGCCCCCCGATTTGCTTGCCAATAGTTGCCTTTTTGTGATGGGCAGTGAAGGGCGGGGTGAGCAACTCCTCAAAACCGACCAAGATAACGGATTGATTCTGCGGGATAACTACTCCCCTCCCCCCGAACTAGCCGCGTTGTGCGACCAATTTTCCGCAGCCCTTGAAGGATTTGGTTACCCAGAATGCCACGGAAAAATTATGGTAAACAATCCTCAATGGCGGGGTAATGTCACCGAATTCACCCGCATGACGCGTGAATGGCTGATGATGCCCAGCGAAGATGGATTGATGAATCTTGCCATTTTTATGGATGCGCACAGCGTTTGTGGAGATGCAGGTTTATTACAAGAAGTACAAAGTGGGCTCATGCAGCTTGCGACCGATAATGATGCGGTATTGGCGCGTTTCGCCTCTGCGATTGATGCCTTTGGTAGCAGCACCGGATGGTGGAATCGCTTGCTAGGGCGGGATACGGTAGAGCATCTCAATCTCAAAAAAGAAGGTATTTTTCCGTTGGTACATGGTATTCGGAGTTTGGCATTTTCCCATCGCCTAACAGAAACCAGCACCGCCGAACGCATCGCCACCTTGGTTGCCCAAGAGCATTTGAGCGCAGAAATGGGAGCCGATTTAACCCAAAGCCTGCATTTTTTCATGGGCTTAAAACTCAAAGCGGGATTGATGGAAATGGACACCGATAAACCCGTGACCGGAACCGTAGATGTCTCGCGCATCAGCAGTTTAGATAGAGATTTGCTGAAAGATACATTGGGCGTTGTCAAACGCTTCCGTGCCCATTTGCGCTTACGTTTTAGACTGGATGTCGTATCATGATGAAAACTATTCAGCGTAAATGGTGGCGGCATCGGCTGCGCTTACCCGAGTTTGCCTCCATTTTAGAAGACCCTCCCCCCAACGAATGGATTTCACTGGATTGTGAAACGACAGGGTTGGATGTGCGCAGGGATGAAATTATTTCCATTGGAGCCGTGCGTATTGTGGGTAACCACATTATGACCAGTGAACGTTTGGAATTGCTGGTACGTCCAGAAAAAGGAATATCCGCAGAAAGTATCCGTATCCACCGTTTACGGGAACAAGATGTTGCCCAAGGTTTACCAGTGCAGGAAGCCATGCGCCAATTACTGCACTTTATTGGTAGCCGTCCGCTGGTAGGCTATTACTTGGAGTTTGATGTCGCCATGCTCAACCGTGCCATCCAACCTTTGCTGGGGATTCGGCTACCACAGCCGCAAATTGAAGTATCTGCGTTGTACCACGACTACAAGTTTTACCAGCTCCCGCCTTCGCACCAGCAAGGTAATGTCAATTTTGACCTGAGTTTTTCGACCCTAATGGACGATTTGAACTTACCCCTGCGGGATGCTCACGATGCGTTGAACGATGCGGTGATGGCAGCATTGGCATTTATCAAGCTCCGCAATTTACGGACATGAAATGCGGACATAAAAAATGGACGTAAAAAAACCGGACATAAAGTCCGGTTTTTTTTAACGCCTAGAAAGGCTCAAAGAGGATTAGTGACCGGATGCACCAGACGCGCCGTAACCTGTTTCAGAACGAACACGTTGCGTAATAAACTCTGCGCGTTCGCGTGCAGCATTGGGGCTCTTATCCAAGATGGAGAACAGCCATACACCGAAGAAGCCAATGGTCATAGAGAACAAAGCAGGCGAAGAGTAAGGGAACCATGCGGAACCTTTGGGGTTACCCAAAGTAGCTTCCCACACCGAAGGCGATACCACCGTCAAGATAACGGAAGAAGCCAAGCCCAAGAAGCCACCGATAACAGCGCCTTTGGTTGTGCAATCTTTCCACAATACCGACATGAACAATACAGGGAAGTTAGCCGATGCCGCAATCGCAAAAGCCAAGGAGACCATGAACGCAATGTTTTGCTTCTCAAATGCAATACCCAATGACACGGCAATAACACCCAATGCCAAGGTAGTCAAACGAGAAACTTTCAATTCGTCCGCAGAATCTGCCTTGCCACCTTTAATCACGGTAGCGTAGATGTCATGCGATACCGCCGAAGCGCCGGAGAGTGTCAAACCAGCCACCACTGCCAAAATCGTAGCAAACGCCACCGCAGAGATGAATCCGAAGAACACGTTACCACCAACTGCCTTCGCAACCAACACCGCAGCCATATTGGCAGAACCACCACCACCTTTGATGATACCTTTAGCTGTATCTGCAAATTCAGGGTTGGTCAATACCAAAGTGATCGCGCCAAAGCCGATGATGAAGATCAAGATGTAGAAATAACCGATCCAAGTAGTTGCCCACAATACGGATTTACGAGCTTCTTTGGCGTTAGGAACAGTAAAGAAGCGCATCAAGATGTGGGGCAAACCAGCCGTACCGAACATCAACGCCATACCGAAGGAAATCGCAGAAATCGGGTCTTTAATGAAACCACCAGGACCCATCAGAGCCAAGCCAATGGCTGCGGCTTCTTCCGAAGTTTTTCCACCATTCATGGCAATGTCAGTTTTCACTTTCACGCCAGCAGCAAACAGGGCTTCAGGGCTGAAACCGAATTGTGCCAACACCATAAACGCCATAAAGCTAACGCCTGCAAGCAACATCACGGCTTTAATAATTTGCACCCATGTCGTCGCAGTCATACCGCCGAACAGCACATACACCATCATCAACACACCCACAATCACCACCGCCATCCAGTATTCCAAACCGAACAACAATTTGATAAGGGAACCCGCACCCACCATTTGGGCAATCAGGTAAAACGCCACCACCACCAATGTGCCAGAAGCAGCAAAGATGCGGATGGGTTTTTGTTGGAAGCGGTAACCTGCCACGTCAGCAAATGTGAATTTACCGAGGTTACGCAGACGCTCTGCCATCAAGAACGTAATCACTGGCCAGCCAACCAAGAAGCCGATGGAGTAGATCAAACCGTCATAGCCAGAAGCCATCACCGCAGCAGAAATACCCAAGAACGATGCAGCCGACATATAGTCACCCGCAATCGCTAAACCGTTTTGGAAACCCGTAATACCACCGCCGCCAGTATAAAAGTCGGCCGCCGATTTGGTTTTGGTCGCAGCCCACTTCGTAATCCACAAAGTACCAGCCACAAAAATACTGAACATGGCAATAGCCGTCCAGTTGGTGGCTTGTTTTTCAACTTGCCCCAAATCAGCACCAGCCGCCCATGCGCCGCCAGCCGCCGCTAACCCCGCCAGAACGAGGGCAAAAGATTGGATATTTTTCATTTGTTTACGTCCTTGAGGATTTCAGCGGTCAAATCGTCATACTCGCTATTGGCGCGTTTCACGTAAATAGCGGTAATAGCAATGGTGAAAATAATCACACCAAAGCCCAATGGAATACCCAAGCTGGTAACGCCACTTCCAATAGGTTGTGCAAGAAACGGTTTATTAAAAGCGATGAGAGCAATGTATCCGTAATACACCACCATCATCAGAATAGTAAGAATCCAACCGAAGGAACCACGTTTAGTACGTAATTCTGCGTATTTCGGATGTTTCTGGATTTTGTCTACCACGGGGTCACTCATGGGGAATCCTTCTCGAAAGTTATGTTGACAAAAATGGTTTTAACTAAAGCCGCCCCATTGTGGGAAGCGCGTCTGACCAACTCCTTACGGTCGGTTCACAAGCCCCCTTGACTAAGAGAAAACCCTAAGCAGGACAAACCCTTATGCCGCACCACCCTCCACACCTCTGCCGAAGCAATCAACCCATTGCCGGAGCCGGTTCGCGTGCTCTGGCTGCACTTGCGCCCACGTAAAACGCCATTCCCAATAGCCTTTGCTTTTACCGGGAAAGTTCATGCGGCAATCGCTTCCCAACCCCAAAACATCTTGCATCGGGTAAATCGCCGTATTGGCGATGCTGGCACACGCTGCGCGAATCAAATCCCAATGAATGGTTTGAAGATTGCCATTGGTCGGCAGATACGCTTGCACATACTGGCGTTCTGCATCGGTCGCGCTTGCCCACCAGCCGCAAGTCGTATCGTTATCGTGCGTTCCGGTATAGACCACCGTGTCGTGTTCGTAATTGTGCGGTAAAAAGGTATTTTTGCTGCGCTTGCTTTCCTCGCCGCCAAAAGCAAAATGCAAAACACGCATCCCTGCAAACGCAAATTCGCGCCGCAACGCCTCCACATCAGGCGTGATAACGCCCAAATCTTCGGCAATAATGGGCAAATCATCCCCCAACGCCGCCTGCACCGCTTGGAACAACGCCAGCCCCGGAGCGGGTAGCCATTGACCTTGAATGGCATTCGGTGCATCCGCTGGAATCTCCCAGTAAGCCGCGAAACCCCGAAAATGGTCGATTCGCACAATATCCACCAACTCTAGCGTGTGGCGGATGCGTTCAATCCACCATGCGAAACCATCGCTTGCGTGCCGTTCCCAACGATAGAGCGGATTGCCCCAGCGTTGCCCTGTTTCACTGAAATAATCCGGCGGCACACCCGCTACCACGCGCGGCTTGCCATCGGGGTTCAAATCGAATAAATCTTGCCGCGCCCACACCTCAGCACTTTGGTATGCTATGAAGATAGGAGCATCTCCCACAATCTGGACGTGCCTTGTAGCCGCATACGCTCGCAATTTGTGCCATTGGGTGAAAAAACGCCATTGGCAGAATTTCCAAAACGCTATGCGCTCGTGGTGCTGCTGACGCGCCGTTTCCATCGCATGGGGCTTGCGTTGTGCTAACCCTCCCGTCCACTCGCACCAATCTTGCCAATCAAAATTTTCTGCCAATGCCATGAAAAGCGCGTAGTTATCCAACCAATGGGATTGTTTTTCGCAAAATGCGGTAAATTCGGTAAACGCCGTAGATTCTGCGGATGATGCTACCGATTTAATAGCATAAAACCGTTGTGCAGCAAGCCCTAGGCGGTGCATACGCCACGGAACAACCGCTGCAAAATTCAAACGCTGATCGGAAAATTCGGGGTCTGGAATCAGCTCTTCCGGTACTAACCAGCCGTTTTGTTGC
>JBDKGR010000096.1:0-10672 GCA_039798085.1 Pseudomonadota bacterium
AATTCTTTTGCCACGATAGGAACCATCAGCAAAAACAAACCGATCACCGCCAAAATAAAGAGCAATTCCACAATCACGACCGCCAATACGCGGGGGATTCGCCCTTTGCCTGCATCGTCCAACCAATTCACTACGGGCGTAAGCGCATACGCCAAAACCGAGGCCACGATAAAGGGGGTCAGCACGGGCATCAAGAGCCACAAGGCATAGCCTAACAACGTGGCAATCAACCACCAAGCAACGAGTCTTTTCTGTTCAGAATTTAATTGCATAGCGAACCCTTAAAATTTAGGCAAATTCTATAGGCTGTACTTTCATGACTTCTTCTCATTCTTCTCATTCCCCCCTTTCTTACAAAGATGCAGGTGTTGACATCGACGCAGGCGACGCGCTGGTGGAACGTATCAAACCCCTTGCCAAAAAAACCATGCGCGAAGGCGTTCTGGCAGGCATTGGCGGCTTTGGTGCGCTGTTTGAAGTGCCTAAGCGCTACCAAGAACCGGTACTCGTATCCGGCACGGATGGCGTAGGTACGAAATTAAAACTCGCCTTTGAATGGAATATGCACGATACCGTCGGCATTGACTTGGTTGCCATGAGCGTGAACGATGTGCTGGTACAAGGCGCAGAACCGTTATTCTTTTTAGATTACTTCGCTTGCGGCAAACTGGACGTGGATACTGCCGCTGCCGTGGTCGGTGGCATTGCCAAGGGCTGCGAATTATCCGGCTGCGCCCTCATCGGTGGCGAAACCGCTGAAATGCCCGGAATGTATCCCGCTGGCGAATACGATTTAGCGGGCTTTGCCGTGGGTGCGGTCGAAAAATCCAAAATCCTGACCGGAGCCAACGTGCAAGCAGGCGATGTGGTGCTGGGTTTGGCAAGCCACGGCGTGCATTCCAACGGCTTTAGCTTGGTGCGCAAGTGCATTGAACGCGCTGCCGCCGCCGGAACGATGCCCGCCACCTTGGACGGCAAATCCTTCAAAAACGCCATCATGGAACCCACACGCCTGTACGTGAAATCGGTACTCGCGGCATTGGCACAGCACCCCATCAAAGCCTTGGCACACATTACGGGCGGCGGTTTGCTGGAAAACATTCCACGCGTATTGCCCGAAGGCATGGCAGCCCATCTGCAAAAAGGAAGCTGGCCGAAAACCGAACTATTCGCATGGCTGCAAGCCACCGCTGGCATTGACGACATCGAAATGAATCGCACCTTCAACAACGGCATCGGCATGGTGGTGGTGGTGGACGCTGCCAATGCCGCATCGTGCGCCGCGACCTTAACCGCTTTGGGTGAAACCGTTTACACCATCGGCGCTATTGCCCCACGCGGGGATGGGGCTGCGGTGGTGGTGGGCTGATAGTTGCTTTTATCCTTATATGTGAATTTGTTTTGAAATCGACCATCCGCCGACGTGACAGCTTTATCGGAACGATTGTTTGCCTGATGGTCGGGTGATAGGCTCATGAGCTTGACCGCGTTTGCGGTTTTTTTCTTAATCGGAGAAATTTCATGAGCAATTCTGTTCCCGTCATCATTCCATCTCAGCTTGATCCCGCCTTCAGTGGTGATGGTATTCAAAGCACCGATTTTGGTAACACGGTAGGCGAAACCGGACGTGCACTAGCCGTAATGACCGACGGACGTATCGTGGTGGCTGGAACGGTCAATGATGATTTTTCTGTCGCTCGTTACCTTGCTAACGGCGCTCTCGATACCACCTTTTCTGGCAGTGGCAAGCTAACGACCAACATCTCCGGCATAGACCAAGCCTTGGCGGTGGCAGTGCAGCCTGACGGCAAAATCGTTGTGGTGGGCTCGTCTGATGATGGTAGCAATTTGGTGATGGTGCGCTATACCAGCAACGGTAATTTGGATACCAGTTTTAACGGCACGGGCATCATCACGACCTCGATTGCAAGCAGTAGCGCCACCGAAACCAATTCGACCGTTTTGATTCAGCCCAATGGTGCGATTGTGGTGGCAGGAACGACCGATAGCACCTACTTGATTCAACGCTATACCTCGGCAGGGGTACTGGATACCAGTTTTAGTGGCGATGGGCGTGATATGGCTAACTTTACGGGAACCAAGTATTCCGAAGTTTTTGCCATGAACCGCCAAACTGACGGCAAGTTGTTGGTTGCAGGGCGTGTGTATCAGGGCAGTAGCACGTATGACTCCGCGATTACCCGTTACAACGCAGATGGCACACTGGACACCCGTTTCAACGGAACCGGTACCAAAGTTTTTGATACGGGCAGCAGCAAGGAAAGTATCAATGACATCCAAATTCAAACCGATGGAAAAATCGTACTGGCTGGCACAAGAGGTTCAACGCCCGTTGGCTTATTGGTTCGCCTGAATGCCGATGGCAGCATGGATAACAGCTTCAGTGGTGATGGTATCGCTACATTCAGCTCGGTGGGTTCCAGCAATGTTTTCCACAGCGTTTCTATTTTGGGTACAGGGCAATTGATGGTGGGTGGCGTGTCCGATAGCAAGGACATCGTGGCACGTTTCGATACCACGGGTGCATTGGATACGACCTTCAACACCACGGGCTATCAGGTGAATACATTGGGTTCTATCGGTCGTGCTATCTACGACACCACATTGACTGCTGATGGCAAATTCATTGCAGTCGGTGAGGTTTCCAATAACGCGAACCGCGATTTTGGTGTGTTGCAACTGGGAGGTGGCTTGAGTAGCCAAAGCCTTATGGCATCGGTGGGTGGTACACGACCTGCTGGTTCTCCACTGGATTCGATCAATTATTCCATTCCAGCCAATGCTTTCTTTGATGCAGATGGCGATGCCCTGACCTACTCGGCAACCTTAGCCAATGGCAATAGCCTCCCTTCATGGTTGAGCTTCCATGCGGGTACACGTACTTTCACTGGCACGCCCACGGCATCGGATTTCGGCGGATACGAAGTCAAAGTCACTGCCAACGACAACCAAGGTGGTACGGCAAGCAGCAACTTCATGATTAACGTGAAAGACGATTTCATGAATGCCATCATCGAAAAAGAGGATGGGCGCTGGAATGCCAGCAGTGCCAAAGGTACACCTGTTGAAATCACCTATAGTTTCCTGACATCGGGTTCTGGAACCAGTTATTCGAGCAGCTTCCAAGTGATGAGCGACACACAGAAAGCCGCTGTTCGATTGGTGCTTGCCAATTACGCAGCCGTTTCTGGTGTGACTTTTAAAGAAGTCAGCGATGCAGGCAATCTGCGCTACGGAACCGTAACCGGTAATCCTGATTGGACTGGTAAAGCATATATGCCCAATCCGGGCGGGTCTTCCGAAATCTGGTTCAACCGCCAATACCTTGATGATAAGGGTGTTGCCATTGGCAGCCGTCCTTTCAATACGATGACACACGAGACAGGACACGCTTTAGGCTTTAAGCATCCAGGACTTAAGCCGGGTGATGGTGGACCTTATTTAGAAGATTACGGTCTTGCTGACATGAGAACCAACTCAACCATGTCGTATGTCTATCGAACCGATGCAACGATTGATGATTCAACAGGAAAGCAAATTTACCCCTCCACCCCCATGCGATGGGACGTAGCATCCATGCAGTATTTGTACGGTGTCAATTCCAGCTACAACGCAGGCGATACCACTTACGATTTTGATCCGGCAAAACCCTTCTTCAAAAACATTTGGGATGGCGGCGGCACTGATACCATCAACATTGCAAGCTACATATTTGATAGCACCATCAGCCTCGTACCGGGTACATTCAGCTCTTTACATACGGCAGCTTCGCAAGCTAGTGCCTCTACGTACTGGGGAAATGAAAATCTGTCGATTTCGTACAACGTGATCATTGAAAATGCCATTGGCGGTGCGGGCAACGATACGATAACGGGTAATACTGCCAATAATAACCTCACCGGAGGTTTGGGTAACGATACCTTCAACGGCGGTGCGGGCATGGACACTGCGCGTTATAGCGGTATTAAAGCCAATTACACCCTTACCAAAGTCAGCACCACCCAATGGACGGTGAAAGATAACCGCACCAGCCCTAACGAAGGCATTGATACCCTTAACGACATAGAACTGTTGGCATTTGCTGATCAGACCTTTGATCAGACCTTTGATTTGACCACAGGTGGTGCATCAACCCCTGCAACTCCTACAACCCCTGCAACTCCTACAACTCCTACAACCCCTACTGGGTTAACTGCCACATCTGGTAACGATACCCTCACGGGAACTGGCGTGGATGATGTCATCAAAGGCTTGGCAGGAAATGACCAACTTAATGGACTAGCGGGCAACGATACCCTCGTCGGCGGAATGGGTAACGATGTATTGGAGGGTGGCGACGGCAACGATTTATTGATCGGTGGTCAAAGCGATGCCGGAGAGTGGCAAGTTTCGCAAAGCAGTATGGGGGAATTGATGCTACGTTTCACCCCCAATAATGTGGAACTGGCGGAAAGTAGTGGACTCAATCTCAAAGGCAACTTTACCCTCAATACCCTTCCGATTGCCGATGGGCGCTTCACCTTCGTGCAAGGCAGTGCAGAATTGCGCGAGGCTATCTCCAATCTCTATTTGGCATTGACCCAACGCCTACCGGAAGTCGGTGAACTCAGCCAGTGGAGCAGCATGGGTTTTGATCCTAACGCGCTTTATGAAATGGCAGGTAACTCCTTGCTAGGGCAAATCGGTGCTGGTGCGAGTGCCACCCAAAAATCGGTTCACTTATTCAATACCATCTGGGGCACTGGGGTGGCATCAACCCAATTACTTGAAATTGGAACCGATTTCTTTAATGCCGGTGGATCGGCAGGCATCGCCATGCGCGTACTGTCGCAATACTCACCCTTGCGACAGCAACTTACCGATACGAACGGCGACATCCGACTCACTCGCACTGCCTCCCTCACAGATTCGGGTTGGGGGCTGGGTGATGGAGATGACACCCTCAACGGTGGTACAGGTAACGATACGTTGATTGGTGGCGGCGGTAATGACACCCTTAATGGTGGCAGTGGAACTGATCTTGCAGTGTGGGCTGGGCGTGTGCAAGACTTCAAAGTCACCGTAGTCGGTATTGGCACAACGGCAAAAGTCGGATTGGTCGATACCCACTTGGGTACAACCGACCTCATTGAATCTATAGAACAGTTGTCTATAGGTGGTCAAAATCTCAATGCCACGCCACTGCAATCCGTGGAAGTGGTACGCAGTTACCTAGCCACCCACACCGACACACACCTTGAAGTGGTGCTGATGGGTGTAGCAAGTTCTGCCGCCATGTAGAACGATTCCACAAAAATGGAATAGGTTATTTCACAAACACATCATAAATCACCCGTTGGAACGCCCCTACGCTCTCTGGAGGGGTGTCCTCACCCTGCTCGGTGTTGCCTGCCGTGGTGTAAACCGCCGAGCCGTTGTTGCTAATTTTGATTTGCATTTCGTATTCCCCCGCAGGCAAATCGGCAAGGCTCACGGCATAAGTTCCATCCCCTGCGTAGCCATCGGCTCCCGTTCCATCATCCAGTAGCAGCAAACCAGAGCGGACGATTTCGCCCGTCTCCAACGATGCAATATCGGCAACCACGGTAGCACCCGTCACGGCAACGGGGCCGGATATTTCTACGATGAGCGCATCATCCACCATATCCCAACCCGCACCGAGCGGCGAGGTCACATCCACCACTTGCACAACGATTCCATCCGTCACGGCGGTGGTTGCGGTACTCTTCCACACACCGGAAAATCCGGCATACGATGCTTCTACGGTGTAGGTGAATGAACCTTCCTCCCCATCCACCCCATAGCCAATGCCCGCTGGCAGATTAGTGGGCGTAATTACCACCCCATTGGGTGTGGTGAGAGTAAAACGCACTTTATCCATCTCCCCCGCTTCCGTGTATGCGCTAAAAATGGCCTGTCGGTCGATGCCTGCCGTCACGACGGAGGTCATCGTGCCGACACCGCCCTCATTCACGGGTTGAACGTCATCCCCCTCAGCCGCATTGGCCGATTTGCTGGCGACTTTGGGCAAGTCTGCGGGTTTAGTGGCTTCTTTGAAATTCCCCAACGTCCCTTTTGCCAAATCAAACATGGACGTTTTCCCCACCGCCGTGCTGCGTAAACGTGGCCCTGCCGCTGCCCCCGTAGTGTTCAGCACCACCGGATTCACCGCAATACTTGCCGCCCGAAAGGATGCAACCAAACCGCTATCCACCGTTTGGGTCGAACTGGTAAACAGCGAAACCACGGGTGTATCCGCCACGGTACGAACCGCCTGCACGGATTCCAACGCCTTTTGCAGCGAAGTGCTTAAATTACCCCGTGTTTGCGCCATCCAACCCGCTGCTGCACCCAGTGGGGTGAGCGTTTGACCATCGTAATAAAACAAATGACCATCCGATACCCCCACCGCTTTGCCCGTAGGGTACAAACGGTAATTCCACCCCGGAATGTTCTGCTGTGTGGTCACGCCCGCAGGAAAGAAGGTTGGTAATTGCGTTTCAGCCCAATCAAAAATGCGGTCGCCGATGGTTTTTTCATCGGTGGTGGTATCCAACGCAATTTTGGCAATCGCTTGCTTCACACTCGCGCGTTTTTCTGCCGATGACAACACCGTCAAGGGCACGATGGGCGTGCTGGTGAAGGGATGGGCATAGACCGCAATCCGGTTACTGTCGCCCGAAGCATCCACCATTTGCGCTACGGCATTGCGCTGTGCGGTCAGCACCTCGGCGGTGACGCTGGTATCTATCACTATCACGTTAATCGGCCCGCGAACCGATGCCGCTGATGCCGCTGATGCGGTTGGTGTTGTCGTGGAGCGGGGTGCAACTACGGTATCGCTCGCGCCCATGTAGACCACTTTCAAATCCTTCTCCCAACCCGTGGTGGGTTGGGTCAATGTCGCTTTGGTGGGGGGAGTCATGCCCTTGAAAGGCTGGTATTGAATGCGGTAGCTGGGGGTTAAATCGGTGGCGGGGTCGGAAGATAGTACCTCCCATGCCGATTTACCTGCAACCCGAAATTGCGCAGTTTTGCGATTGGCAGGGTCGGCATAATCATCCGCCGTGCTGAGGCGTGAAAAAAGCAGTTGATTCTGCATCATCGAATCACGGGGTGTATCCCCACTTTGGGGGTAACTGGGGCGGGTCGAGGTGGATTTCGCCTCACGGTACTCGTCGTACAAACCCAGAATGTAGTGACCGAATTCATGCGCTACCGTTTTACCGTGTTCGGCTGGCGTTTTTTTCGCACCCGCAAACTGCTGCACGCGGCAGACTTTGCAAGTGGTGAAACCCGCCGGATGCGCATTCGCACGCCCCTCTTTTTGCAGATACTGAATATCGGTGTTGTTCATAAACTGGCTGTTTTTATAAACATACACCGTACCCAGCATCTGCCGCCCTTCGGTCATCGTGAAGAGGCTTTGCGAAGCCTGCCGCAAAATACTCTCTAAAAACGCCTTGTCTTTGCCTGCTGGTGGTGCATCCACATCCCAATCGATACTCATCACCATATCCAGCACATTCACATTGCGTGCCGGATCGTAGGTGATTTTGGAGAGCTGATGTTCGGCCGCTTGGGGTGTAGATGCCAGCAAAGTGAAACCCAAAGCGGCAACCAGTGCTTTCAATCGCGGTGCGAACGGGAGAGGCGAGAACGGTGAACGGGGTTTTGCGTGCATGGCATTCTTTCCAAAAAAAAGAATGCCACTATAGCGTTGAACGCTTGTTTAACGTTCTTTCACAAACACGTCATAAATCACGCGCTGGAACGGCCCTACGCTTTGGGGCGCAGCATTTGTGCCCTGTTTGGTATTGCCGACCGTGCTGTAAACCGCCGATCCACTGTTACCAATCTTGACATGAATTTCATATTCCCCCACGGGCAAATCTGCCAGACTCACCGAATACGTTCCATCGCCCGCTTTCAGGTCAGCGCCTTTACCATCGTCGAGCAATGCCACATTGGAACGTACCGCAGCACCTGTTGCCATCGAGAGGATGTCTGCTTTCACGCTAGCACCTGCCACGGCAACGGGGCCGGACACTTCTACCATCATGCTCATGGGTTGGGTATCTGCCAAGGTTCCACCAGCAACATCCCAGCCTGCACCCAGTGGTGAAGCCACTTCTACGGCTTGTGCTACTGCCCCTTGGGTTCCCGTGGCGGCGCTGGTGGCGGCGGTGCTTTTCCATGTACCGGAGAATCCGGTGTAGCTTGCATTCACGGTATAGGTGAACGATCCCTCTTCCACATCCGCGCTATACGTCACCCCAGTAGGCAGACTTTGGGGCGTAATCACCGTCCCGTTGGGAGCGGTCAGTGTGAAATTCACCTTATTCGTATCTTCATTTTCCACAAAGACGCTAAACATGGCTTGTTTGTCGATTCCTGCTGTCAGCACCGAACTCATGGTGTGGGGAGTCGCACTTGTCAATTTATCCACGCCCGATTCGTTCACCACTTGAATTTCATCACCCTCGGCAGCATTCGCTGCTTTGCCGGCAACTTTGGGTAAATCGGCTAACTTGCTGGCTTCTTTGAAGTTGCCTGCCGTACCTTTTGCGGCATCGTACATGGAGGTTTTTCCCGCAACGGTGCTACGCAAGCGCGGCGCGGTCGATTCACCGGCTGTATTCAACACCACCGGATTGATGGCAACACTGGCAGTTTTGAAGGCTTCGATTACACCGTTATCCAAGGTTTGATTCGCATTGGTAAACACCGAAACCGAAGGAGTATCTGCCAAAGTACGCACGGCTTTCACGGCATCCAACGCTTTTTGCAGCGAAGCGCTCAAATTACCCCGCGTCTGTGCCAACCAGCCGCCTACTGCACCCAATGGAATGAGCGTAACGCCATCGTAAGCAAACAAATTCCCACCTGATACGCCTACCGCTTTCCCTGTAGCGTACACGCGGTAATTCCAACCCGGGATATTTTGCTGTGTCGTTGCCCCTGTTGGGAAGAAGCTGGGAAGCTGCGTCTCTGCCCAATCAAAAATGCGGTCGCCGATGGTTTTTTCATCGGTGGTTGCATCGGCTGCAATTTTGGCAATCGCTTGTTTCACACTTGCGCGTTTTTCTGCCGATGAAAGCGCGGTAATCGGTACGATGGGCGTGCTGGTGAAAGGATGGGCATAGACCGCAATCCGATTGCTATCACCTGAAGTATCCACCATCTGCGCCGCTGCATTCAGTTGGGCTTTCAATACTTCAGGGCTTACGCTGGTATCAATCACCATGATGTTGATAGGCCCATGTACTGCGGCAACAGATGGTGGCTCCCCTAATGGGGACATAACTGGTACAGTCACCGTTTCAGAGCCGCCCATATACACAATTTTCAAATCGTTTTCCCAACCCGTGGTCGGTTTGGTCAGCGTTGTCTTGGTCGGCGCAGCCATGTTTTTGAATGGCTGGTACTGGATGCGGGAGCTGGGAGTCGAATCCGTTGTAGGGTCGGACACAATCACTTCCCAAGCCGATTTACCCGCTGTACGGAACTGGGCTGTTTTGCGATTCGCAGGTTCAGCATAATCATCGGCGGTGCTGATATTCACAAACCCTAGATGGGTATTCATGATGGTATCGCGCGGTGTATCGCCATCTTGTGGTGAACTGGGGTCTGTAGATGTGCCACCTTCCTCACGGTATTCATCCAATAAACCCAAAACGTAATGACCAAATTCATGGGCTACCGTTTTACCGTGGTCAATCGGTGTTTCATTCGTTCCGGCAAACTGTTGTACGCGACCTGTTTTGTAAGTGGTGTATCCAGCCGGATGGGCGTTGGCACGACCATCTTTTTGCAAATACTGAATATCGGTGTTGTTCATAAATTGGCTGTTTTTATAAACGTACACCGTACCGAGCATCTGCTTACCTTCGGTCATGGTAAACAGGCTTTGGGAAGATTGGCGAATAATCCCCTCTAAAAATGCCTTATCCCGTCCTGCGGGAGGGGCATCGATATCCCAATCAATACTCATCACCATATCCAGCACGTTCACATTGCGTGCGGCATCGTAATTGATTTTGGAGAGCTGATGCTCTGCCGCTTGGGGTGCAGAAGTCAGCACGGATAGAACCAAAGCGGCCGAAGCCGAAAGACGAAACGCACGAGACATGATGTTCCTTTTTGAAAAGGAACATACTCTAGCATTGTTCAATAAGCGATACCAACAACTTCTGGTGAATACCCCCAAAGCCACCGTTGCTCATGCACAGGATATGGTCACCGCTTTGCGCTACGGATAGCACTTGCTGCACCAGCGCATCGACATTCGGCGCGGTTTGGGCGCGGTTACCCATGCTGGAGAGCGCCTCGGCTGCGTCCCAATTCAAGCCTCCGGTGTGGCAGAAAGCGAAATCGGATTCTTCCAAACTCCACGGTAGCTGGGCTTTCATCGCGCCCAATTTCATCGTATTGCTGCGCGGCTCGAACACCGCCAGAATCCGCCCCGATGCCCCTGATTGCCCTATTTGGCGGCGCAGACCGTTAATCGTGGTGCGGATGGCGGTGGGGTGATGGGCAAAATCGTCGTAAATCGTGATGCCCTTGATGGTGGCACGCACTTCCATACGGCGCTTCACGTTCACAAATTCTTGCAATGCTTCAGCCGATTGGGCGGGCGATACGCCTACGT
>JBDKGR010000097.1:0-10446 GCA_039798085.1 Pseudomonadota bacterium
ATCCGCAATCACGCCGACTTTTTCATCGACCGTAACCGTGTTGCCGTTCAATAATTTCAGCGTTTCGCCCGCTTTGCCCCAACGCACTTCCAAACCGCCTGCGATTTTGTCCAAATCAAAAATATGCGAAGGGCGACCCAATTCAAACATCACGTAATTGGAAATATCGACCAAAGCGGTAACGCTGCGTTGCCCACAACGTGCCAAACGATCCACCATCCATTGCGGTGTTTTAGCCTGCGGATTGACGTTGCGAATCACGCGCCCCGAAAAACGTCCGCACAAATCGGGGGCGGTAATTTGGACGGGTAATTTGTCCGCATTCGTAGCAGCCACCGCAGTAAACACGGGCGTTTGCAGGGGAGAACCCGTTAAAGCCGCTACTTCTCGCGCTACGCCGTAAACGCTCAAACAATGCGCCAAATTGGGCGTGAGTTTCAGCGTGAAAAGCGTGTCATCGAGGTTCAGGTATTCGCGGATATTTTGTCCGATGGGTGCATCGGCGGGCAATTCCAGCAAGCCACCTTGGTCATCGGAAATTTTCAGTTCTTTCGCCGAACACAGCATCCCCGCGCTTTCCACGCCACGCAGTTTGCCCAGTTTGATGAGGAACGGTTTTCCACCCTCTTCGGCTGGCGGCAACTCCGCGCCCACCAAGGCACACGGAACGCGAATCCCCACCCGCGCATTGGGCGCACCGCACACGATATTCAGTAATTCGGTTTGCCCGACATCCACTTGGCACACGCGCAGGCGGTCGGCATTGGGGTGTTGCACCGCTTCTTTAATCTCGCCAATCACGATTTTGGAAAACGGCGGGGCAACAGCTTGAAGCTCTTCTACTTCCAAACCCGCCATCGTGAGCGTGTCGGCGAGTTGTTGGGTCGAAATAGGCGGATTACAAAATGTCCGCAACCATGATTCAGAAAATTGCATAGTATCTTTGTCTATTAAATTTATTTCGATGTATTTTCAATGGATTTATTGAAATTGCGATAAGAAACGAATATCGCCATCAAAGAATAAACGTAAATCATTCACGCCGTAACGCAACATGGTCAAACGGTCGGGCCCCATACCAAAGGCGAAACCGATGTATTTTTCAGGGTCTAAACCCATATTGCGAATCACATTCGGATGCACTTGCCCCGAACCCGCCACTTCCAACCACCGTCCGGCTAAAGGGCCGCTTTGGAATTGAATATCAATTTCAGCGCTCGGTTCCGTGAACGGGAAAAAACTGGGGCGGAAGCGCAGGGCTAAATCGGCACTTTCAAAAAAGGTGCGGCAGAAATCGGTAAATACAAATTTCAAATCTTTGAAATTGACATTTTCACCCACCCACAAACCTTCGCACTGGTGAAACATCGGCGAGTGCGTGGCATCGCTATCGACACGATACGTGCGTCCGGGGGCAATAACGCGAATTTCGGGCATATCACCGGAAAATAAACCAGCAGTATCTTTTTTATATTTTTTAACGTGTTGCACCGCATAGCGAATTTGCATCGGGCTGGTGTGGGTGCGCAATAAATTCGGTGCTTCGGGCGTGCCGCCTTCCACGTAAAACGTATCGTGCATGGAACGCGCAGGATGGTCTTCCGGCGTATTGAGCGCGGTGAAATTAAACCAATCGGATTCAATTTCAGGGCCTTGGGCGACATCAAAACCCATCGAACCAAAAATGGATTCGATACGCTCCAAGGTCAGCGAAACAGGGTGCAATCCACCTTGCCCGCGTTGGCGACCGGGGAGGGTGACATCTAAGGCTTCGGCGCGGAGCTGGGCTTGCAATTCGGCATCGGCTAGGGCCTGCCGACGGGCGTTCAACGCGGCTTCAATCGCTTGTTTGGCGACATTGATGGCAGCCCCGCGTGATTTTTTCTCCTCCACCGTCAAGGCAGCCATGCCTTTCATGAGCGCGGTAATCTGTCCCGATTTGCCCAGAAACTGGGCTTTGGCATTCTCAAGATCAGCGGGAGTGGTGGCGTGTGAAAAAGCCCGTTTGGCACTTTCAACAATATCGACGATGGAATCTAGTTCGTTCATTTTTTACTTTAATAAAAAATTTAATAAAAAAAGGCCGGTGCTTTTTCAAGCGCCAGCCCTTATTTCTGATGCGTAAGACGCTATATCAATGGATTCAATGATCCATTAAGCAGCGAGTTTCGCTTTCACTTGTGCCACGATTCCAGCAAAAGCTGGCATATCGTGAATAGCAATATCACTCAAAACTTTACGGTCAATTTCGATGCAGGCTTTTTTCAGGCCGTTAGCGAATTGGCTGTAAGTCATACCGCATTGACGGGCTGCTGCGTTGATACGCGCAATCCACAACTGACGGAATACCCGTTTTTTCGTGCGGCGATCACGGTAGGCATACTGCCCAGCTTTCATGACCGCTTGTTTAGCGATACGGAAAACATTACCACGACGACCACGGAAACCTTTTGCAAGGGCGAGAACTTTTTTATGGCGGGCGCGAGCCGTTACACCACGTTTGACGCGAGGCATTGTATTACTCCTTGTTCGTCGTTAATTAAAGACCTTGACCGGGCAGCATTTGTGCCATGTGACCCATATTGGTCGAATGGACATTCACTGCGCCGCGCAAATGGCGTTTATTTTTGGTGGTTTTTTTCGTCAAAATATGACGCTTAAAAGCCTGACCGCGTTTAACGGTTCCACCGGGACGAACGCGAAAGCGCTTTTTCGCCGAACTCTTGGTTTTCATTTTGGGCATTATCTGCTCCTTGTGAATTGTGCTCGTGAGGCGTTTGGAAACTACTTCCAACCTTGTCGGCCCCGAGCCACTTTTTAAGCCGCTGCTTCCGCAGCGGACTTGGATGCACCACCCGGTTTTTTCTTACCAGGGGCAAGCATCATAATCATTTGACGACCTTCAAGTTTGGGGAATTGCTCCACCATAATCAAATCCGCCAAATCCGCACGAATGCGATTGAGCAACGCTAAACCCAGCTCTTGATGGGTTATCTCACGTCCCCGAAAACGCAAAGTGATTTTGCATTTATCGCCTTCTGCCAAGAAACGCTTGATATTGCGCAACTTGATATGGTAATCACCATCATCGGTACCGGGGCGGAATTTTATTTCCTTAATCTCAATAACCGTTTGCTTGGCTTTCGCTTCGGCGGCTTTCTTTTGCTCTTGGTATTTGAACTTGCCATAGTCCATCAAACGACAGACCGGCGGATTCGCCGTTGCTGCAATTTCAACCAAATCCACATCATACTCACCTGCCATGCGCAGGGCTTCCATCAGGCTTACAACGCCGAGCGGTTCATTATCGGGGCCAGAGAGACGCACCTCTGGAGCCATGATTTCCCGATTAAGACGGTGTTTACGTTCTTCACGCTGACGGCGGTCACGAAATTCAGTAGCGATGGCTCAATCCTTCACAGTTTATTGAAAAAATCAAACAAAAATTCTGCAACTAAAAGGCAGTTTTGTTGGCAATATCATCCACAATTCTTTGCATAAAAGCCTCCAAGGGCATAGCCCCAAGGTCTTTTCCTCCGCGTGCGCGGACTGCAACAGCACCTGCTGCCATTTCTTTATCACCAATAACGATTAAATAAGGCAGCTTCTGCATGGAATGCTCGCGTATTTTATACGTAATTTTTTCGTTACGTAAATCCAAGTGGACACGAATTCCCTGATTTTTCAGCGTTTTTGCCACAGTTTTAGCGTATTCTGCTTGCGCATCGGTGATATTTAGAACCGCAACCTGCACCGGAGCCAACCAAACGGGCAAAGCACCCGCACTGCCTTCAATCAAAATACCGATAAAGCGCTCCAAGCTACCCAAAATCGCACGGTGCAGCATGACGGGGCGATGGCGTGCGCCATCCTCACCCACATATTCAGCGCCTAAGCGTTCGGGCATATTAGGGTCCACTTGAATCGTTCCGCATTGCCAAGGGCGACCCAAGGCATCTTTTAAGGTGTATTCAATTTTGGGTCCATAGAAAGCACCTTCCCCCGAAAGGTATTCAAATTCGCAGCCTGATGCCCGCAAACCTTCTGCCAATGCAGCCTCGGCACGATCCCAGCTTTCATCCGTTCCAATACGTTTTTCTGGGCGGGTTGAGAGCTTGTAAATGATGTTGGTAAAGCCAAAATCCTTGTAAACCTTTTGCAGCAGCGTAGTGAAGGCTTTTACTTCGGCTTGAATTTGGTCTTCGGTGCAGAAGATGTGTCCGTCGTCTTGCGTAAAGCCGCGCACGCGCATGATGCCGTGCAAGCCACCGGAGGGCTCGTTGCGGTGGCAATTACCAAATTCACCAAAACGCAGTGGCAAATCGCGGTAGCTCTTGATTCCTTGTTTGAAAATCAAAATATGCCCCGGACAGTTCATCGGTTTCAACGCAAACAAGCGTTTTTCCGATTCGGTCACGAACATATTTTCGCTGTACTTATCCCAGTGTCCGGTTTTTTCCCATAGGGCTTGCTCCAAAATCTGCGGACCTTTAACCTCTTGGTAGCCGTTGTCGCGGTACACCAGACGCATATATTGTTCGACGTTTTGCCATAGTGTCCAGCCCTTGGGATGCCAGAAAATCAACCCGGGGGCGTGGTCATCAATATGGAACAAATCCAATTCACGTCCTAATTTGCGGTGATCTCGCTTTTCAGCTTCTTCCAGCATGGTGAGATGCTGTTGCAATTCGTCTTTGGTCGCCCACGCTGTACCGTAAATGCGTTGCAGCATTTCATTATGGTGATCGCCACGCCAATACGCACCCGCCACTTTCATCAATTTGAAATGCTTGAGTTTTCCAGTGCTGGGAACGTGTGGACCACGGCACAAATCTTCAAATTTGCCTTCTTGATAGAGAGAAACATCTTGATCGGCGGGAATGCTACCAATAATTTCCGCTTTGTAGTTTTCGCCCAAGCCTTTGAAATACGCTATCGCCTCATCGCGTGGCAACACACGGCGGGTAATCGGCTCATCCTGCGCGGCAAGCGTTTGCATTTTCTTTTCAATCAATGCCAAGTCTTCGGGCGTGAAAGGGCGTTTGTAGGAAAAATCGTAGAAAAAGCCATGCTCAATGACGGGGCCAATCGTCACTTGGGCATCGGGAAACAATTCTTTCACCGCATACGCCAACAAGTGGGCGGTGGAATGGCGAATCAATTCCAAACCATCGGCATCTTTGGCGGTAACGATTGCCAAGGTGGCATCTTCGGCGATGGAAAAACGGGTATCGACCAATTTCCCATTCACTTTACCGCCCAAGGCTGCTTTAGCCAGTCCCGTGCCAATGGAGGCAGCGACTTCAGCCACGGTAACGGCTTGTGGAAATTGACGTTCTGAACCATCAGGGAGGGTAATGTGAATCATAGGAGGTATGAAAAGCGACACCAGAAATAAAAAAAGCGCGGATGAAACCGCGCTTTTTACGAATGGGGAATGGTGGGCGGTGAGGGTCTCGAACCCCCGACCTAAGCAGTGTGAATGCTTCGCTCTACCCCTGAGCTAACCGCCCTTGCGCTATAAAAAGCGTAGTCGTGCATTGTACAACAAAATTTGTGCTATTTTTCTGTTTTTACCGTACACCACAACCTGCGCATTGCCCGCCACCGAGCCTTTTTCGAATCGGCGTACAGCGCTCAAAGATGTAGATAGCTCTTTGTTTGGCAAATTCGAGCCCGTTTCACCAGTTCAAAAATAAGCATATTCAGCTATTGAATTAGTAGCAATTTATTCGGAGGTTAGGCGGTATTTGGATACTGCGGCTCTCCTGAGATACCCAAATCAGCCGATGTTAAGGTGATACTGTAAAGGTAAAAATCATTGGTTGCACTATGCCATTTTTCTAAAGCAATGGGTATTTTTTTACCGTGGCGTTCAATAAGTAACTGATCAAAGCCGATGGCTAAATTTTGTGGCTGCAATACAATTCGCCAATGCGCACCATAGCGAATGTCATAAATCAATAATGCTTTGTATTTTTGCGGTTTCCCATTGAGTGTGACTATAACCGATTCCGCATAATTCGCCAATGTATGCAAATCAATAATAACACGCTTATTATTGGGGCGGTAAATGCGTGCGATCACTGCGAGTTTTGGACGTTTAATTTCATCTTCACTAATACCATACGCAACAATAGAACCAAGATTAATGCGCGTGGTATAGTTATTTTCTTCGGTACTTAAACGCAGCATTTCACTTGTTTGCTCCACCAATAACCACAAACTCGTTTCTGTGACGGTGTGGTCTTTGGCAATTTTGGCAGACCGCCGAGCCAGTACATCGGCTAATCGCACTTCATGGGCAAAGGAACTTTGTTGATGCGCTAATAAAGAAAATACATCATTAAATCCTACATAAATACGTAAATCTTTCATTGCAGAACCGATATTCCTATCAGTAGATTGAGGTTGATGAATCGGTGTTTCGATTGCTCCCAGCATTAACTGATGAAAAACAACAAATCGTTCGGTTTCAATAAAACGTGAAAAACGTGCCGGCAATAATTTATTATTGCGCTTTTTTTGACATTGCAATAAACCCATACAATCTTGTCTGATCGCATTATTCAAGCCATTAAAATCCAATAACAATGGCGGGTTAGAAAAAGAAGCAATTCTTTGGTTACTAGTCGGTTTTATCGAACCGAGTAGCGAAACAGTAACCGAATCTTTGACACCATCTACATACGAACCAATAACCCATTGTAGATGCCGAGACCAACGTAGCATATCGAATTGTGCGGTAAGGTGAATTTGTGTAAACAAAGTTTGCCAACTCACACGATTACGTCCAGTTTTAATGGCTAATTGCTTGCTCAAAGTAGCCCAATGAATGTTTAATTCTTTTTCTTCGTAAAGCTGCATTGCATGGAATAGTGAGTTAATAGCACGCCAATCCATTTCATCGAGTAATTGATACCGCTGTGCTAGTGCTTGTTGTCGCAATAGCATTAATTCAAAAATAGAAGATACACACTCTTGACGCAAGTGGCGTTTTCTTACATATTGAAAATTATTACTTTTATATATTTTATAAAAAATAATTTGGTAAGAAATTGCTAATGTTTTTGAGATTTCAGAAATATATTTTAATGCCTGCGCATTATTTTCTGGTTCTGGAATATCTGATACCCCTCCATTTTTTTGTGCCAGTTGTAGCACACTTTCTATCGCTTTAGGATAAAAAAGCCGCAAAATTTGATGGGTAAAAGATAGGCGTTGCTTGGGATTTAAGACGCAGCGGTTAAGATGTTTTACAATACTCCATAATATGGAAAAGTATTGGTTAGGATTTTCCTTTTCTTCTTCAAGTTGCATGAATAATTCCAAATAACTACCACTTCCAACTTGAAGTTGTGATGAAGTTTCTGGGAAACTAAAATCCAATACAAAACTACGTACTGGCAAACCCAATCCTATATATTTTCTAAGAATCTTCTTCAACATACAATATATAACATAAGAATTTTGATAAAAGTAAATTACCCCAACAACCGTGCCAAGGATACCAACGCCAAAAACACCATCCACACCACCACGGTGCGCCATACCAAACCGACTACCGAGCGCAGGTGCGCCATTTGGGGCGGTAACGCGTTGCTGGAGCCGCTTATGGTTTCCAGTTGGATATTAATGGCTCCAGCAGTGGCGGCAAGTACCACGCCATCGTTATCTTGGGGGGATTGGACTTCATGCAAACGCCATTGATCGACTGCCTCTTCAAAACTTCCGGCAAAGGCAAAGCCTAAAGCAGTGAGCCGCACGGGAACCCAGTCCATCCAATACCAAGCGGATTGGGCGATGGATTGCAGCGATGCGCTCATAGGCGTGCTCAACGGAGTGACAGGGCGCGTGGCGTAACGCACAAAATACTCGCCCAAACGGTACAGTACCGCCCCCGCTGGTCCGCAACCCAGCGCTGCGAGCAAGGAATACCAACCCAAAACCCCAAATACATGGCGATGCGCGTGCAGCACGGAATGGGAAATTACCAGCCCGATAATCTCACTACGCGGTAAGGTGCTGAGGTCTATGTGCATCCACACCGCCAGTTTTTGGCGTGCCGTATCTTCATCGGCAGCGAGCAGCGCATCCCGAACCCCCGTAAAGTGGTGGCTGAATTGGCGAAAACCCAGCGTGGCATACAACACCAGCACACTCCACACCATCGCGCTCAACCAACCGATGCTCCAGACCAAAAGCCAATGCACGGCAAACGTCAGCACGGCAGGCAATAACACGGCGCTAGACCACGCCAATACAGCGTGATCCGGTTTACCCGTATCCACACTGCGTACCACCCAGCGCACTCCATTGCGTATCCATTGGTGAATCGCGTTCGCTTCTCCCAATGGGCGTGCTTGTTCAATCAATAATGCCAATAAGACGGATAAAAAGCTCATACGCCTATCATAGGCGGAAATCGGTGCTCAAAAATTGGTACAAATTACGCAGCATTCCCGCTGTTGCCCCCCAAATGTAACGCTCTGTTGGCACGGCATTGTCGTAGTAGGGCATGGAAAACCATTCGCGCGGCTTTCCTTCCCACAGCGTACTGTGGCGGCGGTGGTTGGCGGGATTCATCAAAAAATCAAGCGGCACTTCAAACACGTCTGCCACCTCGTGCGGGTTGGGGGTGATTTGGTAATCCTCCGCCACCAACGCCACCACGGGCGTAATAAGGAACGCGCTGCCCGTCAGGTAAATTGGCAAATTTCCTAAAACGGTGATGTGTTGGGAATGCAGACCGATTTCTTCCTCCGCTTCACGCAGCGCGGCGTGGATGGGGCTTGCATCTTCGGGGTCGATTTTGCCTCCAGGGAACGCAATTTGACCGGAATGGCTGGATAAATTTGTGCTGCGTTGGGTGAGTAAAACTTGCAAGCCCTGCGAACGGGTTACGAGGGGGATGAGAACCGCCGCCTCCTGCGGTTTGCGGTCGCTGAAACGGGAATCGCCCACAATTTCAGGGTTCCAATCCGGTGGATTGGCAAAGCGCTGCCGAATCGCCTGTGCGTTGAATTTGGATGGCATAAAAAAACCGCCACAACTTGCGTCGGGCGGTTCGATAAGGGAATTAACCGTGAAAAATTATGCGGATTTCTTCGCTGGCAATTTTTCTTTAATACGTGCCGATTTACCGCTACGGTCACGGAGGTAGTACAACTTAGCGCGGCGAACATCACCACGGCGTTTTACTTCGATGCTAGCGATCAAAGGGCTGTAAGTTTGGAATGTACGCTCAACGCCTTCGCCGCTGGAGATTTTGCGAACGATAAAGCCGCTATTCAAGCCACGGTTACGTTTAGCGATAACTACGCCTTCGTAAGCCTGTACGCGCTTGCGGCTACCTTCAACCACGTTCACGCTTACGATAACGGTGTCACCGGGCGCAAATGCGGGGATGGTTTTACCAAGGCGAGCAATTTCTTCTTGCTCAAGAGTTTGGATTAAATTCATGATTTTCTTTCAACGATCATGGGCGCGCCTCAAAAAATACGAAACACAAAAAGCCGCACAGAGGATCAGGTAAGCCTTCCATTATAACCCGCTCCAACGTGTTTACGGATTCAGCAAATCGGGGCGGTATTCGGCGGTGATACGCACACTTTGCTCTTTGCGCCAGCGTTCAATGCGCGCGTGGTTGCCGGATAGCAGTATGTCGGGGACGTGCTGCCCATTCCACACTTCGGGGCGGGTGTAGTGGGGGCAATCCAACAATCCATCCAAAGCCGGATTAAAACTATCCATTTGATGCCCTTGCGGGTTGGATAGCACGCCTGCTTGCAAGCGCGTAATCGCATCCAGCAAGGCAATGGCGGCAATTTCTCCGCCCGACAAAACAAAATCGCCTAAACTGATTTGCGCATCGACATGGGTATCAATAAAACGCTGGTCAATACCCTCGTAACGTCCGCAGAGGAAAATCGCGCCCGTTTTATCGTCCGCCATGCGCTGCACGAGGGTGTGATTGATGCGTTCTCCAATCGGGGAAAACAAAATCACGGGGGCGGGTGTTATATCAACATCAGCACGCTGGGCACGGATGTGGGCAAGTGTACGTTCCAACGGCTCGGGCATCATCACCATGCCGGGACCACCGCCAAAAGGACGATCATCAACGCGGCGGTAATTACCCTCAGCAAAATCACGCGGGTTGGTGCAATGCACATCCACTTGCTTGGATTCAAACGCGCGGCGCGTAATGCCCACGGTTAAAAACGGCGTGAAAAGCTCGGGGAATAAGGTGATTACGTCAAAGCGCATAGGCTTTTAGGCTTTTACTAATCTAGGTACGTTAGTAATCTAATTGCCAATCCGCGCGGATGCGTTTGGCGGGCAAATCCACATGGTCGATAAACGCCGAGACGAAAGGAATCATGCGCTCGCAGGTTTTCGTTTTTCCGTCTGCGCTGGCTTCGGTTTGTTCGTAGGTCAAAACCA
>JBDKGR010000098.1:0-10384 GCA_039798085.1 Pseudomonadota bacterium
CGACTGCCACCCGTATGGATGGATTCACTGAAATGATGCTTGCCCAAACCGGACTGATTGCGATGGTCGGTAAAGCCGAGCGCGGCCCCGTAGCGATTGAAGCGATTAAAAAGCACCAATCGGCGTATCTCATGGCAGTGGGCGGCGCGGCGTATTTGGTTTCCAAAGCGATTAAAACCGCCAAGGTCGTGGGCTTTGCCGATTTGGGCATGGAAGCGATTTACGAATTCGATGTAGTCGATATGCCCGTCACCGTAGCGGTCGATTCCGGCGGAACCAGCGCCCACATCACCGGCCCTGCGGAATGGCAAAAACGCATCGCTGCCAATGCTACGGGTGAATTCAAAGGTATTGGCATTGCGGGCGCGTAAATCGTCTGCTGCGGTTTGTCCTTGCGGTAGTGGAAAACACCTCGGCGATTGCTGCGGGGTTTTTCATGCAGGGTTATCGCACCAACAATACGCCCCCACACCCGAAGCATTGATGCGTTCACGCTACAGTGCTTACGTGCTGGGGGATATTGCTTATTTGTTGGCAACATGGCATCCCACCACCGCTCCCGGGGAGTTGGAATTGCACGCCAGTACCAAATGGCTGGAGTTGGATGTTCGCCATGCTGCCAGCACGGGCGATGCGGGCGTGGTCGAATTTGTGGCTCGCTACCGCGTCAATGGTCGGGGCGAACGGCTGCACGAAACCAGCCGCTTTATCCGTGAAGCAGGACGCTGGTATTACATTGATGGAGTCATGCAGCCATGACAATCGCTATTTTGAGCGCACTCCCCCAAGAGCAAGATGGTTTGCTTCATGCGATGACCGATGTGCGCAACATCCAACGTGCTAGCCGCACTTTTTGGCGTGGTAACTTGGATGGGCATGATGTGGTGCTGGCACTTTCCCGCATCGGCAAAGTCGCCGCAGCAGCGACTACCGCCACTTTGCTCGAGCATTTTGGCGTGCGTGCCGTTTTGTTCACGGGCGTAGCGGGCGGCGTGGGCGAGGGCGTGGTGGTGGGCGATGTGGTAATCGCTTCGGGTTTTGTGCAATACGATATGGATGCTTCGCCGATTTTTCCCCGTTTTGAAGTGCCTGCAACGGGAAAAATGGTTTTTCCAACCGATCCAACATGGACGCAATGCCTTCACCGTGCCGTCCAATCCTGCGGTATTACAACCCATACCGGATTGATTGCAACAGGGGATCGTTTTATATCTTCCGCCGAAGAAGCACGCAACATCACCCAAGCCCTGAACGCAGCGGGGTTGGATGCCTTGGCGGTGGAGATGGAAGGGGCAGCCATCGCGCAAGTGTGTGCCGATTACGGTGTGCCAATGGCGGCTATGCGCACCATATCCGATAGAGCCGACGATACCGCACATGGTGATTTTTCCGAATTTGTCCAGACGACGGCCAGCGTGTACGCTTACCGCATTATTCGGGCTTGCTTGCAGCAGTGCAACGCACCTGAATCAGCTCTTGTGCGTGGTTTTGTAGATTGAAGCGCAGAGCACTCAAACATCCACCCCATACGCAGCCGCTATCCATTGCAATCACATCGCTGCGATTCAACCATCCCAGCGTGGACCAGTGCCCAAAAGCGATGGTGGCGTGGGCACTTTGGCGGTTGGGTACATTGAACCACGGCATATACCCCTCGGGGGCTTCTGCCATACCACCCGTGGTTTCAAATTCCATTTCACCTTGCACGGTGCAGAAACGTAGGCGGGTGAGGGCATTGATGATGGTGCGCAAGCGATCCATCCCCCGTAGGCGGTTGTTCCATGTAGGGGGCGTATTTGCGTACATGGACTGGAATAATTCATCCGCATAATGACTTTGCAATGCGGTTTCTACTTCTTGGGCAAGGGCGAAGGCTTGATACACTGTCCAACTCGGTAGTATCCCAGCATGTACCATGAGCAAGGGTTGATTGGTGCGCGGGAGCAAAATCGCCATTTTCTGGTGACGCAGCCAGTACAGCAGGGCATCGCGGTCGGGGGCGTTGAGAATTCCCTCTAACGTATCTTTTCGGCGAATTTTGCGCGTACCAGAGGCTACGGCGAGCAAGTTCAAATCGTGATTGCCCAGCAAGCATTGTGCTGATGCACCATACCCCATCAAACGGCGCAATACTCCGGCGGAGTCTTCCCCCCGATTCACCAAATCGCCCAAAAAATAAATCGTGTCGCGGCTAGGAGAAAAATCAATTTTGTCCAGCAAGCGTTGCAGTGCGGCGTTGCACCCTTGTAAATCGCCAATCAGGTAAAGTGCCATACGTTGAATTTTAGTAGTGAGATTTGTGTGAAGTTTGTGTGAAGTTTGTGTGAGATTTATATGGATTTAATATGGAATTTATTCTAATAGTGGTGCTTACCTTGCTCAATGGCGCATTCGCCATGTCCGAATTGGCATTGACGGCCAGCCGAAAAATACGGCTCCAAAATATGGCGGATGCGGGTGATAAAGGCGCACAAGCGGCATTGGCGTTATTGGAAAATCCGACGCAGTTTTTATCTTCGGTGCAAGTGGGTATTACGTCGATTGGGATGCTCAATGGTATTGTGGGTGAAGCGGCGTTCAGCCAAGTTTTAGCACATTGGCTGCAAAATAACATGGGATTGGCGCATCGGGTGGCGGAGGTATCGGCAACCGCCGTGGTGGTAACTTCTATTACCTTTATCACGATTGTGTTTGGTGAACTCGTGCCCAAACGCATCGGTCAGCTTTACCCTGAAACGGTAGCGCGTTGGGTATCGCGTCCCATGACATGGATGGCGATCGGCGCGAAACCCTTTGTTTATTTGTTGTCGATGTGTACCTACAGTATGCTAAAACTGCTGCGCATTGACAACAACGAAACCCGTTCGGTAACCGAAGAGGAAATCTCTGCGAGTTTGGAAGAGGGCGTGGATGCCGGCATCATCGAAGAGCATGAACACCAAATGGTGCGCAACGTGTTTGAATTGGATGATCGCACGCTTCCTTCTTTTATGCTGCCCCGTTCGGATATTGTGTGGATGCACGCCTCGGCAACGGTGGCGGAATGCCTAACCCAAATCCGCCAAGCAGGGCCGCATGGAATGCACTCGTGGTATCCGGTGTGCCGTGGCTCGCTGGATCAGGTGGTGGGGCTGGTGAGTGCATCTCGTATACTAAATACCGCGCTAGAGCACGTAGATACTGCACATATAGCTATTGAAAAGATAGCAGAACCTGCTGCATTCATCCCTGAAACCTTGAATGGAATGGAATTAATTCAGCAATTTCGCCAGCATTCCACGCGCATGGTGTTTGTGGTGGATGAATACGGTGTGTTACAAGGTTTACTAACGCCGCACGATTTGTTAGAAGCGATTACGGGAGAATTAAAACCCGATGCCCAAACCCAAGCATGGGCGGTGATGTTGTCCAATGGCGATTGGGAATTGGATGGTGTTATCCCCGTAGGTGAATTAAAAGCACGATTGGGCATTGAAGAAACGCTCCCGCACGAAGACCGAGGGCGCTACAACACGTTGGCGGGTTTGTTGATGGCGGTGTCGGGTCGATTAGCGTGGGTGGGCGATTCGATTCTCTGTGCCAACTGGCAGTTTCAGGTAATAGAGTTAGAGGGCAAACGCATTGATAAAGTGCTGGCACGGCGTGTCAAAATCCACCCTTGATTTTGCGTCCTTCATTTTGTAGAAAGAATTTTTCTATGCTTCGATTTCATAGATGGAAAATTGCCATCGCATTTTTTGCAATGGGGTGTAGTGGGCTTTTTGCCAATCCCCTGCCAGTGGCTTATGTGAAAACCGTCACCGGCGATGCGTGGGTTCACACCAGCGGACAAATGGTAAAAGCCACGTTAGGAACCGCTATTTTCAAAGGTAGTTTATTGAAAACCAGCACGGCTTCGAGTTTAGGCATTACGTTTACGGATAATACGGTAATGTCCTTTGGTTCCAATACCGAATTAACGGTGGATGAATATCTTTATACCCCCAGCCAAAATCAGTTGGGATTGAATGTGAGTCTGGCTAAAGGCACGCTCAATTATGTGTCCGGTATTATTGCCAAGCTCAAACCCGAATCCGTTAAAGTCAAAACAACCACTGGAATTATTGGGGTGCGAGGGACGCAATTTGTGGCACAAGTTGAACCCGTTGAACCCGTTAAATCGGTAGAGGCACAGGTGGGCGAATGAACATATCAAAATGGATAATTGCCGTAGCGAATACGGCGTTGCTGAGTGCGTGTGCACTATCTCCTTCTTCTTACGTGGTGCTGCTACCGAATGCAGATGGCAGTATCGGCAAAATAACGGTACAAGGCACTGCTGGTCAGCAAACGCTCACGCAAGCGCAACACGGTGCATTGTTGGATGGAAGCCAAGCCCCTATTCCGATTTCGGATGCCATGTTAGAGCGTGATTTTGGACTTGCCATGAAAGCGCTCCCACCTCTACCGGAACATTTCATTCTGTACTTTGAAACCGGAGGTAGCGTCCTCACCGCAGAATCACAAACCTTGTTATCGCGCGTTGTGGAGCGGGCATTGGCGCGGAAAACCGTGGATATTTCGGTGATTGGGCATTCAGATACCCAAGGTTCCAGCAGTGTGAACGAGACCGTTTCCTTGCAACGGGCGAATATCATTACCCGTCAATTAAGGGCAATGGGATTAAAAGATACCCCTATTTTGACCGAATCACACGGTAAACGGAATTTATTGATTCCAACTGCCGATGGAGTTTCCGAACCGCGCAATCGGCGGGTTGAAATTAGTGTGCGTTAAACATTGCGGATGTTATTTTTCTGCCATGACAATCACATCATCCCGCGCCCCTTGTTGCACCCGCTGGTAATGCAGTTGAATCAAGCGGTCGTGCGGGTAACGACGCGATAATTTTTCCAAAATTTCGACCATTTCCCCTAATGCGCCGCCATCGCTTTGCAATAAACCCATGAGTTCTTGGTATTCTTCCAAAGGGCAATGAATTAAAGGGTCTATAGTGCTTTCCGGTGTGAGCACTTGCAGAGATTGCTGCTTACCCTTCAACACCAAACGCCCAATGGTGCGGGTGGGTATGGCTGCACTGCACCCTTCCAAAATTGCTTGGGATATGCAGACGCGCGTTCCCAGATACTTATTCGCAGACTCTAAACGGGATGTCACGTTGATCGGGTCGCCCAAAGCGCGGTAATCGAATAAAGTTTTGCTACCAAAATTGCCCACCAGCACTTCGCCACAATGCACGCCGATGCGGGTGATACCCCAATGAATACCTTGGGTCTGCAAGCGTTTGGCGTAGGCAAAAGCGAACGCATCCATCTCCATCGCACAATCTAATGCGCGTTGGCGGTGGTCTGGTTGGATCACGGGGGCGGAAAATAAAACCGCGATAGCATCCCCTACAAAGCGATCCAAGGTCGCGTCGTATTTGAATGCAATAGCAAGCAACGATTCCAAGTATTCGTTGAGCAACGCCGTAATTTGACTGGGGTCGTATTGTTCCAACATGGCGGTAAACCCTGCCAAATCGGTAAACACAAAACTGCATTCTTGGCGGATTCCCCCTAAATGCAACTGCTCTGGATGTTCGATAAGGTACTGCACCCGATTAGGCGATACATAGCGTGAGAACGCTGTGCGCAACCAACGCTGCTGCCGCTCCACCACCCAATAGCGCAGGCGGCTGGTGACGATGAACACCGTCAAAATCGCCAGTGCCGGATTCACCGCATCCAATAAGCAGTGGGCTGAGGTCAATGCAAACCATACTCCGCCTCCCAGTGCTAGCAACACCGCTCCCAAGGTTAATACCGATTGGCGCAAAGGTTTGATGAGTGCCACCGTCCCGACCACCAATCCACCCACTGCTAGCATCAACAATTCCAATGTCTCTGCCCAGAACGGTCGTTCTAAATGCTGATTCGTCAAAATTTGTTCCAATGCCATCGCATGGAAAAAAACCCCCGGCAGGCTGTAACCCAATGGCGAGGGACGTAAATCCATCAAACCCGCTGCCGAACTACCAATCAGGATAATTTTTCCTTCTATAGCTTGCGGATCAACGATTTGCTTCAACACATGGTACACAGGTACGCTATTTATCGAAGGGGTTTTGGTGTAATGCAGCCACATTTCGGCATGGGGGTTGGTCGGGATTCCAAAGTTCCCAATGCGCACTTCTTCCACACCGCCTTCCCCTGTTTTTAGCAGGTAATTGCGCACGGCTGCACCTTGTGCCACACGCAGCGCTTCGGCACTGAGGCTGGGAATAATGTGATTCCCTTGCCGTACCAGCACGGGAACGCGACGCACCACTCCATCTAAATCCGGTGATTGGTTTAGTACCCCGACCCCCGAAGCCGCAGCATCCAACACCGGTAAGGGACGCACGGAGGCAGAAAAATATGGTAACCAATCTTCAGCGGGAGTCGTTCCCAACTGCACCACACGGTAATGGGGCGATTCGATTTCAACCGAAGTACCCGTGGGAGCTACATTCATGCCAAGAACCACCGGATATTTTTGCAAGCTACGTGCCAATGCCGCGTCAAAATCTGGGGTAGTGGGGTTTGTAGTGGGATTTTGGCATTGATCTGGTTCAGCAAACAACACATCAAAAACAATCGCCGTTGCGCCGTAACTGGCAAGCATATCCACCAGTTCGGCGATACGGGTGCGTGACCACGGCCATTGCCCGTAGGCGGCGAGACTGGCTTCATCAATATCCACCACCTGAACTACCGTTGGCGTATAGGGACGCGGATGCCAACGCTGGAATTGATCGAATTGCGCCAGCCGCAGGCTTTGCATCAATAAAGGATTCTGCACCAATAACACCATGCAGCCCACTAAAATTATCAGCCATAATGCCCATAACGCCCGTGGATACTGCATAGTGTGCTACCTAAATTATAGCTAACATAGCTAACATAGCTAACATAGCTAAAACCAATTTATTGAGCAACCCAGCCACCATCCATATTCCAAGCCACGCCGCGCACATTGTTACCGGCGGGCGAGCAGAAGAATACCGCCAATGCGCCCAATTCTTCGGGGGTGGTGAATTGCATGGAAGGTTCTTTTTCGCCGAGTAGGAGTTTGGTGGCTTCTTCGTTGGTGATACGCAACGCAGCCGCCTTGGCATCGACTTGTTTTTGCACCAAGGGCGTGAGAACCCAACCCGGGCAAATGGCATTACACGTTACGCCCGTGGTGGCATTTTCCAAAGCCGTGACCTTGGTCAAACCAATCACACCATGTTTTGCGGCAACATAGGCGGATTTTTCTGCCGATGCGACCAAACCATGAATCGAAGCCACGTTAATAATCCGCCCCCAATTTTTGGCACGCATGGCGGGCAATACCAAGCGTGTGGCATGGAAAGCGCTGCTCAAGTTAATGGCGAGGATGCTATCCCAACGCTCAACCGGAAAATTTTCGATGCGTGCAACGTGTTGAATGCCCGCGTTATTGACCAAAATATCAACACCACGACCACCGCAGAAGGTTTGATTTGCGTAATCGATCATGGCTTCAATCTCAGCAGGTTTGCTCATATCCGCACCGTGGTAGCCGATTTGTATATCTTCTGCGCCAGCGGCTGCCACTTCTGCGCGAGGAGCTTCCACATCACCAAAGCCATTGAGCACGATATTGGCTCCCTGTGCTGCCAATGCCTTCGCAATACCCAAGCCGATGCCGCTGGTGGAACCGGTCACGATGGCTGTTTTTCCTTTGAGTGTCATCAAAATCTCCTGTTAAAGTCAAAAAATCAAAAAATCAAAAAAGTTAAAACTTTCAACCAAGGATTAAACCATCATGGAACCTACGCTCCACCATTTACAGTGCCCCGATAGTCCTTTTGCTACCGCGCATCGCATGGCATATTGGCAGTGGGGGGATGCCGATGCCACCCATGCGGTTATTTGCGTTCACGGATTAACACGGCAAGGACGTGATTTTGATGTGCTAGCACAGGCATTGGTCGAAAAATCCCATGAATCTGGTAACAAAATACGTGTCATTTGCCCTGACATAGTGGGGCGTGGTCAAAGCGATTGGCTCACCGACCCGATGGCATACCACCTTGCAACCTACACCGTGGATATGTTGGCATTGATAAGTTCGATACCCCATCTTCACACATGGGATTGGGTGGGCACGAGCATGGGGGGCTTAATCGGCATCAGCATCCACCAAGGAATGCGCCGCATGGTCATTAACGATGTAGGGCCGACCATTGAATGGAGTTCTTTGGCACGCATTGGGGAATATCTGGGGGTGGGGCTGCAATTTGAATCGCTTGAGCACGCTGCCGATGTGATGCGCGATTTATTCCGCAGCTTTGGTACGCACACCGAGGAACAATGGTTAGCACTCTGCCGCCCGATGTTGAAAGGTTTATCCGATTTAACATGGCATTACGACCCCGCCATTGCCTTGCCCTTTCAAACCGTAACGGCAGAATCTTCCGCGCAAGGGGAAGCGGCATTGTGGGCTTTGTACGATAGCATCACCGCCCCGACGTTGTTATTACGGGGGGTCGAATCCGATTTGTTATCGCCCGCCACCGCCCACGCCATGACTCTGCGCGGTCCGCGTGCGCAGTTGATTGAATTTGCAGGTATAGGTCACGCGCCCACCTTGGTTGCGAAAAACCAAGTCGATGCCGTCAGCCAATTTTTACTTTCTTCTTTTCCTTCTCCTTTTCCTTTATTGCAATGATTCCAGCCATCCGCGCCTTTTCCGAGCCTTTGTTAGCCACCCGTGTTTTGGATACGGGTGAGAATATGCTTGCCCACGCCGATGCGGTTGCGGCTATTTTGAAATCCATCGGCGGCTCGGAAGCGATGCAGGCTGGTAGTTATTTGGTTTATGCCTGTGAGCATCTGAATAAACCGCACGAGGTTATCGAAAAAGCCTTTGGCAGCAATTTTGCGGATTTGGCCTTGCAAACCAGCAAGCTGGTAGCCCTGCAACGTACCGCACGCAGTGCACACACCAGCGCCGCACAAACCGAGAGCGTCCGCAAGATGCTATTAGCGTTCTCACGCGATTTGCGGGTGGTGATGCTGCGGCTGGCATCGCGTTTGCAAACTTTACGTTATTACGCTGCAAGCAAACAACAAGCCCCCTCCAGTATTGCCAGTGAAGCATTGCAAATTTTTGCCCCACTCGCCAATCGCTTAGGTATTGGGGAGATTAAATGGGAGATGGAGGATTTATCGTTCCGCTTCCTAGAACCCGATACCTACCGCCAAATTGCCCGTCTGCTGGAAGAAAAACGGGCGCAACGTGAAACAGATGTCGAAAAGATACGCCAAAAAATCGCCCATGCTCTGAAACACAACGGTGTCAAAGCGACGGTACAGGGTCGTCCGAAGCATATTTACAGCATTGTGAAAAAAATGCGGGGTAAATCGCTGAGTTTCGATCGGGTTTACGATATCAGCGCTCTGCGCATTATTGTTCCCACAATTCCCGATTGCTACGGGACATTAAGTTGGGTGCATGAGCATTTTGCCCCCATCCCCGAAGAGTTTGATGATTACATCGCCCGCCCGAAGGCAAATGGCTACCAATCGTTGCACACCGTGGTGCGCGATGATCGAAGTAAACCGATTGAAATCCAGATTCGCACCCAATCCATGCACGACCATGCCGAAAATGGTGTTGCTGCGCATTGGGCGTACAAAGAAGCGGGAACGAAGGGCTACGCGGGCGTATCGGCAAAGAGCGAATACGATACCAAAATCGCCGTGCTGCGCCAGCTTTTGGCGTGGGAACGGGATTTGTCGGGTTCAGAGTTGGATAAGCTGGGCAAAGGATTTTTAGATGACACCATCTACGTCCTCACCCCCAAAGCCACCATCATAGAACTCACCCAAGGTTCCACGGCGGTAGATTTTGCGTACAGCGTTCATACCAGCCTTGGTCACCGTTGCCGAGGGGCAAAAATAGACGGGATGATGGTTCCGCTCAACAAGCCGCTGCGAAATGGGCAAATGATTGAAATCATCACGGTGAAAGAAGGCGGTCCTTCGCGCGATTGGTTGAATCCAGAATTGGGTTTTCTTGCCAGTCATCGGGGACGTACCAAGGTACGGGCGTGGTTCAATGCACAGGCAATGAATACAACCATCGCCAAAGGGCGCGATGTGGTTGAAAAACTGCTGCAACGCGAAGGCAAAACCGCCATCAAATTAGACGATCTTGCCGCCCAATTAGGCTTTAATTCGGCAGATGCTTTGTTTGAGGTGGTAGGAAAAGACGAGTTATCGCGGCGGGCGATTGAAGCCGTGATTCACCCCCCCGAGCCCGTGAACGCATCCGATGAACGGTCGTCGCTCATCAAAAAACCCAGTGCCTCCGAAGCCCGTAGCAAAGACGG
>JBDKGR010000099.1:0-10331 GCA_039798085.1 Pseudomonadota bacterium
GAAGCGGTGAGGGCAAATACGGTAAAGCGATCAGGATGGCGTTCTATTACATCCAACGTATTCGTACCAATCGAACCAGTTGAACCCAAAATCGTAATATTCATCACATTCACCATATTTACCATATTTACCATATCCACCACATTCATAACGTCACCATCATCATTGCCAAAGGCAAAACGGGAAGCAAAGCATCGACCCGATCCAATACACCGCCATGTCCGGGCAATAATTGGCTGCTATCTTTTACGCCAGCGCTGCGTTTGAATAACGATTCAACCAAATCGCCCACAATACTCATCACCCCTAAGAAAAGGATAGCGATTAACATCAATAAAGGATGAATTTGGGCTAAATAGGTATAAAGGCTAGGTGAATCCATCATATAACGGGCATCCACTGCGCACCAGATGAAAGCAATAACCACGATGCCGAATAAACCACCCAATGCCCCTTCACGGGTTTTGCCCGGACTAATACTGGGCGCAAGTTTTTCTTTGAAGAAACGTCCGCCAAACGCTTTCCCCGTAAAATAAGCAAAAATATCGGCAACCCAAACCAATACCAATATCGAAAATAAAAAGTTAATACCGATAATTCGTGCTTGCGAAACCGCTACCCATGCCATCCATAAAATCAAGATACCGCCAGCCAATCGCCCTGCACGGGGAATGCGCTCCCACCGCGCTTGCCCACCGCGCAATAAATTCACACTAACCGATACCCAAAATCCACCGCCCACGCTCCACAGCAATGGCAGATGGTATTGCAATACGCCCCCATACGCCGTCATGCCGCACAATACCGCCGTAAGTCCGCCCACCACCAACGCATCCGAGGGGGAGCATTGGTTCAAGCGCCCCCATTCCCATGATCCGGCAATGATAAAAATAAAAGCCACAACCGAAAATACCAAGGGGTCGGGGTCAAACGTCGCTGGTAATAAAATGCCAAGGAGTACCAATGCGGTGATGACTCGGAGCTTTAGCATAAATTATTCACCTTTAATTTGTTCCGAAGTTTTCCCGAATCGGCGTTCGCGCGATGAATAGGCTGATAAAGCTGCATCCAAAGCATTTTCATCAAAATCGGGCCATAATAATTCTGAGAAAACCAATTCAGAGTATGCAGCGTGCCATAATAAAAAATTACTGAGCCGCATTTCGTTTCCTGTTCGGATAATTAAATCGGGGTCGCCCGAATCAGCCAGTGATGTCGCTTTGGCTATATTTTCTTCGGTTATCGCCAAACCAGCCGCCACTAATTGGGATGCGGCCTGCACTATATCCCACCGACCACCATAATTAAAGCAGATATTAAGCGTTAATTTGGTATTGGCTGCGGTGGATAATTCGGCTTCGAGAAAAGCCTTTTTAACCCGTTCGGATAAATTATCGCGGTGTCCTAAAAATCGAATCCGCACACCATCGCGTTGCAGTTGCGGTACTTCTTTGGATAAAGCGAGTGCCAAGATACCCATCAAACTCGAAACCTCTTCCGCTGGACGATTCCAATTTTCGGAAGAAAAAGCAAAAACCGTTAAAGCGGAAATATGGCGGGCTGGGCAAGCCGCCACAATTTTGCGCAACGCCCCTACGCCTTGCTGATGCCCCACGGCACGGGGTAAAAAGCGTTTGGAAGCCCAGCGACCATTGCCGTCCATCACAATGGCAATGTGCATAGGGCTAAACCGCCATGATGTCGTGCTCTTTGGATGCGGCCAAGCGATCCACTTCGGCAATATGCTTATCGGTCAATTTTTGAATATCGGCTTCGGAACGCTTTTGATCGTCTTCTGAAGCGAGTTTGTCTTTCACCAATTTTTTCACCGCTTCGTTCGCATCACGGCGGATATTGCGGATAGCAACCTTGGCACTTTCGCCTTCATTGCGCACCACTTTCGTGAGCTCACGGCGACGCTCTTCGGTCATGGGAGGCATGGGAACGCGAATCAAATCCCCCAAGCTAGAAGGATTCAAACCCAAATCGCTGGTGCGAATGGCTTTTTCAATTTTTGCTGCCATGCTTTTTTCCCACGGCTGTACGCTGATGGTACGGGCATCTATCAAGGATAAATTTGCCACTTGGCTCAGAGGGAGCATCGAACCATAATAATCCACCAGCACCGTATCCAAGATAGCGGGGTTCGCACGTCCGGTGCGGATTTTGGTCAAATTATGTTGAAACGCTGCAATGGATTGATCCATTTTGCCGCTCATGGTTTTTTTGATTTGATCGGTCGCCACTGTTCAATCTCCTATACGTCCTATACGTCCTATACGTGTACCAATGTGCCTTCATCTTCACCCATCACGACACGCTTCAACGCACCGTGTTTGAAAATGGAGAATACGTTAATCGGCAATTTTTGATCGCGGCACAGGGCAAATGCGGTGGCATCCATAATACCCAGATTTTGCGCCATCGCATCATCAAAGCTAATACGAGAATAACGCACGGCATTCGGGTCTTTGCGCGGGTCTGCGGTGTACACACCATCAACCTTGGTGGCTTTGAGTACAATTTCAGCCCCCATTTCCGCCCCACGCAGAGCGGCCGCCGTATCGGTGGTGAAAAATGGATTGCCTGTTCCCGCTGCAAAAACCACCACTTTGCCTTCTTCCAGATACTGCAAGGCTTTGGGTCGTACATACGATTCCACCACCTGCTCAATGCTAATAGCCGACATCACACGCGCTATCAATCCAGCCTTGTCCATCGCATCACCCAAGGCGAGGGCATTCATCACGGTTGCCAGCATTCCCATGTAATCAGCGGTCGCGCGATCCATCCCCACCGATCCACCCGCCACACCGCGAAAGATATTGCCCCCCCCAATCACCACAGCCACTTCCACACCTAAACGAACGATTTCAGCCACTTCTTCCACCATCCGAAAAATCGTGGCGTGGTTAATACCAAATGCGTCGTCACCCATAAGGGCTTCACCTGAAAGTTTGAGCAAAATCCGCTTAAACGCTGGTTTATCCTGATTCATGGGTACAACTCCTATTGGTAATTGGTATGGAATATGGTTTATGGAATGTGATTGATGAATGTGATTTATTGGGCGTGTTGTTGCGCAGCAGCAACTTGGGCAGCAACTTCCGCAGCGAAGTCATCTACCTTTTTCTCAATGCCTTCGCCTACCACGTACAGGGTGAATGCTTTCACGCTGGTACTTGCCGCTTTGAGCATTTGCTCGACGGTTTGCTTGTCGTTTTTCACAAACGATTGGTTGAACAAAGACACTTCTTTCAGGTATTTTTGCACGCCACCTTCGATGCGTTTCACCACGATTTCAGCCGATTGAACGGGTTTACCAGCGGCTGTTGCTACGGCAGCATCTTCTGCGGCTTTGGCTGCGGCAACCGAACGTTCACGTTCTACCAATTCGGTGGGAACATCGGCACTGGTCAAGGCAACGGGTTTCATCGCGGCGACGTGCATGGCTACATCTTTGGCAGCAACGGCATCGCCCTCAAATTCAACCACTACGCCAATGCGTGTGCCGTGCAAATAGGAAGCCAGTTGTGCGCCGGATGTGAACAATTTGAAGCGGCGGAACGTCATGTTCTCACCAATTTTGCCGATCAACCCTTTGCGTACATCTTCCAATGTCGGGCCAAAACCGTCTTGCTCGTAAGCCAAAGCACTCAAAGCCGCCACGTCAGCGGGTTGGTGTTGGGCTGCCAAAGCCGCCGCCGCATTGGCGATTGCCAAGAAGCTATCGTTTTTGGTAACGAAGTCGGTTTCGCAATTCACTTCAATCATCGCACCGGTTGTACCGTGGATGCTGTAAGCCACTACGCCTTCTGCGGTGATACGGGCAGCGGCTTTACCGGCTTTGCTTCCCAATTTCACGCGCAATAATTCTTCCGCCTTCACCATATCGCCTTCGGCTTCGGTCAATGCTCTTTTGCATTCCATCATCGGGGAATCGGTTTTTCCACGCAGTTCAGCGACCATCTTTGCGGTAATTGCAGCCATATTCTTCTCCAATATCAATTCAGTAATTTGGTAATTTAGTAATTCAAAAATTCAAAAATTCAAAGTTAAAAAAAAGGGGACACGAAGCCCCCTTTCTCTGGTCGAAGGGGATTAAGCTGCGACTGCGGCTTCGCTCACTTCAACAAACTCGTCATTGGCTTCTGCCGCTGCCGCTGCTACGGCGTTCACGACTTCATCAATCGCGCTGGCACGGCCTTCCAAAATCGCATCGGCAATACCGCGTGCATACAGTGCCACGGCTTTGGAGGAATCATCGTTACCCGGAATAACGTAATCAATCCCTTCAGGCGAATGGTTAGAGTCCACCACACCGATCAAAGGAATACCCAATTTACGGGCTTCGGTGATGGCAATTTTGTGGTAGCCCACGTCGATTACGAAAATCGCATCGGGCAATGTCACCATATCTTGGATGCCGCCGATGTCTTTTTCCAATTTTGCCAACTCACGGGAAAACATGAGCTGCTCTTTCTTGCTCAGGCTATCCAGACCCACTTCTTGCTGGGCTTTCATTTCTTTCAAGCGTTTGATGGAGGTTTTGACGGTTTTGAAGTTCGTCAGCATACCGCCCAACCAGCGTTGATCTACATAAGATACACCCGCGCGTTGTGCTTCTTCTGCCACCACTTCACGGGCTTGGCGTTTTGTACCCACCATCAAAATCGTGCCGCGTTTAGCCGACAACTGACGCACAAACTTGGTCGCTTCCAAAAACATGGGGAGCGATTTTTCCAAGTTAATGATATGAATCTTGTTGCGATGACCAAAAATGAACGGAGCCATTTTGGGATTCCAGAAGCGGGTTTGGTGTCCAAAGTGAACGCCAGCTTCCAACATTTCGCGCATTGTTACTGCCATAATTTACTCTTTTACTCTTTTAATCAAAAGGTTGTGTCTAAAACCTGATTCCTTTACTAGCAACTTTAAACTTTACCAATTTTGTTTTGATAAATTTGCCAGCACCTTAACGAATGCAGGTTTGCGATTTTGTGGTTGCTTGCTGATTGCCCTCCAATGAATGGAATGCTTACAGCAAAGCCGTTCGATTATAACATTCCATGAATTCCATCCTATGAATTCCGTCCGCGTACAAGGTCACCACGCCCTTTTTCCTGCCCCCGCTGCATCCGCATTGCTCTCTGTAGTAGATGCTGTAGTAGATGCGGGTTTAGTCGTTGCACGGTTTGCTTTGGCGATTGCGCCCCATGCCCCCGTGATTCGGATGCTTTCCGACCCTTACAACGCCGCGCAGCATTTGCACGCTATGGGGCGGTGTGTCGAAATGGGTGCTTCGGTGGGTTTTCCGATTTTGGCAATCGATGCGCCACGGGGTTTGTGCCGAACGACGGGTGTAGCCGCTGCCAACTGCATTCGCGCCGATTACACCTTGGCGCTGGGCACGCTGTCTGCCGGATTGTTCACTGCCGATGGACGCGCGATGTGCGGCGAAATTTGGTTCAATGATCTGGGATTGTCGCCCTCCGAAGAGCCCTGCGCCTTTCTCAATGCCCCACCCGCTTTGCCTGCGCGTCCACACAACACGCACAAAGGCAGTTTTGGCGATGTTGCCATCATTGGCGGCGCGGCGGGAATGTCGGGCGCAGCTTTGTTAGCGGGAACGGCCGCCTTGCACGGCGGTGCGGGTCGGGTTTTTATCGGATTATTGGGATTATTGGGATTATCGGAGGCAGCCCATGCGGCTTTACTCTCCCTCCAACCCGAACTCATGGTGCGACAACCGCACGAATTACATGAATTGATTGTGCATCATGCTATAACAATCGTAGCTGGATGTGGAGGTGGGGCGGGCATTGCAGCGCATTTACCCTCTATTTTGCAGAACGCCCACAAACTCGTTTTGGATGCCGATGCGCTCAATGCCTTGGCAAACAATCCGTTGTTGCAAGCCGCCTTGCACAATCGCCCAGCGGGTACGACCGTGCTCACGCCGCATCCATTAGAAGCCGCGCGGTTGATGAATATCAGCGTTGCCGAGGTGCAATCCAACCGTTTGAATAGTGCGCAAATGCTGGCGAATCGCTTTGCCTGCGTGGTGATATTAAAAGGCTCGGGCAGCATCATTGCCGCGCCAAATACCTTGCCGCGCATCAACCCCACCGGCAATGCGCGATTAGCCGCCGCCGGAACGGGCGATGTGTTGGCCGGGTTGCTGGGTGCGTACCTCGCGGCGGGGATGGATGCGCAGGGTGCAGCGTGTGCGGCGGTGTTTCGGCACGGAGAGGTGGCGGATCATTGGAATGAATCGTGTAGCAGCACACTCACCGCACGGGAATTGGCGCTGCGTTTGTAATCCACACGGTGGCTGCCATGCGTCTGCATTCTTTTTCGCGCCGATACGAAAAAAACCGTTCGGGATTGGAAACCGTACACCACGCGCGGCTGCTGTCGTTGCCCGAAATGCGGGTGATTCCGGCTGCTTGCAAACGCAAACGCGCCAAGCCTGCCAAATCTGCCATCCATTTATAGGGATGAAGCGAACCTCCCGAACCCGCTACGGGGGTGAAATACGCTTGCGCCTCGGGCTGGTGCGCGGTGAAGGCAATGCGCACATCGTCGCCCACTTCAAACGCGGTAGAACCGATGCACGGGCCCAGCCATGCGACAAGGTCGGATGCTATGTTATTCGTAGCACTATACGCACGGCTGGCGTGCTCTACCACGCCAAACCCTTTATTGCCTGCCAAGCCGCGCCAACCTGCGTGCAAAGCTGCCACCCAAGTGCCTTGCGCGTTGCACAGCAAAATTGGCAAACAATCCGCCACCTTTACGGTGCAGGCGATGCGTGGGGATGTGGTGAAAGAACCATCTGCCTCCGCGCCCGCCGCACTATCTGCGTCCAGTGGTTGAAGCGCGGTTCCATGCACTTGATTGAGCCACACGGGGCGCACGCCCTCCATCGCGGTAACCAAATCAATTACCTCTGTAGCGCCGTGGCGGGTACTGCAAAGGGCACGCACATTAGCAGGAGCATCCCATTCGGGGATCAAGTATTTCGACATATTACTATATAAGATATTAATATATTAATATATTAATATATTTACATAGGGTTTTTGATACTATGCGCAACCAGCATATCTTTCAACTTTTTATAAACCGGACTGGCAATAATTTTTAATCCGCCTTTTTGGTATTCTGAAAAATGACGGGTATCATCCAGTGCATAATTTTTATCTGCTTCATAATCGAGTCGGAAAACTTGGATATTAGGACGTTTTTGTTGCACATACCAACCCGCCATTTCCTGCATGGTGGTTGATTCGTCCCGTGCTTGATTCAATACAAATCGAATCGTTTGACCTATATCCGATATATGGGTTATATCTTGGTATTCCGCAGTTTTTGTTTTATTGCCAGTTCCCAGAGAAATGATAACGATTTTTTCGTCATCGTTGCCCCAGTTTTGCGCCAAAATTTCGGTTAATACAAAATCGAGCGTACAGTTTTGCGTACCCTGTCCACCATCTTGAAAAACAGCACCTTTTTTTCTTTGTGTAGCGGGGGGCGTATCGTTATTTTTGAGTGTCCATTCGTAATCGGGTGCGGATATTTTTCCAAAAAAATACGCAGCAGACAAAGCAGACCATGCAATCGCATCACTTAAACGGATATTTCTATCAGCATAATCGGTTGATTTAATAAAATGGGTTCTATGGCTACACAAATTATACGCCGTAGTCATGAGCGTGAGTTTCTTTGGCAAATCGCCCAACGTGATTCTTTTATTTTTTGCTACCGAATGATTTTCTAAAATTCGATACAGCACAGCCAGAAAATCCTTACGCTTAAACTTGGGTTTTATTAAGCGCGTAAAAAAGTAATTTTTGCTTTTATTAAATAACCGCATTCCGTCTTTGCGGTAGAAGAAATAAATTTCCCGTGCGGGAACGCCGGCGGTAATTAACCCTGAAATAATAGCACCTGTGCTAGTACCACAACACATATCAAAAATGTTGCGCAATAATAAATGGGGATTGCCCGTTTCTTTTTGGAGCGACAATTCAAGTTGCGCCAACACAAGGGCTGGCGTAGCCCCCAAAATTCCACCGCCGTCTATTTGTAAAATGAATCGGGTTGTCATAGCCAACGATGATACATCCATCCCATAAACCACCCTATTTCCCATCTACGCATAAAAAAAGCCGCGTGTAGCGGCTTTTTCATTTGGTGCATCTTTCTGCTTGTTAGCGGCTAGAGCGCATATCCCAATCAGTTTGGAAGGTTACAGTGTAGCGTAATTCGACTATTCCCAATAAATCTCAACCTTCCATCTTTTTTTACCATGCCTATACGCTACCGCCTTGCACTTGATTTGGGTTCTACTTCGCTTGGTTGGGCAATGTTGCGACTGAATGCCGATAGTCCACCAGCTCCCGTTGCCGTTATCAAAGCCGGAGTGCGGATTTTTTCCAATGGGCGCGATGCGAAAACCGAAGCATCTCTTGCCGTTACGCGCCGCGAAGCCCGTTCTGCTCGCCGCCGCCGCGATAGATTGCTCCGGCGCAAAAGTCGGATGGAGAAAAAACTGATTGAATACGGGTTTTTCCCTTCCGATACAACCGAGCGCAAAGCATTGGTAACGCTCAACCCCTACGCATTGCGTGTCAAAGGTTTAGACGAAGCGCTGAAACCCGCCGAATTTGCCCGTGCTCTTTTTCATATCAACCAGCGCCGAGGGTTTAGGAGCAACCGCAAAACCGATAAAGGTGCAAAGGATGGTGTGGATAGTGGAGCGCTGAAAACCGCCATCCACAAATTGAAAAGCGACATTACCGCGCACCAATGCCGCACCGTAGGCGAATACCTGCACCAACGCCACACCAAGGGCGAAGGCGTTCGCGCTCGTAACAACGGGATGCAAGGCAAGAAACTGGAATACGAACTCTATATCGACCGCGCCATGATTGAAAACGAGTTCGATACGCTCTGGGCAAAGCAAGCCGCATTCAATCCCACTTTGTTCAACGATGCGGCGCGGGACGATTTGAAAGATACCCTTTTACACCAACGCCCACTCAAACCCGTGAAGGCTGGGCGTTGTACTCTGCTACCAGAAGAGGAGCGTGCTCCGCTTGCCCTGCCTATGGTGCAGCGGTTTCGGATGTTGCAAGAGGTGAATAATCTGCGGATTCTGCACGACAATTTGAAGGATGAGCCTTTGACTTTGCACCAGCGCGATACCCTTATCGAAGCGTTGGAATGCAAAAGCAAAATCACCTTTGTCCAAATCAAAAAGCTGCTACAACTGGGTGGTGCGGTGGAATTCAATTTGGAAGATGCCAAGCGTCCCGAACTCAAAGGCAATACCACCAGCGCGATTTTGGGAGATAAAAAGCATTTTGGCGCGATGTGGTTTACCTTCAATGAAGCCCAACAAGATTCCATCGTGCAGCAACTGCTACGCGAAGAAAACGAAGGAAAGTTGATTCGTTGGCTGCAAGATGAAACAGGTATTGACGAAGCCCGTGCCGACACAATCGCCCGCGCCGGATTGCCCGAAGGCTATGGCAGTTTTAGTGTTAAAGCGCTTGCCCGTATCGTTCCTGAACTGCGGCGCGATGTCATTACCTATGATAAAGCCGTGATTGCCGCCGGTTTTGACCACCACAGCAACCTGAATCCATCCGCCACGGGCGAGATATTGCCGGAATTGCCGTATTACGGTATTCCTTTGCAGCGCCATGTCGCTTTTGGCAGTGGCAACCCGCAGGATAACGAAGAAAAGCGTTTTGGAAAAATCGCCAACCCTACCGTACATATTGGTTTGAACCAAGTTCGTAAGGTGGTGAATGCCATCATCCAACGCTATGGGCATCCGGCGGAGGTGATTGTGGAAGTGGCGCGGGATTTGAAACAAAGTGCCAAGCAGCGCGAAGACGACCACAAGCAACAAACCGAGAACCAAAAGCGCAATGATCGCCTCCGCGCCGATGCTGCCGCCATTTTGCAAACCAGTCCCGAGCAAATCCGCCATGCCGATATTCAAAAACTCATTTTGTGGGAAGAATTAAGCCGCGACCCCATCGAACGCCGTTGCCCTTATTCGGGGATGCACATTAGCGCGGAGATGGTGCTGACGGATGCGGTGGAAGTCGAACATATCCTCCCGTTCTCGCAAACGCTGGACGATAGTCTGAACAATAAAACCGTTGCCATGCGTCTGGCGAACCGTATCAAAGGCAACCGCACACCGTGGCAAGCGCGGGCAGATTTTGCGCTGCAAGGCTGGGATTACGCGGGTATTTTGAATCGTTCCGCGCAAATGCCCAAAGCGAAACGCTACCGCTTTGCAGAAGACG
>JBDKGR010000100.1:0-10125 GCA_039798085.1 Pseudomonadota bacterium
TGATGCTGGTATCAATACCGATACACAAGTGAATAAAACACCCGAGAGCCACCGATTAGGCGAGACAACCCGCCTGATACTTCGCCAAATACTTAAATTTATTCTCATATATTCTCATATATTCTCATATATTCTCATAATCTCGTCAAACCTCAAACTTGCTCGCAACTGAAAAGGAAAAATCGTGTACGCATTCCAAGATCATTATCCTGAAAACGTAGCGCATTGCTATGGCTGTGGTCGCCTCAATGGACAGGGTCATCAAATTAAAACCGTTTGGGAGGGCGATGAAACCGTGACCCGTTTTACACCAGAGTCCTACCATACTTCCGTACCCGGTTTTGCATACGGTGGCTTAATTGCTTCCCTCATTGATTGCCACAGCACGGGAACAGCCGCTGCTGCGATGTATCGCCACGAAAATCGTGATATGGATTCACTGCCCGCATTTCGATTTGTGACCGGAGCCTTGCACGTTAATTTTTTGAAGCCCACGCCCTTGGTAGGGGAACTGGTTATTCGGGGGCGGGTAAAAGAAATCAAAGGACGAAAGGTTGTTATTGAAACCACCGTCTATGCAGGAGATGTAGCCACCGCAAAAGGTGAAGTAGTCGCGCTCCAGATGCCAGAAAGTTTTGGACTACCCCAATAAAAACGGGAACTCAACGATAAGCAGCGTGCGAAAATGCACTCCTGTGTACCCAATGCCAAGGTTTAGGCTGGGTACTGCCACTTACTTAGGACAACGATGAAGCGTGTTGATGACTTCCGATTGAAGTTCGGAAAAAAAGAGCTGATCCCGATCATGATTGGGGGCATGGGGGTTGATATTTCCACTGCGGCACTGGCTCTGGAGGCAGCTCGTCTGGGCGGCGTAGGGCATATCTCCGATGCCATGATTTTGGATGTATCCGACCGGCGTTTCGATACCGAATTCGTCAAAGAGAAAACCAAAATCTACAAACACAATATCCTTAATTCGGATAAAAGTGAAGTGCTATTCAACTTGGGGCGTGTTGCCGAAGCCACCAAATTGCACATCGGTAAAACGATGGAAGCCAAAAAAGGCGATGGCATGGTATTTGTGAACTGCATGGAAAAACTCAGCATGAACGCCCCGCGCGATACCTTGCAAGTGCGCTTGAATGCGGCACTGGATGCAGGAATCGACGGCATTACCTTGAGTGCGGGTTTGCATTTGGGTTCGTTCGCGTTGATGGCGGATAACCCCCGTTTCCGCGATGCCAAATTGGGCATTATTGTTTCTTCGGTGCGGGCACTACAGTTGTTCTTGCGCAAGACCGCCAAACTCAACCGCTTACCCGATTTTGTGGTGATTGAAGGTCCGCTAGCGGGCGGTCACTTGGGCTTTGGTATGGATTGGGCGCAGTACGATTTGGCAACTATCGTGGCAGAAATTGCGGCTTACTTGAAAAAAGAACAACTCGACATCCCCCTTATTGCCGCTGGCGGTATCTTCACAGGGACGGATGCGGTGGGCTTTTTGGAAAATGGTGCGGCTGCCGTACAAGTAGCAACCCGTTTCACCGTCTCCGCCGAATGCGGTTTACCCGATAAAGTCAAGCAAGAGTATTTCAAAGCCAGCGAAGGCGACATCGTGGTGAACACCGTATCGCCCACGGGTTACCCCATGCGAATGCTTACCAATACGCCCGCTTTGACTTCGGGCATTCGTCCGAATTGCGAATCGTATGGCTATATTTTGGATGGAACAGGCAACTGTTCCTACATCAACGCCTACAACGCACAAGTGGCGCTGCACCCCAATGCCAAGCCGTCGGAAATTCACGTCCCCGACAAAATTTGTATGTGTACGCATATGCGCAACTACCATTGCTGGACGTGCGGCAGCACCACCAATCGCCTGAAAGATACAACACACCGATTGGCGGATGGAACGTACCAAATTTTGACCGCCGAGCATATTTTCAAAGATTACCAATTTAGCGTGAATAACGAAGTTGCTTTGCCAGCGTTTTCCGAAAAAGTATGAATGCAGTTCCCATCTCTCCCGTTGAAGATTTAATTGCCGATATGCGTGCGGGGCGCATGGTCATTTTGATTGATGAAGAAGACCGTGAAAATGAAGGTGATCTGGTGCTAGCCGCCGACCATGTTACGCCGGATGCTATCAATTTTATGGCACGCTTTGGACGTGGCTTGATTTGCCTGACGCTCACCAGAGAGCGATGCGAACGCCTGCAACTTCCTCCAATGGTTGCACGCAATGGCGATAAAAAAGGCACGGCATTTACCGTCTCGATTGAAGCGGCGGAAGGCGTAACCACTGGTATTTCGGCAGCGGATCGCTCCCGCACCATTGAAGCGGCGGTAGCGAATAGTGCAGTCGCCGAAGATTTGGTACAACCCGGGCATATTTTCCCGCTCCAAGCGGTGGATGGTGGCGTGTTGATGCGTGCCGGACATACCGAAGCAGGTTGCGATTTGGCAGCGATGGCAGGTTGTTCGCCCGCATCGGTCATCTGCGAAATCATGAAAGACGATGGAACGATGGCGCGTCTGCCCGATTTGCAGTTGTTTGCCGCCGAACACGGTCTCAAAATTGGCACCATTGCTGCCTTGATTGAGCATCGCAGCAAAGTAGAGTCGCTCATTGAGCAAGTGGGCGTGCGTCCGCTGCAAACGGCGTTTGGGCAATTTACCGCCCATGCGTTCCGCGATACCACGACAAAACACGTCCATTTGGCGCTGGTGCAAGGCACTTGGAAGGCGGATGAAAGCATTGCGGTGCGCGTCCATGAACCTTTTTCTGTGATGGATGCGCTGGAAGTAGGGCGCACTTTGCATACGTGGAGTTTGGATTCTGCCCTTGCCCATATCGCTCAAGAAGGTCGGGGGGTTGTGGTTTTACTGAATTGCGGAGAAACTGCCGATCAATTACTATCACAATTTGAAGGGACATCCCGCCCCGCCCAAGCACCAGAACGCGGTCGGGTTGATTTGAGAACTTATGGCATTGGAGCGCAAATTTTGCGCCAATGTGGCGTTCATAAAATGCACCTGCTAGGAAGCCCACGGCGTATGCCCAGCATGGTGGGGTATGGATTGGAAGTCACGGGTTACATCAGCGGTTTTTCGCACGGAAGGAACTAAAGTATGTTTGGAATCAACGATCAGGGCACCATCGCCCCAGAAGACCAACGCCTTTGTGGAAAAAAATTCAGAATCGGTATCGTTCAAGCCCGTTTCAATGAATCCATCACCAATGCTTTGAATGAAGCCTGCCAAACTGAATTGCTTGCTTTAGGGGTTTTAGGAAAGCATATCGACCATTACACCGTCCCCGGTGCATTGGAAGTTGCCGTTGCCTTGCAGGCCTTGGCAGAAAAGGACGAGTACGATGCTTTAATCGCCATTGGCTGCATCATCCGTGGAGAAACCTATCACTTTGAATTGGTAGCCAATGAATCGGGGGCTGGTGTAACGCGCGTTGCTTTGGATTGCCAAATTCCTATTGCCAATGCCATCATCACCACCGAAGATATGCCCCAAGCCATTGCCCGCCAAATCGAAAAAGGGCGCGATGCAGCGCGTGTTGTGATCGAAATGGCAAATTTACTGGAGTCCTTGTAATGGAAAATGGCACATTGAGCACATTGAGCACATTGAACCAACGTCCTCCACGCCAATCTCGCAAAGGTTTGACCAGCACGGGCGCACGCAAAGCCGGTAGCAAATCCGACCGCAGCCGCGCACGCGAGTTTGCTTTGCAAGGTTTGTATCAACATCTGGTGGGGCGTAACGAGGTGGAGGATATTGATTCGTTCACGCGCGATTTATCGGGTTTCAATAAAGCCGATGCCCTGCATTACGATGCCTTGCTGCAAGGCTGTGTGGCAGAAGCTGAAAACCTTGATGCCCTGATTAGCACGGCATTGGATCGTCCCATTGCACAAATTTCGCCCATCGAACACGCAGTGATGTGGATTGGTGCTTACGAATTTAGCCACTGCTTGGATATACCGTGGCGCGTGGTGATTAACGAGTGCATCGAATTAGCCAAAGAGTTCGGGGGAACGGATGGCTATAAATACGTCAATGGCGTTCTTAACCGCATAGTACCTGTGTTGCGTGCTATGGAAATAGAAGCAGATAAGAAACCACAATAAAAAATCGCGATAAAAAACCACAATGCAAATATCTTCTCGTGCCCTTGCTATCGAACCGTTTTATGTCATGGAGGTGGCGAAAGCAGCCAGCACACTGGCGCAGAAGATAGCGCATACCGATTCGCCCATGATTTTCTTGAATATCGGCGAACCCGATTTCACCGCACCACCGTTGGTACAAGCAGCGGCAGAAAAAGCGATTCAAGAAGGTCTCACCCAATACACCCACGCTACCGGACTTCCTGCTCTGCGCGAACGCATTAGCCAGTGGTACGCTAGCCGCTTTGGGGTGAATGTATCCGCGAACCGGATTGTGGTAACGGCAGGCGCATCGGCAGCGCTGCATTTGGCGTGTTTGGCATTGATTAACCCCGAAGATGAAATCCTGATGCCCGACCCCAGCTATCCGTGCAACCGCCATTTTGTAACGGCGGCGGGTGGTAAATCGGTGTTGATTCCGACCACGGCAACCGATCGTTTTCAACTCAGTGCCGAGATGGTACAAAACGCATGGGGTGCTAAAACGCGAGGGGTTCTCCTAGCGTCGCCTTCTAACCCTACCGGAACCTCTATTGCACCCGATGCTCTGCGTGCCATTCACGGCATTGTGCAAAGCCACGGTGGAATTACGGTGGTGGATGAAATTTATCTGGGTTTGAGTTTTGATGCGCAATACGGACAGACCGCGCTTTCATTCGATGAAAACATCATCAGCATCAACAGTTTTAGCAAATACTTCAACATGACGGGTTGGCGTTTGGGTTGGATGGTCGTCCCCGAAGCGCTGGTAGGCGTGATGGAGCGCTTGGCACAGAATCTTTTTATCTGTCCCAGCACCATTGCACAATACGCGGCACTGGCGTGCTTTGAACCGGAAAGTTTGGCGATTTATGAACAACGTCGCCACGAATTCCAAGCACGGCGTGATTATTTCTTACCCGAATTGCGTGCCGTTGGCTTTGATGTACCCATAACCCCCGATGGCGCTTTCTACGCATGGGCTGACTGCTCTCAACTTTGTAGCAAACTAGGCATTAAAGATAGCTGGGATTTTGCATTTTGGCTTATGGAAAAAGCCCATATTGCTGTCACACCGGGTAAAGATTTTGGCACGGCACAAACGCCGAATTTTGTTCGATTTTCTACTGCTAGCGCGATGTCACATTTGCAAGAAGCAGCGCAACGTCTGCGGACACTTTTATCATGAATCAAGAACTTTCCATTATTCAACTGGTGCTGCACGCCAGTATCGGGGTACAACTGGTAATGGCATTGCTTTTAGCTGTATCGGTAACCAGTTGGACGGCGATTTTTCGCAAATTCTTCGCTTTGAAGCGTGTCAAAAAATTCAATGAGACCTTTGAAAAAGAATTTTGGTCAAGCAACAGTTTGAATGATTTGTTGGAATCGGTCACCAAAAAAGTGCGTGGCATTGGCCCGATGGAGCGTATTTTCGGCAGTGGTATGCGTGAATTTCAAAAACTGCGGGAACGCCGAATTACCGATTCGGGTGTGTTGATGGATGGCGCGCGCCGTGCCATGCGTGCCAGTTTTCAGCGGGAAATGGATGAGATTGAGACCAATCTTTCATTTTTGGCTTCGGTAGGTTCCGTGTCTCCGTATGTTGGATTGTTTGGTACGGTATGGGGCATCATGCACGCATTTGTTGGATTATCGGGATTAACGCAAGTGACTCTGGCAACGGTAGCTCCCGGCATCGCGGAAGCCTTGGTCGCTACGGCGATAGGATTATTTGCCGCGATTCCGGCCGTTATTGCCTATAACCGCTTTGCCCGCGAGATTGACCGCATCGCTACGCAGCAAGAAACGTTTATTGAAGAATTCTCTAATATCTTGCAACGCAATTTAGGATCGCACTCCTCCTCCACATCGGCAAGTTTTGCCAGCAACACGCAGCGCTAACTATGCCCTCCGTAAACCATCGAAGCCGCAAAGGACGGCGCACCATCAGCGAAATCAATATGGTTCCGTTTATTGATGTCATGCTGGTTTTATTGATTATTTTTATGGTGACCGCACCCCTGATCAACCCCAGCGTGATTGAACTACCCAGCGTGGGAAAAGCGGCACGACAACCGGATCACATCATCCAAATCATCGTCACCAAAAGCGATTCTTTGGAAATAAAAATCAAAGAACAATCGACTCCCGTCACGTTGAATAATCTCATCCCAGCGATTACCCAAGCCCAAATTCAATCGGGTGCTAACTCGGCGGTGGTCATTAGCGCGGATAAAACCGTGAAATACGAAAATGTCGTGCAAGTGATGGATGCACTGCAACGTGCGGGCATCCAACGGGTTGGGCTTTCGGTACAGTTGGCAAAATGAAAGCCGCTTCGATCCGTTCGCGCATTCGTTCAGAATTTGCCCCACCAGCGAGCCAAGGATTGGGATCATCGTTTGTTTTGGCAGTTTTAGCGCACCTTATTTTATTGGTGATTTTGGGAATGGGTGTCGAATGGAAGCACCACGTTCCTCCAACCGTTGTGGCAGAGGCTGAATTGTGGTCAGAATTACCCCAACAAGCCGCACCGCCACCGCCACCGCCACCGTCGCCATCACTAACCCCGCCCGTTCCTGAACCGGTATCACCACCACGAACACCGCCCAAACCGCTTACCCCAGCCCCCCAAGCTGCCCCCACCAAACCCATCCCGAATCCTGCAATTGCTCTTGCCAAAGAGCGAAAAGCCAAGGAGGAAAAATTAGCCAAAGAAGCAGCACGAGAAGCCGATTTGAAAGCCGCAGCCGCTAAAGAACGCAAAATAGCCGAAGAAAAAGAAAAAGAAAAAGAGAAAGAGAAAAAAGACAAACGGGAAAAAGAGACCGCTTTGGATAATTTGATACAACAAAAAACGACCCGCGATAAGAAACAACGGGAAGAAGCCGAAAATAAAAAAATTACCGATAGTTTTCGCACCGACCAAATCACCCGCATGATGACAGGCAACGGCGATAACCATGCGACCGGAACTTCCAAACAACCATCCGGCCCATCGGCTAACTATGCAGGACGGATACGCGCCCGTATCAAACCGAATATCACGTACACCGAAACCATTTCGGGCAACCCTATCGCCGAAGTGTTAGTGCATATCGCACCCGATGGTACGATTTTGAATCGCCGTTTAAGCAAATCCAGCGGCGTGAAATCATGGGATACCGCTGTGCTGAATGCCATCGACAAAACCGAAGTGCTTCCTGTGGATGTGGATGGGCGTGTCCAAGCAGAGATGGTGATTTCGTTCCGACCCAAAGATTAGCGGTGCTTCATTAAAGATTTTTGCGGCTTTTCATGGCACGTTCCACCTCGCGTTTCCCTTCACGATCTTTGATGGTATCGCGCTTATCGTGCTCGGCTTTTCCTTTGGCGAGGGCGATTTCACATTTGACGCGCCCATTTTTCCAATGCAGGTTAATCGGCACCAAGGTATAACCTTTTTGCTCGACTTTGCCAATTAAACGCATGATTTGCTCTTTGTGCATGAGCAGTTTTTTGGTTCGCACTTTATCGGGGCTAACATGGGTGGATGCGGTGTGCAACGGGTTAATTTGGAGTCCAATAATGAACAATTCACCTTCCCGAATGACTACATAGCCATCGGTTAATTGCACCTTGCCTTCACGCAGGGATTTAACCTCCCAGCCCTCTAAGACCAAGCCCGCCTCGAAGCGTTCTTCAAAAAAATAGTTGAATGCTGCTTTTTTGTTATCTACAATGCGGGTGTTGGTTGCAGGTTTTTTGGATGTATTTTTTGCCATACTTCGTATTCTATGAAAACCGTTAATAAAACTATTTTGATTTGGTACAGTCCCAGTGAAATGTATGCGCTGGTAACGGACGTGAACCAATATGCCCAATTTTTGCCGTGGTGCGACCAAGCTCGCGTGGTGGAACTCCATGAAGATGGCATGACCGCCGAAATCGGCATTGCATTCGCAGGGTTACACCAAAAATTTACCACACGCAATATCCATATTCACCAGCCAAACCATGCTGTGCATATCAAGTTACTCAATGGACCTTTTTCGCAGTTGGATGGAGAATGGCATTTTTTACCCTTGGGCGATGGTTCACAACGCGCGTGCAAAGTGGAATTGACTTTGCATTATGGCTTTGATAGCTCTACGTTAAGCAAACTCATTGGGCCTGTGTTTGACAAAATCGCTGCCAATTTGGTGGATGCTTTCGTGCAACGTGCGCAGCAAGTGTACGGGGAATGATTTACCCTAGGCTTCCACCCATGATTCATATCACCTTGGTTTTTTCTCCCCGTGCTCGTGAAGTCGTGGAGCACATTGTATCGGTATCCACCCACTGTACCGCAGCCCAGCTCGTTGAAGCCCACCATTTAACAGTTACCGGAGGCGTAAGCGTTTGGGGGAAGCGCGTTGCACCGAATTACGTACTGTGCGATGGCGATCGAATCGAACTCTGTCGCCCTTTAACGGTGGACCCTAAAGTCGCTCGGCGCGAACGCTTTGCCAAGCAAGGCGCAAAGAAAAAAGCCGGACTTTTTGTGAAGCGCCGTCTCATGTAGCGGTTTAATTGCAATTTTGCGCCATAAGGGTTTGCGCACGTTGCAATTCGGCAGCACGGGTTTGCGAATCTACCATTTCTCGCCCACCTTCGGCATTGATGCGTGCTATCGGTGCATTGGAATTGTAGGTCGCATAGGCTTGCTTGGCGCGTGCGCAGTTTTCCACTTTGGCTTTCCAAATTCGCTCATCGTCTGCTTTTTTCCTTGCTAATTCGGCTTCTTTGGCTTGTTTCTTTTTAGCCTCCAGTGCTTTATCCAATTCGCTAGGAACGCTGTTGCTGTTGCTGTTGCTGTTGCTATTATTGCCGTTGCCAGTAGCAGCAGGTGGCGGAGGTGGCGGCGGGCTTGCTGCACTGGCAGGTGTGGAAGCAGCTACCGCTGGTGTTTCGCTCAAGGCAGGGGCGCGTGGTGCGGGGCGTTTCAGAATATCTTTTTCAAGGATTTCAATGGAGGGCGCACGGTCACTATAAACCTTGTTCCCGTTGCTATCCATCCAGACCCATTGCGCGGATGCCGAAAAGCATACCATCGCCAGCATCGTGCTCAATACGATTGATTTCATCATTTTTTCACCATTGCTTACCATGCACCCGATTTCCAATCACCGCTTTGGTAATAGTGCAGTTGGTCGTTCCAGATGATAGAACGGTCACCGCTTATATCCCGTTGCAAAGTCGGCATAAAGGAGGGTAACGGTGTGCGCGGTGTCAGCGTTTTTTGCCCCATGTCAATATCAAATTTGGCAAGCTCATTGCGGGTAAAGCTATAGTAATCCGATGGTTTACCTGTTGCGTAATAGGATGAACTTTCGTTCACGCTCACGGGTAAACTGATGCGGACATTATTCGTTCCCACACCCGCAATGGCGATGCCGTGGTGGTCACGCAACACGGTCGCATCGGTTCCGCGTTTGCCGATGATGCTACGCGCTGCCTCACGCGGTTGTGCGGGATTGCTGACATCAATCAGCGACAATTTCACGCCCTGATACCACGCAAAACGCCCATCGCCGCCATTGCTATCCGTGGTAACAACGGCATCTTTACCCACACCCAGCAGCAGATTTTCCGAGAGGGGGAAGAGGTAATCCGAATAACCGTCTACTTGCAATTCACCCGCGATGTACGGATCGGTGGGGTTGGACAAATCCAGCACATACAGCGGATCGGTTAAACGGTAGGTCACCAAGTACCCGCGTTTACCCAAAAAGCGCGAAGCGTAAAGCTGTTCGCCCGCTTTACCCAAGGGCGCGGGGCGTTTGGCGTTGGGCAATTCGCCGACTAAATCCAATTTTCCATTGGCTTCTTGCAGAATGCTCAAATACCCGGGGGATTCGTTGCTTGCGCTTGTCGTGGTGCGCCACCAGCCGCCCCACGAAGAGGTTGATTGGGTAATCACCCGCAACACATC
>JBDKGR010000101.1:0-10106 GCA_039798085.1 Pseudomonadota bacterium
GCCAGTTTGATTCTGCCGTTAAGCGCTTGTATTAGCAATCCACTCAAAGCCAAAGTCGTGCCGCGTATCGGTTTGGCGCTGGGTGGCGGAGCTGCCAAAGGTTTTGCCCATATCGGCGTAATCAAAACCCTAGAAGCCAATGGCATTGCGGTGGACATCATCACCGGAACGAGTGCAGGCGCGGTGGTGGGCAGTTTGTATGCCTCGGGCTTGGATGGTTTTCAGTTGCAATCCAAAGCCATGCAGCTTGACCAAAGCGATTTGACCGATTGGACGCTCTCCACCAGCGGTTTCATCAAAGGCGAAAAATTAGAAGCCTATATCAACACCCAACTGGGCAACCGCCCGCTGGAAAAGTTGCCGCGCCTGTTTGGAGTTGCCGCTACCGATTTGGATTCGGGTCAACGTGTCGTCTTCCGCACGGGGAATGCAGGGCAGGCGGTGCGCGCATCGGCAAGCGTTCCGAATGTCTTTTTGCCCGTGCCCATCAGCGGTCGGCGCTATGTGGACGGCGGTTTAACCAGCCCCGTGCCTGTCTCGGCAGCGCGTGAAATGGGGGCGCATTTGGTGATTGCGGTCGATATTTCCGCAAAACCCAAAGCGGGCAAGGCATCGGGACTGTTGTCGATGCTCGACCAAAGCATCAACATCATGAGCGCATCCGCCTTGGCAACCGAACTGGGGCAAGCCGATATTGTGATTCGTCCACAAGTATTGGATATGGGCAGTGCCAATTTTGACGCACGTCACCAAGCCATTTTGGAAGGCGAAAAAGCCACGCAAGCCCTTATCGCGCAAATCCGCAGCAAACTCCAAAAGATTACTTCGGATTTGAATTAGCGTGTAAAGTGCACTGGCAAGTTGTTGCGAATAGCTGCAAGGAGCTTTGGGATGCGTATAGGAAGATATTCCAGAAGAGCGGCATCGCAGTGTGGGTAAAGAATCGGGGCAGACTAACCATATTGAGCGCTGGAATAACACCCTTCGCCAATGGGTCGGTCGTTATACGAGAAAAACCTTATCCTTCTCAAAATCTGAAGCATTTCATCAGTGGGTCATTCATCTTTTCGTTCGCAAATACAATTTATCAAAATCATGGCTTTTCCGTTGCCGCCCCCAAGCCCAACCACGCGCCTTTGAGCGCCGCTACCCCTTGCACCACCACCGCGTCACCGGCCCGTACACTTTCCACTGCAACGGGTGCGAAGCCTTGCGGTTTGCGCACAAAAACGTGGGCTTTTCCATCACGGCGCACCACGGCGGATGCGGGAATATTCAGCGCAGTCGTTGAACTTTTCACCCACGCTTGCACAAATTGGTTCACACGCAAGCACGGTTCGGTGGAATGAAAATCCGCCCGCAGCAGCACCGATTGGTTATTGGCATTGACCGAAGGCGCAATCGCCGCCAAACGTGCCGGATTTTTACAACCCTCTAGCGTGATGCTATCGCCTATATGCAGCGCACGGGCTTGGGCGGGCGTGGCTTGCAGCTCCACCGCCAACAATCCGGCACGCACCATGCGCAGCACGGGCATTCCCATTTCTAGGCGCTGCCCGGGGGCGGCTAGCACTTCCAACACCGTCCCTGCGCTGGTGGCGTTTAACGATAACAAAGGCTGAGTCGATTCGGCTACAACCCCTGCGAGCTTCATCGCTTGGCGACGCTCCTCGGCAATGGATTGGGCAATTTCGTGCTGGTTACGGGTTTCTTGCAATCGTACTTGGGGGATGATTCCTTCTATCGCCAGTTGCTCATCGCGCTGCAATTTGGCTTTGGCGAGTTTGGCATTGGATTCGGCTTGCCGTGTATCGCGCTGCCATTCCAATAATTGCGAACTCATCAGCCGCGCCACGGTTTGTCCCGCCCGCACGGTTTGCCCAACTCCGACCCCGATTTCTTGCACCACACCCGCTAATGGAGCGCTCACCACCATCGTCGCTTGCGGTGGCAATATCACCGTGCCTTGAAAATTAACCGAATCACGTCCCGCTGCGCCATTCACCCCACCCACTACTTGGGTCTGAACCCCCGCTAATTGCGCTTGCGAAGCTGACCACGCTATCAAAGAAGGAGCGCTCTCCGCATACACTGCGGGCGATAGCGCCCCAAAAGCCAAAAAAACCATAGAAACGGGAAGTATCGGAGATGTCCGCCATATCGAAAGTGCCAAAAGTGCCATTACCATTACCCAAAACCTTTAACGTGCCAAACATAAAAGGTCAAGGGTAATGGATGGATATGAATGATTCCTTAAAGCCTTAAAGAGAAATATGCAAATCAAATACCGCACCGTTGGAGAACACGCAAGTTCCCGTTCCCAAGGAAGAACGGCTCATGTTTATGGTTTTACCCTTATCCGCCATTAACTCAGCATCCGCTTTGAGTTCAGCTAATTCAGCAGCTTCTTTGGGACGAGTGTACCGTGATTCTCTCATGCTACCTACTACGTTGTCTAAGCCGGCTGCCCACCAGCCACGCTTGGCTCTATCTAGTGCTTCCCCCTCGCCACTTAACTCGAAGTCAACTTTGGCACGACGAGTTCGTGCAGCTTGCCTTGCCTCTGAATAGCGTTGCAACGCGGATGCTGCATTACCACCTAGCTTAGAGTTAGTAGCGTAGGTGCATTTGGCATAGTTTCCACGGTTACCCGCTGCATTTGCCGTGCCTTTGGTTACCCCATCAGGGCGGGTGGCTTCTCCAGTAAAGGTTTCGCTATTAACCGTAAAGCTAAATTTACCATGTCCCCGATCTGGGTTACTGATTGTCCCTGCAATACGTCCCATAACCGATGCGGCATCGTTCGTGGGATACAGTCGCGCCGTATAAACCGGACGGGGGGCTGGTGCAAGGGCTACGGGTTGCGGCGTAGCAACCACACCAGAACCCGCTGATGGATTATTGATCGGCACAACATAGCATCCAGATAACAAGATACTCCCCACAAATAATGCAAAGATGCGTATATTTTTCAGCATATATGGTTCTCCATTGGTTTTTTATTTTCCTGCTTCGACTTTGACCCGTGCGTTAGGAACTTCACCAAATATTTCGGGTGCATACATGGCTTCTACGCGGGATGGGGGTAAGGAAAATTCGCCCGCATTGTTCAAGCGAACGGTGTATTCCATTTTCATCACGCCTTTGGGCATGTATTCGTAATAGCTGCGGAAGGCTTCAAAGCTGCGTTCTTCAAAAGCTACCCAACCATTGCTGCCGCTGCTGCCGCTTTTTTCGCCTTGGGTTGCCATCTCGCTATCACGCCCTAAACCGTTGCCCAAAATGGTGGCTCCGGTGGGGATGGGGTCGGTAACCACCACCCATGTCATATCGGTACTGGCGTTCACTTCCAAGGTGATACGCAGAATATCGCCTCGGCTATAACTTCCAGCCGGCTGGTTCTTATTCGCTTGTTCGATGGGGGTAATCGTCTTTTTGATTTGATACCCTGCATTGAACGGTGCTTTCAATGGAACCGCTGCTACCGATTGCAGCGTCAGCCACGGTTTACCGCTGCCTTGGTGGGTTACGGTTAAATTATCCTTGGCTTCGGGTTTACCCCAGCCTAGGAACATCGTGCGCTCGGGTTTACCCCAATCTACCGCCGTGCTACCCGTGCTCATGTTGGCTTTGGTGCTACCGCCCACGGTAACCGCTTCGTATTTGGCTGAGAATTTCTCCAACGCCAAGCCGCCCCACAAGTTCGCGGTCGTGGTGTGCCATGCGCCATTTCTTTGGCGGCTGATGAAACCATTGGCAAGCCGACCCATATCGTCTTTCCATGCCGGATCGTCCATCACTGCCAAAATCAAACGGGCGGTGTTGACATCGCCGTTTTGCATGAGCCACCACCAATAATCCTCGTTCTCGGTTGAGAACACCATTTTCGTGCCTTGGTAGCTAATCCGGCTACGCAAAATTTGCGTGGCTTCGGCAAGGCGTTTGGCACGGTCGGGAACATCTTGTACGCGGCGGAGGATGTTGTACCAATCAATCACCGTATGCGTAGGCCATTGATTCGGCGTAATGGCGATGCTGCCCACCATACGCCCTTGCGCTTTTCCGTAGCGCGAGAGCGCTTCTAGCGCGGCGATTTTGCGCATATCCAAGTCTTTGCGCGGACTCCAGAAATCGCGTTGAATGCGTCCTTCGATAAAGTTCATCAAACCCCGTTCCATTGGCGCACGCACCTCTTCACGCAGCGCAAAGGCGGGATTCACACCCGAGGCTTCATGCGTTGCCGCGAGCAAATACGCCGTCAAGGTATCGCTCCCCCGATTCGCGTCACCGTTACGGGGCGGAAAATAATTCGCCAATCCATCGCTATCCAAATAACTAGGAATTTGTGCCGCCACGGTTTGCCATATCTTGCCGTCACGCAGACCTACCGATTTACTGGTTTTTTGCTCCAAACACGCAAACGGATAATTGATGAACCAATCTTTCACCCCCGGTAAGCCCGCCGCGAGCGTGGGTTGCAGCGACATTTTTACCCCTCCGCGATTCGGCAACGCATCCGCCGGTGGGGAAATATCCCAGCTCAAGGGGGTATCCACTTGCACCAGAATCGCTTGCCGCACCGTCAATGGCACGGCGGGAATGATGCGTTGGCTCCATTTCAAAGCATCGCGTGCGCCGCTTAGGCTATCTTTGGCTTCAATTTCCCATGCCAATTCCTCGGTGCGATTCAAAGCCGACTGAACGGGTACAGCCACCATCCACGCCACTTCACGCGATTCTCCAGCGGGAATATCCACCGTTTGCGCTTTCAAATTCAAATTCAAATCCAGCAAAGTCGCACGCGGTTTCACGTCCACTTTCATCGCTTGCGCGGTGGTGTTGCGCAGCGTAATCGACGCGCGGAATTGGTCATCTTCCCGCACCAAGGGCGGTAATCCGCTGATAATTTGCAAATCTTGGGTTGCGCGGATGCTGGTTTTTCCCGTGCCAAAGAATCCGGTTGCCGAATCCGCAATCACCACAATTTGGAACGTAGTGAGCGCATCATTCAGCGGAACCATGACCGTTGCTTGCCCGTTGGCATCCAATTTGATGGCGGGATTCCATAGCAGCAGGGTATCAAGCAACTCGCGCGTTCCGCCTTTACCGCCGCTGCCCCCCGCCGGAACCGCTTTGCGCCCGTAGTGGCGGCGACCAATAATCTCCATTTGTGCGGTGGAGGTTTCCACCCCCCATGAACGATTTTGCAACATCGCCTCCAACACGTTCCAACTCTCATTGGGCATTAACTCCAACAGCGCTTGATCGACCGCTGCCAAAGCCACCTCCGCATTCGCCGCCGGCTGACCATTGGGCAATTTGACCTGAATCGTGACCTGTGCTTTGCCCCGCACGGAGTAACTTTCTTTATCCGCTTTCACATTCACGACCAGTTGGTGCGCTTGCGTTCCAATCCGAATTTCTGCCACACCCAAACGGTAAGCAGGTTTGCTCAAATCGACCATCGCCGTGGGCGCGACGTATTCTTTCCCTTCGTACCAAAATCCCGTCCACCATTCGCGCGGTGCTTTGTAGCCCCAAGTGAAGAAGCTATACCACGGCACTTCACGCAATCGCCCCCGCAGCACGAGGGCACTCACGTACACATTAGGCCCCCATTCGTCTTTGATTTTGAGGCTAATCGTGGGGTCTTTCCCATTCAGTTGAACGATTTGGGATTCCAAAATACCCTCCCGCTCCACCGTGACCAGCGCAGTAGCAAAACGGAACGGCATCCGCACTTGGAATTTGGCGGTTTCACCGATTTCGTAGTTTTTCTTTTCGGGTAGGAGGTCGATACGGTCGTGGTTATCGCCCCCAAACCACATCTCTCCTTGCTGGGTTACGTACACCGTAGAGGCAGCTTGTACGCTATGTCCCGCACCGTCTTGCGCGGTGGCAACGAGTTCAATTTCACCCGCTTCGGTCATACTGGCTTCGCACAAAAGCAAGCCGCGTGCATCGCTTTGACCACTGCACAGAGAACCCAATTCTTTGTTCGCAGTTTGGTTATCGTAGGTATAAAACCCACCCACCATGCGTTTACGGCTAGTGGTAGTGATGCGGGCGTAGGCTTTCACATCCAAGGCAACACCTGCTTTGGGTTTACCGTGTACATCCAGCGCCAAGGCTTGAAATTGGATTTTGCCGCCGCTCGAAACCCATCCTTCGGTTTTAATCCCCACCACCACACCCGCTGGCCACAGGGTTTGGGTACTACGCAGGGTTTGCACTTCGCCATTGGGATCGGAATACGTTGCTTCCATCACCAGCTCTTGGGCTTTTTGGCTGCTGGGGATTTTGTCGAGTTTGATTTTTCCCGCGCCATTTTTATCCAACGTAACGGGGAGTTTGTTCGCAATAACTTTTTCATCGGTAGAGGCTTCTACCGTTTCCTCATCGCCATTGCCATCGCCATTGCCATCGCCATTGTTATTGTTATTGTTATTGCTGCGCGGTGGGGAAAAATTGAAATCCGCAAAATCGGCGTAATTCACGTATTTTTCCCGCACCAAGGCAGATACGCGCACGGGCAGATTCGCCGCGCCGCCACCGGATACAAAATTCACTTGCACATCAATCGGTAAGGTCGAAATGCCGACCAAGGGTTTTTTATCGGATGGAGTGATACGCCCCTCAAATACCGGTAAGCGAAATTCTTCCACCCTAAAACTGGTCGTTGTAAAGCTGCGATTGTTGCCTTCGGCACGCAATTCAACCTGATACACCCCCAATTTGGCGGCTGGCGGAATAGCGAAGGTATTGACCGCACTTAATCCACCGGTGGGGGTTTTGCGCCAAGTCAGTGGTTGGGTGTATTGCTGACCGCTGCCGATATGGGTAATGGTAAGCGATGTGGGTTTGGCTTCGGGCAACCCAAAACCCTTGCTGGTTTGGGTGCGCAAAAGATGCTTCATCGAAACCGTTTGACCCGCGCGGAGCAGGCTGCGATCCAAAATCGTGTGGGCGATTTCATCGGGTGCTGCATCTTGGCTGGTGGGAAAATTGAAACGCCATGATTCGATGCCTTTATTCCAATCGCTCCATGTGAATGCCAAATCTTCAAGCGATTCGTTGACTTTGCCTTCCCCAGCGGGTTGAGAGGCACGGGCACTGACAAAATAAGCCTGAACATAACGATCCTCGCTATTGCACGTCGGGGCTTGGGGTGAAATGCCGGTGAATTGGGCAATTCCTTGCGCGTTGGTTTTGGCGGTGGCTATTTCTTTGCCGTTGCAATCCGATACCCGAACAGCGGCATTGGCAACAGGTTTACCTTTATCCAAGGTGGTCACCCATGCCAATGAATTTTCACGCCCCAGTTTGAAATGCACCCCCAAATTCGTTACCAAGGCCGAGGTACGCACATACATCGTGCGGTCTTTGCCATGTTGATTCGGGTCGAGCAGATGCTGCCCCAGCTTTTTGGAGGCAATCTCCACGACATGGAAACCCGCAGAAAGGGGGATACCGACCACCTCAAATGGACGGGGATCGCCGCTCACGGGTTTGGGTAAATCTTGCGTTTTGAGCGTGCTACCTTTTCCATCTTTTTCCCCATCCAGCAAAGAAACGGCACGGGTTTCCACTTTATTGATGAGAGTGGATTGTTCGTATTGGCGCACTTTCAAGAACCAGCGAATGATGTCGGCATCGGTGGTCGGACGCAACGTTTTCACCTTTCCGACCGGAAGGTTCGCCGCGAACGATTCCACATTGCGCAGCGTAATCGGTAACACGGCTACGCCACTGGGTTCGGCAAAGCGCTCTACCACGCCAAAAGGCGCGGCGGAAAACTTGGCTAAGGGTGGCATGGCATCCGTGGTGATTTGGAGCTGCGGCGCGTTGTGCAAGGTGCGTCCTGCATCGTCTTTGAAATTCGGCGGGAATTCCAGTGTCAGCGTGGCTTTTTCGGGGAAAGGCGAGGCAAAGGTAATGCCGCTTTCGTGGATGACCTTGGGCTTCCACGTAGTGCTGCCCGATTGAAGGCGGATGGCTTCCAGCACTTCTTTAGAAACGGGGGCGGTGAAGGTCAAGGTCAAAGGACGTATCGGCAAACAAGCGCTTTGGGCATTTTCCCGTTCGCAGCTCCAGCGCAAATTGAACGGTTCACGCACGGTATAAGTCGAACGCTTTTCTACCGTATCGGAAAAATAAATGCCTTTGCCATATACCACCTGTACTTTGCTGGCAGGGGTGAGCGCACGGTTGCAAGCGAATAGCACCAAACTTGGGGGATTTTTTGCCGCAGCCTCTGACATTTCTCGGCGCTGTGCCTTCAACCATACGGCACGTTCTTTGCCTTCAATCAAGCGAATCGAGACTTTCTCGCCCAATCCTTCGACGGCACACCAGACGTTGGCTTGTACTTTAGCCGCATCCACCGTACCATTGAAACGCAAGGAGAAAAATTGGTCTTCCGAGATGTTATCGGCACGGTAAGCGTAGGGTGTTGCCTCGATAACCACCGCTCCACCGGTATGGAATTTATAGCTGCGAGTGCCCGTAAGCTCTATGCCTTTAGCCGATTTGAATCCTGCAACCACTTGCGCGGTACACGTCACATTGGGGGGTAAATCGTTTTCAAAATCCAGCGCTAAAACCTTATCGCTGACCCAGCGCGAGGAGCTACCGACCCGCCCTTCGGAGGGCGTACATTCCACTTTGAGCGGTGCAGAACCCCCTTTGGGTTCACCCAGATTCACGGCGGGCTCATCAAATTTCACCACAATCTGGCGAATTGGCGACACCTCACCCTGCGGTGAAAAGCTGGTGATTTGAAACGCCTGCGCGGACAACGCCGTGAGCGTAGTAGCAACTGCGAACAACGCAGTTTTGGTTTTAGCGATGAAAGAACCCATACCGACTCCTTTTTACTGCATCTTTACTGCATCGTTACTGCATCGTATGCAGTGGCAAATCCCATTGGTGTGCCAATGCGTTCAATTCGTTACACGTTTTTGTGTGCAAGAATTGGGCAATGGTGGAACGATTGAAGGCTTCTACGGCAACCCCCATCACGCGGCTCAGGGCTTGAACAAAATGGGGTTCTAATGCCGCCAACGCCACCCGTCCATCTTGGCACGCATAGACTCCGTAACCGGCGTGCGCTCCGCCAGTCGGGCTATCGGGCAAAGTCAAACCCCATGTTCGTGGCAAGGCTAAATACGCGGCAGCATCGGTTAATGCCACTTCCAAACATACGCCCCTACCTTCTTCCAACTGGTGCAGACGCGCTTGCAATATCGCCTCGGTTGCCAACAACGCTCCACCCATATCCGCATAGAGCGTGACCGGCAAATCCAATCCGCTGATAAGGTCGTTCTCCGCTTGGTAGGTTAAATCGTGCCCCGCTTCATTCGCCCGTTCTCCGCTTGCGCCCACAATCACGACCATCCCCAAGCGCGGATACCGTTGATGCAGCATTGCCCACTCCAGCCCCAATTTTTTCAGTGCCGAACGGCGAAACGACGTTATCAACACATCTGCTTGAGCCAGTTCATGGTGGAGCGTATCTTGACCTTCTTCGGTTTTGAGGTCGGCTTGCACGATGCGAATTCCTTCATGCAGCACCGTGTAAGCATGGGGAGAATAAATCTGCATGGGGTCGGCGGATGTCGCCCCCAGTGGGGCAAGCGGTTCGAGTTTGATGCACTCTGCCCCCTTATCCCGACACCGCATCAACGCCCCGGGTCCAGGCAAATTCAATGCCAAACTGAGGATTCGAACGCCTTGTAAACTCTTATTCCTATCATTCCTATTATTCATCGTTTGTTACCCTAACAAAGCCTGCGCAAATTCCCGTGCATGAAAGGTTTCGAGTTCTTCCAACTTTTCACCTACACCGATGAAATAAACGGGAATCGGACGCTCCCGCGCAATAGCGGCTAGAACCCCCCCTTTTGCCGTTCCATCCAACTTGGTGATGATAAGCCCCGTGAGTTTTAGCGCATCATCAAACGCACGAACCTGCATGAGCGCATTTTGCCCCGTATTACCGTCAATGACCAGTAGCACTTCATGCGGAGCAGTCCCATCGGCTTTTTGAATGACGCGCTTGATTTTTTTCAATTCTTCCATTAGGTGCAGTTGGGTCGGCAAACGAC
>JBDKGR010000102.1:0-10054 GCA_039798085.1 Pseudomonadota bacterium
ATAAAACACTGCTGGTATCGGTACATTTTTGCAATGCTTCCAATGCCTGCTCTAGCGTTTGGGTGGTGCGTAAAAGGTGTTCTACATTTAATGGCATTTTTAGTGTGGATTTTCAAAAAACAGATAATTCGTGGCGTAATCGCTGACTTCAAAATACACTTTTTTCTCACCCGAATCGGCTTGCATATTCAGATTTTCATCCAGCACGCCGTAGCCAAAACGGTAGGGGCGGGCTTTGCCGTCGTCGGTTCCGGCGGCGGTGGATAGTTTGTCGATTTTCAGGAAACGCCGAACCACTTTATCACCTGCGTAGATTTCTAAAACGCCGTTCGTTCCCGTCCAGTTTTGAACGCCACGACTGATTTTATTTTGCTGTTCTTGCGTACACGACGCAAGCAAAGATACCGAAAAAACGGCTGCAATGCCCGCCCATACTGCACAGGTAGCTCTTGATTTAATAGCAAACATTGTATTCTCCTTGAGGGTTAAAGCGTGCGTTGGGGGCGGAGAGGGATATTCTTCACCATACACAACTGGCACAGCGTTTGCGCCAACTGGTGCAGCGCCTGCCAGCCGGAATGCGGCCAGTTGGGTTGCTTCAATCCTTTGACGATTCCATCCACCGTGTGCGCAGATTGCAGCAATTCTGCCAGTGCAGAGGCGGATAAGTGGGGCAGGACACGCTCAAATAGTTTCTCTTTGTTGCCCCAGATGCGATTTTCCCGCAGCGCCATCGGCAGGGGTTTGCCTTGCTGCATGGCATCTTTCACCCGCTTCAAGGCCCGAATATCTTCGGCGAGGGTGTAATGCACCAGCACTTCCGCCTCGCCCTCGGCTTGCAGACCGTCCAACATTCGCTGCACGCGCTGCGGATTGCCGCCCAACACCGCCTCGCTGAGTTTGAACACATCGTAGCGTGCAACATTCAGCACGGCGTTTTCCACATCCGCCAATCGCAACACACCCGCCGGATGCAGGAGCACCAGTTTTTGGATTTCTTGGTGCGCTGCCAACAAATTGCCTTCCACGCGGTCGGCAAAAAATTGCAGGGTGTGTTGCCCTTCCTCGCCTTCGGCAATGCGCTGATTTTGCAACGCCAGACGCTGCGCAATCCACTGTGGCAGGGCAGCGCGTTCGATGGGTTCAATCGGGATGGTGATGCCGTGGCTATCCAACGCCGAAAACCAGCCGCTGGATTTGGTCGCCTTATCTAAACGCGGCAACATCACCAGCGTCAAGGTACTTTCATTGCCCTGTGCCATTTCTGCGATTTGCTGTAGGGCAATGCTTCCTTCTTTTCCGGGCTTGCCCGAAGGAATGCGGATTTCGACAATCTGCTTATCGGCAAACAGACTTAACGAACCGCCAGCGGCTAATACTTCGCTCCAATCAAAATGCGCACCGCTAACGGTGTGGACGGTGCGTTCGGTATAGCCTAACGGGCGGGCGGTGCGGCGAATCGTATCCGCCGCTTCTTGCTGCAAGAGCGCTTCATCCCCGTGCAGGGTGTAGAGGCTTTTCAACCCGCGTTGCAAGTGATTGGCAAGTTGGGGGGGGGAGAGCTGCATGGTGGTCGAAATTTCAATCCTGCGGCGGAATGAAACCAATAGGGCGTTGAGGGGGAGCCTGCGGTGCAGGCGGTGTCATCAGCTCTCGCAAGGAATCAAATACTCTTTTGAGCTGATTGCGCGTGTTGCGGCTGAATGTATCGTGCGATAGGGCGAGCAATTCGGTTTTATCTTGCAGCATGGCGAGTTGTTGCGCCAAATCTTGATGGGTTGCCGCCATCGCGCGTACTTGTACAAAGGTGCGCATGATTTCGATGTTGATCGAAATGGCAAGTGGACTGCTAAGTACCGATGACAGCATCGCCACTCCCTGTTCCGTAAAAGCATAGGGTGCGTAACGCCGACCACCACGATTATGGGTGTTACGGTTTGAGGTCACCGTTTGTGACCTCAAAGCCACCCATTCTTCTTTGGAAAGCTGAAACATGAAATCGGCAGGAAAGCGCTCGATATTGCGTTTAACCGCTTGCACCAGCACTTTGGTTTCTACGCCATAGAGCACCGCCAAGTCTGAATCCAGCATCACACGCTGATCACGTAATAAAACGATATGGTGTGCAATATGGGGCTGAATTCCACTCATGGCGCTATATGCTTAATATGCTTAATAGCAGCCAAGCGCCGCAGTATCTGCTGTAGCAGGTCGGCTTGCATATCGCGGTAGAGCAACACTTCTTCGGCTTCTTTGGCAAGCACGGCGGATTCGTTGAAGCTAATATCGCGTTGCTGGGTGATTTCAGTGGGGGCGATGAGTTCGCGCCCATCGGGAGTGCGCATCTGAAAACGCACCACACTGCGCAGTTGGAATTCCCGCACTTGACCCGATGAATTGATGCCAATGACGTTCTTTTCCCGTCCTTCGTGCAGTATATCGACGATCACATCCGGCGGCTTGGGGGCAATCGGACGCACGGAAGCACCAAAATAGCGAATCAAATCGGTCGCCAGCAACGAACCCTTTTCAGGGGTGATTGCCAGCGTTTGAAAGGCAAAACTCTGGGCACTGCGCAGTTGAAAGCCGCACGCACTAAGCAGTAGACTGGATAAGCCCCCAACTAGGGCGGTGCGGCGTTGCATCTTCATCCAAGCACCATATTCACCAAGCGTCCGGGGACGACGATGATTTTCTTCGGTGCAGCACCCTGCGCTTGCTTGATAAACGCTTCCGATTGCAGCGCAGTGGCTTCAATCGTGGCTTTATCCGCTGTGGCGGCTACGAGGATTGAACCACGCAATTTGCCGTTGATTTGCAGCATGAGTTCGATTTCATCTTGCACCAAAGCCGCAGGATCAACCGCAGGCCACGGCGCATCCAACAAATCACCAACGGTGGCGGTGTAACCCAGCTCCGTCCAAAGCGTGTGGGTAAGGTGGGGCGTAGCGGGGTAGAGGATGCGCAGCAAAATGGAGAATCCTTCTTCCACTGCGGCAGAGGGAGCAGCATCTTCCAAGGCATTGAGCATCTTCATCGCGCCCGATACCACGGTGTTGTATTGCATCCGCTGGTAGTCGTAATCGACCTGCTTCAAGATGGTGTGGATTTCGCGGCGCAGTTTTTTATCGCTGTTGCCATTTTTCGGAGTCGTTGATCGTTTGAATCCAAAATTCCACACACGGCGCAAGAAGCGGTAACTGCCTTCTACGCCGGCTTCGTTCCATTCCAGCGTGGCTTCGGGCGGCGCGGTGAACATGGTGTAGAGGCGTGCCGTATCCGCACCGTATTTTTCAATCAGGTCTTGCGGATCAACGCCGTTGTTTTTCGATTTGGACATCGTGCCGATGCCTTCGTAATCAATCGGCGTACCAGCGGGCAAATCGCCCACGGCTTTGTTGAGTTGTTTACCAAGCACTTTGCCCATAAAGCTCAATTTGTCTTCTACATCGTGCGGCCAGAAGTATTCTTTACCGCCTTGTTCGGTGCGGCGGCTGTAGATGTGGTTCAGCACCATGCCTTGCGTCAGCAACTTGGTAAACGGCTCATCAACCTTGACCAAGCCCATATCGCGCATGACTTTCGTCCAGAAACGGGCGTAGAGCAAATGCAAAATCGCGTGTTCGATACCGCCGATGTATTGATCCATCGGCATCCAATAATCCGCTCCATCGGCGACCATTTTGTCGGCGTTTTGGGGATCGCAATAGCGCATGAAATACCATGAGCTATCGACAAACGTATCCATCGTGTCCGTCTCGCGCCGCGCGGGTTTGCCGCATTGGGGACAGGTGACACCGGCGTGGAAACCTTCATGCTTGTGCAGTGGGTTGCACGAACCATCGGGGACGCAATCTTGCGGCAAGATGACGGGCAAATCCTTTTCCGGCACCGGCACCGCGCCGCAGGATTCGCAATGAATAATCGGGATTGGCGTACCCCAATAACGCTGGCGGCTGATACCCCAATCGCGCAAACGCCACGTCGTTTTCTTCTCGCCCAAGCCTTTGGCTTCCAGCGCTGCGGCAACGGCATCCACCGCTTCGGCATACGATAAACCATCGAACACGCCCGAATTCACGGTGATACCGCGCTGCTTATCGCCGTACCAATCTTGCCATTGCGTGTCGTCGTAGGTGAATTCTTCGCCTTTTCCTTCGATGCGGATAACATCTTTAATCGCCAAGCCATATTTTTTGGCAAAAGCAAAATCGCGCTCGTCGTGGGCGGGAACGCCCATTACCGCGCCATCGCCGTAGCTCATCAACACGTAATTGCCGACCCAAACATCCACCGCTGCGCCCGTAATCGGGTGCGTTACGGTTAAGCCCGTGGGCATACCCACTTTTTCTTTGAGCGCGAGTTCGGCTTCAGTCGTTCCCCCTTTTTGGCATTCTTCAATAAAAGCCGCCAATGTCGGATTGGTACTCGCCGCGTGCATCGCTAAGGGATGTTCAGGGGCAACGGCGCAGAAGGTCACGCCCATGATGGTATCGGGGCGGGTGGTGAAGACGTACATTTTGCCGTCATCAATCAACGCGCCTTTTGCGTCCGCGATGCTGTGCGTAAATGCAAAACGCACGCCGCTGGATTTGCCAATCCAGTTTTCCTGCATCAAGCGCACCCGCTCTGGCCAGCCATTCAAAGTGGATTTTTCATTGCCGACTTGAACGTGATCCAGCAATTCTTGTGCGTAAGCGGTGATCTTGAGGTAGTAACCCGGAATCTCGCGCTTTTCCACGGTTGCACCTGTGCGCCAGCCTTTGCCGTCGATGACCTGCTCGTTGGCAAGCACGGTGTTATCCACGGGGTCCCAGTTCACGACTTGGGTTTTTTGGTAGGCAATGCCTTTTTCCAGCATCTTCAGGAAGAGCCATTGATTCCATTTGTAGTATTCGGGATCGCAGGAGGCGACTTCGCGGCTCCAATCAATGCCCAAGCCCAGCGCCTGCATCTGCTTTTTCATGGTGGCGATGTTGTCGTAAGTCCACTGCGCGGGCGGAACTTTGTTTTTTAGCGCAGCATTCTCAGCGGGCAACCCAAACGCATCCCAGCCCATAGGCATAAGAACGTTGTAGTTATTCATACGCAGATAACGCATCAGCATATCGTTAATGGTGTAATTGCGCACATGCCCCATGTGGAGTTTTCCACTGGGGTAGGGCAGCATAGAACAAGCGTAAAACTTTTTCTTGGAAGCATCTTCGGTGACACGGTAAGCGTCCAGAGCATTCCAATGCGTTTGTGCCGATTTTTCAATATCGAGATGGTGGTATTTGTCTTGCATAACGCGGATTTTATCCCTCTCCTCCGCCTTAAAATAGATCGCACCATGAGCACTGCACCGGTTACCCCTTCATCGTCTAATCCCCCCCCTTCTAATCCCTCACGCCCCAGTGTGATTCAGCTTGCTATCAAAGAGAAAGCGGCACTCTATACCGCCTATATTCCTTTGTTTAACGAGGGGGGGATTTTTATCCCCACCACGCGGGAATACCACTTTGGGGACGATGTGTACGTTCTGCTTTCCCTGCCCGACGATATACAGCGCTACCCCGTAGCCGGAAAAGTCGCATGGATTACGCCTGCCAAAGCCGCTGGTGGACGGACGCAAGGAGTGGGCATCACCTTTCCCAAAGATGATAAATCCAAAGTGCTCAAGCACCGTATCGAAGAGATATTAGGGCATTATTTGAATTCAGACCGTCCCACCCAAACTATGTAATCCATGTAATGTATGTTTACTGATTCCCATTGCCACCTCGATTTCCCCGAACTCTCTGCCAACCTCCCCGCGATTCGGCAGGCGATGGCGGATGCCCACGTCACCCGCGCCCTGTGCATTGGCACGACGCTGGAAGGTTTCCCCCAAGTGCATCAACTGGCCTTGGATTACGATAACTTTTGGGCAACGGTCGGCGTTCACCCCGATAACGAAGGCGTGCAAGAACCCACACTGGATGATTTGTTAGAGCGCGGCAAGCTCCCCCGCGTGGTAGCGATTGGCGAAACGGGGCTGGATTACTACCGCATGGGCGACCGCACCCACGCGCAAATGGAATGGCAGCGTGAGCGCTTCCGCATCCATATCCGCGCCGCGCAGCAGTTGCAAAAACCGATGGTGATCCATACCCGCAGTTCGGCGGAAGATACGCTGCGGATTCTGCAAGAAGAAGGCGAAAACGGCAGCGGCAGCGGCAGCAATGGGGGTCATGCAGTGGGCGGAGTGTTCCATTGCTTTACCGAGAGTACGGAAGTCGCCCGCCAAGCCTTGGATTTGGGGTTTTATATTTCGTTTTCCGGCATCGTGACATTCAAATCCGCCCAAAACCTGCGCGATATTGCCGCATTTATTCCACTCGACCGAATCCTCATTGAAACCGACAGCCCGTATTTAGCGCCCGTCCCGTTTCGCGGAAAAACGAATAACCCGTCTTACGTTCCCCATGTGGCGAAGCAACTGGCGGCGGTGCGCGGTTGCAGCGTGGAAGCGATTGGGCAAGCCACCAGTGACAATTTTTCCCGATTGTTTGGGTTATAAATTCGCCATGAATACGCCATGAGTACGATTGCCCAAAACCTCGCTGATATACAAAAACGCATCGAAAGCGCAGCCCTATCTGCGTACCGCGCTCCTAATTCAGTAGCATTGCTCGCCGTTTCCAAAACCTTTGGCGTGGATGCGATTGCGCAAGCCTACGCCGCCGGACAGCGTGCGTTCGGGGAAAATTACATTCAAGAAGCGGTGGAAAAAATCCAAACCTTTCGCCTAATGCCGGATTTTGCCGACATGAAAGATTTGGAATGGCATTGCATCGGCCCGATTCAAAGCAATAAAACCCGTTGGGTGGCGGAGCATTTTGATTGGGTGCATACCATCGACCGCCTCAAAATCGCCCAGCGGTTAAGCGAACAGCGCCCCGCCCACTTGCCGCCGTTGCAGGTGTGCATTCAGGTGAATGTGGATGGCGGCATCACCAAATCCGGCGTTGCGCCCGAGGACGCTTTAGCGCTGGCACAAGCCGTTGCCCAGTTGCCCAATTTGCGCCTGCGGGGGGTGATGTGTATTCCAGAGCCTGCTCCTGATTTTGTAGCTGCTTGTGCAGTATTCACGGGCGCTAGAGCGGTTTTTGATGCTATTTCCAATGCTATCAATGCCGTGAATGGAAGCATTGATACGCTTTCCATGGGCATGAGCGCCGATGTAGAAGCCGCTATTGCCAGCGGTTCTACGATGGTACGGGTGGGCAGTGCGATTTTTGGATCACGCCGTATCACGTAGCGGGGCGGTAATTCACATACCCCCGTGCCCGTAGCGCACACGCCGGACATTCACCGCAGCCGTAGCCCCAATCATGCCGATGGATACGGTCACCCATGTAGCAGGTGTGGGTATGTTCCACAATCAAATCCACCAGCGCTTCGCCACCCAGTGCGTGGGCGAGTTGCCATGTGGCGGCTTTGTCGATCCACATCAGCGGGGTTTCGATGAGGAAACGCTTATCCATGCCCAACGAGAGGGCGAGTTGCATCGCCTTCATGGTGTCATCGCGGCAATCGGGGTAGCCGGAAAAATCGGTTTCGCACACGCCCGTCACAATCACTTGCAAATCGCGCCGATACGCCAGCGCTGCCGCCAGCGTCAAAAATAACAAATTCCGCCCCGGTACGAACGTATTGGGCAAACCGGAACTTTCCATTTTGAAAGCGGTTTCGCGCGTGAGCGAGGTTTCACTCACCGCGCCCAGCACTGCCAAATCCAATAAATGGTCTTCACCCAGCTTCGCACCCCACTGGGGGAATTGCGTGCGGATTTGCTGCAATACCGTGATGCGCGATTCCAGCTCCACATGGTGGCGCTGGCGGTAATCGAAGGCGACGGTTTCCACGCGCTCATACCGCTCCAAGGCGTATGCGAGGCAGGTGGTGGAATCCTGCCCACCCGAAAATAAAACTAAAGCGCTGCTATGGTGCTGCATCAAATCACGGCATCGGCGGGTTGGCGTTGCAACATGGCAAGCGTGTGGGCGATGGTGGAACGCAATTCGCGGCGATCGCAAATCATATCGACCGCACCTTTGGTTTGCAAAAATTCCGAGCGTTGGAAGCCTTCGGGCAATTTCACGCGCACCGTCGATTCAATCACACGCGGGCCCGCAAAACCGATAAGCGCTTTGGGTTCGGCAATCACCACATCGCCCACGAACGCGAATCCTGCACTCACGCCGCCCATTGTCGGGTCGGTCAGCACGCTGATATAAGGCAAGCCTTTTTTCGCCAAGCGGGTTAAAGACGCATTGGTTTTTGCCATCTGCATGAGTGACAACAAGCCTTCCTGCATCCGCGCCCCGCCTGTGGCGGTGAAACAAACGAACGGGACTTTTTGTTCCATTGCGGTTTCCACGCCACGCACAAAACGTTCACCGACCACCGAACCCATGCTGCCACCCATGAACTCGAACTCAAAACACGCTACCACCACGTTAATCCCTTGCACCGCCCCGCCCATGACGATGAGTGCATCGGTTTCGCCCGTGCTTTCTAGTGCATCTTGCAGGCGTTCGGGGTATTTGCGGCTGTCTTTGAATTTCAAGGGATCGACGGGCAATACTTCTTGTCCGATTTCAAAGCGTCCTTCGTTGTCCAAGAATCGATCCAACCGTGCGCGTGCGCCAATGCGGTGGTGATGCCCGCACCCCGGGCAGACGTTTTGGTTTTTCTCCAAATCCGTTTTGTACAAAACGGCGGCGCAACTAGGGCATTTCATCCACAATCCTTCGGGAATGCCACGGCGATCCGTGCGTTCCGAAGGCTGGATTTTGGGCGGTAATAATTTTTCAAGCCAGCTCATGGTGTATCTCCGTCAAAAATGATTGGGCAATAGCGCACACTTGGTCACGCGGTGCATTTTCAATCAATTGGATGATTTTGCTGCCAATGACCACGGCATCCGCCACTTGTGCTATCTTTTTCGCCGTGGCGGCATCACGGATGCCAAATCCTACGCCCACGGGAACGTGAATATGTTGGCGAATCAGGGGCAATTTTGCCGCAACCGAATCGACATCCAACGCACCCGAACCCGTCACGCCCTTGAGCGACACGTAATACACATAGCCGCTTGCCACCGCTGCGACTTGCTGCATCCGTTCTTCGGTGCTGGTGGGCGCGAGCAAGAAAATCAAATCCATGCCATGTTTGCGCAAATTGGCGGCAAAGGTTTCACATTCTTCGGGCGGGTAATCGACGATTAAAACGCCATCCACCCCCGCCGCTGCCGCATCCACCACAAAGGCACTTTCAACGCCGGCACGGGCGTGCTTTTGGTCGTAGCGCTCAATAGGATTCGCGTAACCCATCAACACCACGGGCGTGGTCGTATTGGTTTGGCGAAATTCGCGCACCATTGCCAAAATTTGCACCATGCCAATGCCGAACGAGAGTGCCAAATCACCCGCTTTTTGAATCACCGCACCATCGGCACTGGGGTCAGAAAACGGAACGCCCAATTCGATCACATCCGCACCGCCCGCGACCATTGCGTGCATGAGTTCGGGCGTGATGTCGGCAAACGGGAAACCTGCCGTCACAAACGGAATCAGCGCTTTGCGCTTTTGCGTGGCCAGATTTTTGAAGGTTGTTTCAATGCGGTTCATTTCGGAGGTGATCGGAGGTGATAGTTCTAGTTTATTGGTAAGTAATTTATACTTTGTGACTAAAAACTTTAGTCATCTTAAATACAATTTCTTTGTAAGTCAATTTTACAACAAAAACTTGTACGAAATTACTTAATTTTTTAAATAACCAATGACAAAGATGGTTTTAATAATTCATATTCATATTGCTTTATCAGAGATTCGTAATCAAGAAAATCTATTCTATTTTTTATTTGAGATACTCCTCCACGATTTAGCTTTTTTTGATATTCATCATGCCTAATTTTATCTGCAACAATAATCATCCTTGCACAAAAGTCTTGTAAATCATAAAATTTCAATAGAGAGTTTTGAATATCAGTGCTATGCTCTACCTCAAAAAATGAATGGGGCATTTT
>JBDKGR010000103.1:0-10013 GCA_039798085.1 Pseudomonadota bacterium
GCATCGGAGCCGAACACCGCGCCGCCGCCTTTGAAGCTGCACACGATGATTACAACGCCATTATGTTGAAATCGCTGGCGGATCGGCTAGCCGAAGCGTTTGCCGAATTGCTGCATACCAAAATCCGCACCGATTTATGGGGTTACGCGCCGAATGAGGTATTGGATGTTTCCGCGCTGATTGCCGAAAAATACCAAGGCATTCGCCCCGCGCCCGGCTACCCCGCCTGCCCCGACCACCGTGTGAAAAAAGCGATGTTCGAGGTGTTGCAATGTGAAGAAATCGGCATGACCTTGACGGAAAATTTTGCCATGACTCCGGCCGCCAGCGTGAGCGGTTTTTATCTGGCGCATCCTGAAGCGACGTATTTCAATGTCGGGCAAATCGGCGACGATCAGGTGCAGGACATTGCGCGGAGAATAGAAAAAGCCACGGGCTTAGGTCTTAGCTAAAATCAAAATCTTTAATTGAAGGAAAAACCGCAATGAGTCCCCTACCCCCCTCCATGTCCGACCGCGATGGCAAAATCTGGATGGATGGACAGATGGTCGATTGGCGTGATGCCAAAATCCACGTCCTAACCCATACCTTGCACTATGGCTGCGGCGCATTTGAAGGCGTGCGGGCTTATAAAACCGTCGATGGCACGGCGATTTTCCGCCTGCAAGAGCATACCGACCGCCTTTTTAACAGTGCCAAAATTCTGCGCATGAATCTTCCTTTTACCAAGGAACAAATCAACCAAGCGCAATTGGATGTGGTGCGTGAAAATAATTTAGAAAGTGGTTATTTGCGCCCCCTGATTTGGATTGGTGATCGCAAGCTCGGCGTATCCCCCAAAGGCAACACCATTCATGCGATGGTGGCGGCATGGGCGTGGGGCGCGTATTTGGGTGAGGAGGGCATGAAACGTGGGATTCGCGTCAAGATTTCCAGCTACACCCGCCACCACGTCAATATCACCATGACGCAAGCCAAGGCGGTGAGCAATTACACCAACTCGATTTTGGCAAACATGGAAGCCACCGACGACGGTTACGATGAAGCCATGTTGCTGGATTCCTCCGGTTTTGTATCTGAAGGCGCGGGCGAAAATCTGTTTGTGATTAAAGACGGCGTGGTTTATACCCCCGATTTATCCGCCGGCGCGTTGAACGGTATTACCCGCAACACCGTGTTCCATATCTGCAAAGATTTGGGATTAGAAGTCGTGCAAAAACGCATTACGCGCGATGAAGTTTATATTTGCGATGAAGCCTTCTTCACCGGAACAGCAGCCGAAGTAACCCCCATCCGCGAACTTGACCGCATTCAAATCGGTGAAGGTTGCCGTGGCCCGATTACCGAGAAAATCCAAACCGCTTTCTTCGATATTGTGCATGGACGCAATCCCAAGTATGCGCATTGGCTGACCAAGGTTTAACCCAGAAAACGATCATTATGACCACAAAAACCATTGAATTACTCGCCGCCGACCTCAACCGCGAAGGGGGGGTGCATTGCCCTAGCCCTTTGTCCAAAATGGAAGTATGGGATACGCACCCTAAAGTCTTTTTGAACATCGCCAACGCAGAAGATCACCGCGTTCGTTGCCCTTACTGCGGCACAGAGTTTCAATTAAAAGCCGGTGAACACGTCGGCGGACATCATTGAATAGCCTCCTCATCGCCCCCCAATGGATTGGCGATGCAGTGATGACCGAGCCGTTGTTACGCCGACTCCACGCGCGGGGCGAGCGTATCACCGTAGGCGCTTTGCCGTGGGTCGCTCCGGTGTACCGCGCCATGCCGCAGGTGGTGCAGGTTCTGGAATTTCCGTTTGCGCATGGCGGCTTGCAATGGCGGGCGCGGCGCGAATGGGCGAAACGCCTGCGCGGACAATTCGATAAAGCCTATGTCTGCCCCAACTCGCTCAAAAGCGCGTTACTGCCGTGGTGGGCGGATATTCCTACACGCATCGGCTATCTGGGTGAATCGCGCTACGGCTTGCTGAATCAACGATTGCCGAATCCGCCAAAAAATCACGACGGGGAACGTCCGCCGATGGTGGCGTTTTACTCGGCATTGAGTGGCGCGGATGATGCCGAAATTCAAACTGATAAACCTACATTGAATCTGCCGATAGCGCCCGTCCAGTCTGCATTAACAGCTATGAATTTAGTAGCAAATGCGTATTACGTGTTTGCACCCGGTGCGGAATACGGATCGGCAAAGCGCTGGCCAGCGCACCATTTTGCCGATTTAGCCGCGCACTTGCCGCTGCCCGTGGTGTTACTCGGTTCGGGGAAAGAAGCGGCGCTGTGCCAAGACATTGCCGATGCCGCCAACGCAGCGGGCGGGCGTTGTTACAACTGGGCAGGCAAAACCACGCTCGACCAAGCCCTTGCCGCGATTGCCGCCGCCAAAGCGATGGTGAGTAACGATTCCGGCTTGATGCACGTAGCGGCTGCGTTTGGTGTGCCGCAGGTGGCGATTTTTGGCTCGTCCAGCCCCTTGCACACGCCACCTTTAAGTGATAAAGCGCACATCCTCTGGCTGAAATTGGAATGTGCGCCGTGCTTTCAGCGCGAATGCCCTTTCCCATTAGGCGATAGGCATACGCAATGTTTGGAGAAAATTCAGCCGTCGCAGGTACTCCGCCTCATGCCGTTGCCACTATCAATCTGATATTAGGGTAAACCCTTAATAAAAAGCGTATAGTTCATGCGAGAATTTATTTCATGACTAGAAACATTAAGCAGCCAAGCAGCCAAGCAATTTTCCCCTGTAGTTAGTTCTACTGCTGTGCCGTTTGTGGTTTCAGCCACTCCCGCAAAGTTTCCCTTCTACATCCCCGCTTTCTTAACCCCCAGCCGCCCCGTGCTTTGAAGCATTGGGCGGTTTTTTGTTTTTGGAGTTTTTATTATCATGAAAATAAATCACCAGCTTTTCAAACCCTTCATGCTGGCGTTGATGGTGGCACTGCCGCTCACCGCGCAAGCTGAATACAAAATCCAAAACAATGGCACGGAAGTGCTAGACACCGAAACAGGCCTCACATGGCAACGCTGCCAAGTGGGGCAAAAATGGGATGGCAACACTTGCGCAGGCGAAGCAAAAAAACTTACCCTTGATGATGCCCGAGAACAAACAGGCAATGGTTGGCGAATGCCGACGATACGCGAACTATCCAGTTTGATTTATTGCAGCAGTGGCAATAAGATGGACTCCATCAATGTGGGTGACGGTGGTTCGCCCATCAAAGTCCGGTGCGATCCCGACTCCACCAGCCCCACGATTAACACCCACGCATTCCCTAATACACCGGCTTCCAGCGTTTGGTCGTTTTCGCCCGCTGCCTACATGCAGACACCTGGTATGATCTCCCTGTGGTTCGTCTATTTCGGCAATGGCGGTTCCAACGAGCACTTCAGCGGCAGCACGCACAGCATGCGGCTGGTGCGTGGCAAACAGTGACTTTGGCGGCGTAGCCGCTTTTGGTTTTTTTTGCTTGGTGGGAAGCGGTGGCAGCCGCGAATGGATTCGCCCACAATGCCCGCCAACATTGCATCAACAGCCAAGTAGTGTGGGTAACTTGTTACCCACGCGGACTTTGAAATAACCACATCGCGTGGGTTACGTAGGTTACGCTGCGCTAACCCGCCCTGCACCTCATCCCCCTTCGCTGCTGCCGCAGCTTCCTACAAAAGATAAAATCGCACTCCGATAAAGAGGTTGCGATGACACAAGCCAAAAAGACCTACAACTACGAAGATATTCTGGCGCTATTTGCCCAGTCGGATGCGCGATTTCAGGCACAAAAGGCCGAAACGGATGCTTTGTTTGCCAAAACTGAAGCTCAAATGGCAAAAACTGATGCCAAATTAGACAAACTGGCAAAACTATACGGCAATATGTCTGAAAACCAAGGTGCTATTGCCGAGGAGTTTTTTTTCAACAGCTTGAAATTCAATCCAGTGGTTGGAAACTTACGGTTTGACCGCGTGATGAGCAACGTCATCATTGGCTCACCATCAAACCAACAAGAATTTGATATTGTGCTGGTGAACGGCAATTCCGTTGCGGTACTGGAAGTCAAACAAAAAATTCATCTGTCCGCATTAGACCAGTTAGAAAAGCAGTTGATACGGTATCGTCAAGCCGTTCCAGAACACGCAAACTACACGTTATATGGTGGCGTAGCGGGTTTGTCTGTTCCCAAAAACGTGGTGGAAGAAGCCCACCATCGCGGGTTGTTTGTGCTAAAGCAAACAGGGGATATTCTTACCGTAGATGCAGAATCTATGCGGGCATTTCAGCCAATGTAGATTGGGTCGGGCTTTACGATTCTGGAATGGTGTATTCCTAAAAGCCACTACGAAAAGCACGAAACCTTATGGGGTATCGTGCTTCGTTTTTCTGCCACCAAATTCCTAACGCGACCACGCCCAGCCCCAGCAGCGTAAGCGCAAAGGGAAATAGCAAACTGTCCTTAAACACTTGGTGCGATAAGTAGCCGAAATACATCGTCACCCCAAAAGCGCCCAGTATCGTGAAGACGCGCCTTCCAATGGCTGCGCCAAAAAATACCAGCCCGACGTTAATCAAGCAGTACACGGCTTTGCCCCATTCGGAGCCAGAATTGCGAAAACTCAAACTGCTCCACGCCATAATTGCGCCGAATAGGTACAGCCAAAATGCGTAATCTTGCCGCCATTCGGGGTCGGTGGCGCGGCGGCTGCGCAAATCGACCACGATGGCAATTCCTACCGTGATAAGGCCAAACACCAAGGACACATCGCGCATCAATTCCCAATCCCAGTGCTTGGTGTCTTCGATTAGGAAATTGGCAAAATCCATACTCATATACCAAATGGTGACGGCAATCGGCATCACCATAAACGGCAGACGGTAGCGCCACAGCATCACCACTCCCGCCATGAGCGTGGCAAATTCCAGCGTAATCCAGCGCCAATTGATGCGCGTGTGATAGGCGGAAAAACTGCCATCCGATGTGTCCGCCCACATTCCCATTGCGTGCTGGGCGCACCAGACAATCAGCGGCACGAGAACAATCGCCAAGGTCGCCAAAATGCCGGCTGGAACGGTGAAATGTTGCTTTTTCAAATAATCCGCAACCTTGAGGCAACCAAACAGATACGCCACGCTAATCAACAACAATCCCCATGAACCGAATGCGGACCAACCGAGCGTCATAAACAGCGACATCGCGCCAATCGCCACCATGCCGCCAAAGTAATACAGGGTGTTGGTAAAGCTAAACCCCGCACTGGGTGGCGCAGCGGCGGATGCGGGCGATGCCGCGTTGCTTGACCAGCGTCGCCACAACTCCCGCGCTTGGGTTGTGGTGATGATGCCGTCTTGAACGGCTATTTTGAGATCGGTTTGAGTGATGGATACCGCCATATCAACCTCCTGAAAACAGGATCAATTACAAACGACTCAGTAATTCTGCCTTCTTTGCCGCAAATTCTTGCTGCGACAAGATACCACGCGCTTGCAATGTTGCCAACTTTTCGATGCTATTGAAAATATCGCCGGAATTACCCGATAGTGAATCGTTCACCACGTTGGAATTATTCGTATTGTTGGTGTTATTCGACATCACGGGCGCAGGAGCAACAAAGGGTGCGGGATTATTGATGGGGTTGTTTTGCGGCACGCCGTTAATCGACACAATCGGCAAGCGATTCAAATCGACATAACCGTATTGGCTGGAAAACGTCACCGATGAACCGCCGCTTTGCTGCTGCGATACGCCGCCGATTTGGTGATCGAGCGTATCGTAAATAATGACTTGTCCATTGTTTTCCATCGCCAAACGGCGGGCTTGGGAGAACCAAGCGTAGCGCGTTCCGTTTTGTCCGCCGGAACTGTTGGGGAAACGCAAACTCGGGCCCCACCAGTCTGGCACGATGGGCGCGGGTACAAAAATGCTATTGGGTTGGTTGTAGACGAGGCGTGACAGTTCAGAACACAAATTATCAACACGGCCTTTGAGGTAGTTGTTAAACATATCCCCAATCATGGTCATGCCGCCTTGCATCCATTGCCCCGAGCCGCCAAACTCAGGATGGCTGAATTGCGCCATGCTGCCGTTACCATTCCAAACCGATTCGAGCATAGAGCGCACAGCGTCCACGCTAAAGTTGTGGCGTTGGGCGATGTCTTGAATGGTTTGTTGACCTGAAGGTGTTAATTGAAGCATGGGATTGTTGAATAAAGAGTGAATCAGCGTCCCATAGTAGCCTAGTTTTTCTCTTCATCAAGCCCAAGCACCCTTTGGGCTTTTTTTGCGGTCAATCTTTATAAAATTTCACAATACAAAATCATGATTCGCAACTTGAAATTTTTAACATCTTGTGTGAGAATTAAGTTACCTAAACCGTAGGAGACAAACCATGCAACAAAATACCGCCCAAGTTGGCAGCGACATTGACCACCAAGAAACCCAAGAATGGATGGATGCGCTCTCAGCCGTCATTCAAAACGAAGGGCCAGAACGTGCCCATGCGTTGCTGGAACAACTGCTCGAACACGCACGCCAAAACAGCATTGATATGCCCTTTTCCGCGAATACGGGCTACGTCAACACCATTGAACCCGATCAAGAAGCACGTTGTGCAGGCAATATTGAATTTGAAAAACGCCTGCGTGCCTATATGCGCTGGAACGCCATGATGATGGTGGTTCGCGCGAACCGCATCAACCCTGCCGATGGTGGCGATTTGGGCGGACATATTGGTTCGTTCGCTTCGGTGGCTTCGATGTTTGGCGCGGGCTTCAATCACTTTTGGCACGCGCAAACCGAAAATCACGGCGGCGATCTGCTCTACATCCAAGGGCATAGCGCCCCCGGGATTTACGCCCGCGCCTTTTTGGAAGGGCGTTTGACCGAAGAGCAATTGGATCATTTTCGCCAAGAGGTGGATGGCAAAGGTTTATCCAGCTATCCGCATCCCAAACTGATGCCCGAGTTTTGGCAATTCCCCACCGTGTCAATGGGGCTGGGGCCATTGATGGCGATTTACCAAGCGCGGTTTTTGCGCTACCTGCACGCACGCGGCATTGCGAATACGGAAAATCGCAAAGTCTGGGTTTTCTGCGGCGATGGCGAAATGGACGAGCCCGAATCCTTGGGCGCAATTGGTTTGGCAGCGCGGGAGAATTTGGACAATCTGATTTTCGTCGTGAACTGCAATCTGCAACGCTTGGATGGCCCGGTGCGTGGCAACGGCAAAATCGTGCAAGAGCTGGAAAGCGAATTCCGAGGCTCTGGCTGGAATGTCATCAAACTCTTATGGGGTGCGGGCTGGGATAAATTGCTGGCACGCGATAAAACCGGAAAATTGCGCCAATTGATGATGGACGTGTTGGACGGCGATTACCAAGCCTACAAAGCCAATGATGGTGCGTTTGTTCGGAAAAACTTCTTCGGGCGCTACCCTGAAACGCTGAAATTGGTCGAACACATGACCGATGAAGAATTGTTCGATTTGCGCCGAGGTGGTCACGAGCCAGAAAAAGTCTATGCCGCCTTCCACGCCGCCAACGCGCACAAAGGACAACCGACCGTGCTGCTGGTCAAAACCGTCAAAGGTTACGGTATGGGCAAGGCGGGCGAGGCGCGCAACACCGTGCATCAAACCAAAAAATTGGCGGATGAGGATATTAAATACATCCGCGACCGTTTCAATATCCCGATTCCCGATAGCGAGTTGCACAAACTCCCTTACTACAAACCCGCAGACGATACGCCCGAAATGCGCTATCTGCACGAACGCCGCCAAGCCCTTGGTGGATATTTGCCGCAGCGTCGCGTCAAATCCGAAGAGCATTTCACCGTGCCGTCGTTGGAAACTTTCAAAGCGGTGTTAGAACCGACCGTAGAAGGGCGCGAAATTAGCACCACGCAAGCCTACGTGCGCTTCCTCACGCAGTTGTTGCGCGATAAAGCCTTGGGTGAGCGCGTTGTGCCGATTTTGGTCGATGAAGCACGCACCTTCGGCATGGAAGGTTTGTTCCGCCAAATCGGAATCTACAACCCCAAAGGTCAGCTTTACACGCCAGTCGATAAAGATCAGGTGATGTACTACCGCGAAGACAAAGCCGGACAAATCCTGCAAGAAGGGATTAACGAAGCGGGTGGTATGGCGAGCTGGATTGCGGCGGCAACTTCGTATTCCACCAACAACCGCATCATGATTCCGTTTTACGTGTATTACTCGATGTTCGGTTTCCAACGCATTGGCGATTTGGCATGGGCAGCGGGCGATATGCAGGCGCGGGGATTTTTGCTGGGTGGCACATCGGGACGCACTACGCTCAATGGCGAAGGTTTGCAGCACGAAGATGGACACAGCCACATTTTGGCGGGAACGATTCCCAATTGCGTGAGCTACGACCCCACTTTTGCGCACGAAGTCGGGGTGATTCTGCACCACGGGCTGAAACGCATGGTGGAACGCCAAGAAAACGTCTATTTCTACATCACCCTGCTGAATGAAAACTACGCCATGCCCGGATTGATTGCGGGTACGGAAGAGCAAATCATCAAAGGGATGTATTTGTGCAAAGCAACTCCCCCACTTTCTGCATTCACGCACACGGTGCAGTTGCTGGGTTCGGGTTCGATTCTGCGCGAATCCTTGGCGGCACAACAATTATTGGCGCTGGATTGGGGTATTGGCGCGAATGTGTGGAGCTGCCCCAGCTTCAACGAATTGGCACGCGAGGGGCAAGATTGCGAACGCTGGAATCTCTTGCATCCGCTGGAAACGCCGCGCCAATCGTTCGTTACGCAGCAACTCGCGCCCCACGCTGGCCCTGTGATTTGTTCGACCGATTACATGAAAAACTACGGCGAGCAAATCCGCGCCTTCATTCCATCCGGTCGCACCTACAAAGTGCTGGGAACGGATGGATTCGGACGCAGCGATTTCCGCTTCAAACTGCGCGAACACTTTGAGATTAACCGCCATTACATTGTGGTCGCGGCGCTCAAATCGCTGGCGGATGCGGGCAGCATTCCGGCGGAAAAAGTCGCGCAGGCGATTGCCAAATACGGCATTCAAACCGAAGCCACTAACCCGCTTTACGCTTAATTCACGGAATTGGAAATGGAATAGGAAAAATTATGATGTCCCTCATTGAAATCCAAGTCCCTGATATTGGCGATTTTGACGAAGTTGCCGTAATCGAATTGCTCGTGAAAGTGGGCGATACGGTTCAAGCCGAACAAAGCCTCATCACCGTGGAGAGCGATAAAGCCTCCATGGAAATCCCCAGCAGCCACGCCGGTGTGGTGAAGGAGATGAAAGTTCAGCTCGGCGATAAAGTGAAGCAAGGTTCTATCGTATTGCTGCTGATGCAAGAAGCGGTATCTTTTGTGGGAGCGGCGGAAGCCGCGAAGGTATCAGATACACCAGCATTCGCGGCTCCTGCCGCTCCCACAAAATCGGCTCCAACGCCTCCCGCTGTGCCTGCATTAGGAAAATTGCCCCACGCTTCGCCATCAATTCGCAAATTGGCGCGAGAATTGGGCGTACCTTTGGCGGAAATCAAAGGCTCTGGTATGAAAGGGCGCATCACGCAAGAAGATGTGCAAAACTTCACCAAAGCGGTGATGGCAGGCACGGCGCAAACCCAAGCGATTGCGGCGGCTACCGCAGCAGCCAAAGCCAGCGCGAGCAATGATGGGGCGGGGTTAGGATTGATTCCGTGGCCAAAAGTGGACTTTGCCAAATTCGGCGCGATTGAACGCAAAGAACTCGGTCGCATCCAAAAAATCAGCGGCGCGAATTTGCTGCGCAACGCCATCATGATTCCGGCGGTCACGAACCACGACGATGCCGACATCACCGATTTAGAAGCCTTCCGCGTTCAACTGAACAAGGAAAACGAAAAATCCGGCAACAAAGGCACGAAGGTGACGATGCTGGCGTTTTTGATTAAAGCGTGCGTATCGGCATTGAAACAATTCCCGCAATTCAATAGCAGTTTGGATGGCGATAC
>JBDKGR010000104.1:0-10006 GCA_039798085.1 Pseudomonadota bacterium
GGCGTGCCATTGAAACCCACAATGCAAGCCGCTGATCCAATTCTTGCAAGCGTTCGGGTTCTAATTCGGTGCGACGCAAATAGGCGCGTAAAGTACGAAGCACATCCTCCATCTGCACGATGCTGGATTGGAGAATTTCCATAGGCTCCTGCAAATCCGATTCCCACTGCACCACGTTTTGAAGTTGTTGCACAGCGGTATGAAGGGAGTTTTCTTCTAATACGGCTACCGCAGATTGCGCCGCATCCAGCAACGCTTGCCCATTGGCGAGGCGGTTATGGGCGCTTTGTAATTCGTCCCACTCACCTGCTTGGGGGTTGAGTTTTTCCAGTTCATTGATTTGCCATGCCAAACGCTCGCGCTCATTTTGCAGGGAATCTTGCGCTTTGATAGCCGTTTGCAGCGCATTGTGCGCTTTACGCCATGCCTGCCAACGTGTGCGCAATACGGTGGTGGTGATGCGACCATACGCATCCAATAACTCACGTACTGCATCGGGTTTAGTGAGGCTTTGCCAAGCGTGTTGCCCGTGAATATCCAGTAATTGTTCGCCCACATGACGCAACTGTTGCACGGTTGCGGGGATTCCATTGATCCATGCACGGCTTTTACCAGCGGTATCCACGGTGCGGCGTAATAAAAGCGTTTCTTTTTCTTCCCCGTTTTCTAATCCGGCTTCGTATAAAAAGGGAAGAACGGAAGAGGGGGTATCAAACTCTGCGCTCACCTCGGTGCGCTGTTCCCCTTCTCGAATGAGGGCGACATCGGCACGCGCTCCGGTAACCAGTTGCAAGGCATCAATCAAAATGGATTTTCCAGCGCCCGTTTCGCCTGTGAGTACGGTAAAACCGTGTTCCCAATCCAACTCTAATGCACTAACAATAACAAAATTACGCAAAACAATACGCCGCAAAGCCATGTTAGGCGACCTCCTCGTTCCAATGTAATTTTTGCCGCAGGGTATCAAAATAACTCCAATCCTTGGGGTGCAAAAATCGCGCCTCATGCTTGGAACGGGTTACTACAATCCGATCTCCGTGCCATAACGAAGCCAAGGATTGCATATCAAAATTCGCACTGGCATCGCGCCCTGCTATTATTTCAATCGCTATTTCTGACGTATTCGCAAGCACAATAGGGCGATTGGATAAGGTATGGGGAGCAATCGGAACCAGTATCCACCCCTGAAGTGAAGGGTGCATGAGAGGCCCTCCCGCAGAAAGTGAATAGGCGGTAGAACCCGTTGGGCTGGAAATAATGAGTCCATCGGCACGCTGGTTGGAGACAAAATGACCATCCACTTCTACGCGCAATTCGACCATCCCCGCCGTCCCCCCGCGATTGACAACGACATCATTCATCGCTTCCGCAGAAAAAAAACAATGCCCATCGCGCCACACCCGGGCTTGCATCAAACTGCGCCGCTCTTCGGTGAAGACACCTTCTAGCATCGGGCGTAGAACGGTTTCAAAATTCAGCAGGGGAATATCGGTCATAAACCCCAGCCGTCCTTGGTTGATGCCAATCAGGGGCACGTTATAGCGGGCAAGCTGGCGTGCGATGCCAAGCATCGTGCCATCACCGCCCACCACCACGCAAACATCGCAATGTTTGCCGATGTCCACCACATTGAGTCGGTGGTAATCACTAAGGTTCATATTGGCGGCGGTATCGGCTTCGAGTGACACGTCCAACCCCAAACCCATTAAGAATTCGCCAATACGATGCAAGGTCTGGCGCGAAAGCGCACCGCCCGACCCACTAGAAACCGCTTGGTATTTTCCAACCAGCGCAACATGGTGAAATAGAGACTTCATACGGTGATTACATCACATCGGTAACGTGCAATAGTCCTAATAACCACAAACAAAAACCGCCCTGAAGGGCGGTTTCTTTAATACGTCGTCATTTTACAAACTTTACAGCCCCAACGCCGCATTCAATGTCGCACTAGGGCGCATGATGGCGGCTACCTTCACGGGGTCGGCCCAATAGTAACCCCCAATATCCACACGTTTGCCTTGCACTTCTTTAAGCTCGGCAACAATCGCTTGCTCGCCGTCTGCCAGTTTTTGTGCCAAGGGCGCAAAGTGCGCTTGCAATTCGGCATCGTCGGTTTGTGCTGCCAACTCTTGCGCCCAGTACAACGCCAAATAAAACTGGCTGCCACGATTGTCCAGTTCCCCTGTGCGAGTCGATGGAGATTTGCGGTTGCCCAACAATTTACCCGTTGCCGCATCCAAGGTTTTGGAGAGAACGGTAGCTTTTTGATTGCCTGTTTTCAAGCCCAAATCTTCCAGCGATACCGCCAATGCCAAGAACTCCCCCAGCGAATCCCAGCGCAGATGATTTTCTTCTACCAACTGCTGAACGTGCTTCGGTGCAGAACCTCCCGCACCCGTTTCGTACATACCACCACCCGCCATTAAGGGAACGATGGAGAGCATTTTGGCGCTGGTTCCGAGTTCCATAATGGGGAATAAATCGGTCAAATAATCACGCAAAATGTTACCGGTCACGGAGATGGTGTCAAAGCCGCGAATAACACGTTCCAAGGTATAACGCATCGCACGCACTTGGGACATATGTTGAATTTCCAAGCCCGTGGTATCGTGGTCTTTCAGGTATTGATCGACCTTCTTGATGAGTTCGTTTTCGTGTGGACGATACGGGTCAAGCCAGAACACGGCGGGCGTATTGGAATTGCGAGCGCGGGTTACAGCAAGTTTCACCCAATCGCGCACCGCTGCATCTTTGCATTGGCACATACGCCAGATGTCACCCTCTTCCACGTTTTGGGAAATTAGCACTTCTCCTGTTTCAATATCTACGATATTGGCAACGCCCGCTTCGGCAATTTCAAAGGTTTTGTCGTGCGATCCGTATTCTTCGGCCTGCTGTGCCATCAAGCCCACATTGGGAACAGTTCCCATTGTTTTGGGATCAAAATTACCGTGCCATTTGCAGAAGTTAATCATCTCTTGGTAGATGCGGGCAAAGGTGGATTCGGGCATCACCGCTTTGACATCTTTCAAGCGACCATCCGCTCCCCACATTTTTCCGCCGTTGCGAATCATGGCGGGCATGGACGCATCCACAATCACATCGTTGGGCGAATGGAAATTGGTGATGCCTTTCGCCGAATCAACCATTGCCAACTCAGGACGGTGCGCGTGGCAAGCGTGCAAATCGGCTTTGATTTCATCGCGCAGGGATTCGGGCAAGGTAGCGATTTTGTCGTACAAATTCGCCATACCGTTGTTCACGTTTACGCCCAATTCGTCGAACAATTTACCGTGTTTTTCAAACGCTTCTTTGTAGAAAATTTTCACGCAGTGACCGAACACGATGGGGTGCGATACCTTCATCATGGTGGCTTTAACGTGCAACGAGAACATGACACCCGTTTTGTACGCATCGTTAATTTCTTGTTCGTAAAAATCGCACAGCGCTTTTTTGCTCATGAACATGCTGTCGATAATTTCGCCTTCGAGCAGTGGGGTATGCGGTTTCAGCACGATTGTTTCACCCGCCTTGGTTACCAATTCCATGCGTACATTGCGGGCTTTGTCCAAGGTGATGGATTTTTCGCCGTGGTAGAAATCGCCGCTGTGCATGTGGGAAACGTGCGAGCGCGAAGCTTGGCTCCATTCCGCCATCGAATGCGGATTTTTACGCGCATATTCTTTCACCGCTTTAGGGGCACGGCGATCCGAATTGCCTTCGCGCAATACGGGGTTCACCGAACTACCCAAGCATTTCGCATAACGGGCGCGAATCGTTTTTTCTTCGTCGGTTTTAGCGGCTTCGGGGAAATCGGGAATCGCATAGCCTTTGGATTGCAGTTCTTTAATCGCGGTAATCAACTGGTTTTGCGAAGCGCTGATATTGGGCAACTTGATGATGTTGGCTTCGGGTTGCAGAGTCAATTTGCCTAATTCTGCCAAGGCATCGGGTACTTTTTGTTCTTCTGTCAAGTAATCCGCAAATGTTGCCAAAACACGTGCGCCAACGGAAATATCGCTGGTAGCGACCTCAATCGCGGCGGGTGCGGTAAAAGTACGCACAATCGGCAAAAAGGCGGCTGTAGCCAGCCAAGGCGCTTCGTCGGTTAGGGTGTAGATGATTTTAGATGGGGTCATGGTTTGTGTCCTCTGTTGTACTCGGGTGTCCTTGTGGGGCAATTATCCCGCTTTAATTTTGCGGTATGAAATGCAACTCCACTGTATGAGGAAAATCTGTCACCAAACTTATAAAATCGTACTATTTGCCTTATGATTTCAGTGTCTCTCTATCAGCCCACGGCTAGGCAATCTCGCTAGACTCTTTCTCATACCTTCTTTTTATTCTTCTCTACCATGCTATCCAAGTCGCCCCAAGAACTTTTTATCATCGGCGTGACCCGCAGCGGAAGAACTTTTCGTCCCAGTGATTGGGCTGAACGTCTGGCGGGTGTCATGAGCCAGTTTCGCCCCGGGGGGCCGCGTCCGGGTAGCCATTTGGGGTATTCGCCGTGGTGTGTTCCCACTTCGATTGGCAATACCAAATGCGTCATCATCCACCGCGATTTGCGCGATTACGATGTAATGGCGTGGGATTTTTGCCTCAACTTTGCCAAAGACAACGATTTACAAGTCAGCGAAACCCGGCCTGAAACACCGCCGAAGAAATGAAGAAATAACCGACACAAAAAAGCCGTTCCTCAGAACGGCTTTTTTACTTTTCTTTGCTCACGCAGCGCACCCGATACAAACGGCAGACCCGAAGGGGTCTGGGCTTGATAGGTTAGGGGGTATTAAGCAGCAGCCAGTGCCAAGGATTTCACCTTAGCAGCCAGACGGCTCTTATCGCGGGCTGCTTTGTTCTTGTGGAAAATGCCTTTATCCGCCACGGTATCCACCACGGCTTGCATTTTCAGGAACAATTCAGCGGCTTTGCTCTTGTCACCAGCCAAAACGGCTTTCTCTACGCTCTTCACTGCGGTACGGTATTTAGAACGCATGGAAGAGTTTGCTGCGTTAATCTTGCTGTCTTGGCGGACGCGTTTACGACCAGATGCCAGACGGGGGTTCTTTTTCTTGGGTTTTCCAGATGCCATGATGAATTCCTTGATTCTTAAATTGTTTGTAGATGATGCGTAGCAAAGCCCTCCATTATATCTGGCTACACTCAGACTGTGAATCCGTGAACCAATGTTTCAACCATGAACTTACTTAAATCTGCTTTTACCATTTCTTCCCTGACGCTGCTTTCACGTATCACCGGATTGCTACGGGATTTATCTATGGCGGCTATTTTTGGGGTAAGTGCCATGACCGATGCGTTTTGGGTGGCTTTTCGCATCCCCAATATGCTGCGGCGAATGTTTGCCGAAGGTGCGTTCAGCCAAGCATTTGTCCCTGTGCTCGCCGCCACCAAAGAACAAGAAGGCGATGCCGCCACCCACGCTCTGATCGATGCCGTCGCTAGTTTGTTGGCATTGGCACTTTTCATGGTGAGCATTTTGGGCATGATGGGTGCTCCCATTCTTGTGTATATGCTGGCAAGTGGTTTGCGTCCCGAAGGGTTTGATGCGGCTGTCACGATGACGCGCTGGATGTTTCCCTACATCGCCTGTATGTCGCTGGTTGCGCTGGGGGCGGGGGTGTTGAATACGTGGAAACAATTTGCGATTCCGGCTGCCACGCCCGTGCTGCTGAACATCTCCATGATTAGCGCCGCATGGCTAGGAACGCCGTGGTTCAACCAACAGGGCATCGAACCCATTTACGCAATGGCGGGCGGTGTGATGCTGGGCGGAATCTTGCAACTGGGCGCGATTTGGTGGGCATTGCGGCGCATGAAACTCGCGCCCAAAATTCGCATCGGTTGGGCTGTAGCCCGCACTGCATGGGCACAACCAGCTACTAAAAAAGTAGCAAAACTCATTGCTCCAGCATTATTGGGTGTGAGCGTGGCGCAAATTTCTTTGTTGATTAATACCCAAATCGCCTCGTATTTGGCAACGGGTTCGGTCACATGGCTGACCAATGCCAGTTTGCTGATGGAATTCCCAACCGCCATGCTGGGCGTAGCGTTGGGCGTGGTGTTGATGCCACAGCTCGCTGCCGCCAAAGCCGCGAATCAACCCGAAAAATTCTCTGCCATGATGGATTGGGGCTTGCGTTTGGTCGTGTTAATCGCCATTCCGAGTGCCGTGGCGTTGCTGGTGTTTGCGCAGCCACTGGTGAGCGTCGTTTTTCACAATGGACGTTACAGCGATGCCGATGTCGCCCAAACTGCGCACGCGGTCATGGGCTATGGCGCGGGGTTATTGGGGCTGATTGCGATCAAAGTCCTCGCCCCCGGGTATTTTGCCAATCAGGATGTACGCACGCCCGCCAAAATTGCCGCCGTGGTGCTGGTGATTACACAAGTGTTGAATATCGTCCTCGTTCCCCAATTAGGGCACGCGGGGCTGGCGTTATCGTTGGGGCTGGGTTCGATGGTGAATGCGTTGTGGCTTCTAATCGGATTGTTGCGTAGTAAAACCTATACACCCTTGGCGGGCTGGTTGCGTTTTGGCGTACAGGTGGTGGTGGCTAGTGCCGTATTGGCGGGATTTTTGCTATGGGCAAATAATGCCGTTCCGTGGCTGGCATTGCAATCACACCGTTTAGAACGAATGATGCTCCTCATGGGCGTAGTATCTGCATCGGTAGCTATTTATTTTGCAGCAATTTGGGTCGTTGGCGTGAATTTACGTCAATTCCTGCGACGTTAAATAAATAAAAAATATAAATATAAATATAAATATAAATATAAATATAAATATATATAAAATATCAAATCGAAGATTGATTGTTGAGGAGTTATTGTGAAACTATCATTGGAAACCCCCACACCCCTAACCTATTTTGCCAATTTGGTGGTGAGCGATACCGAATTTCCTTTGCTCGAAACCGCCATTAGTTTGGCGCAAGATATGCAACCGGATTTGGATATTCAAAGTGTGCTGGGCGAAGTCGATCAACTGCAAGATCAACTAAAAAAATATATTCCGACAGGTGCAACCGATTTGCAAAAACTCCGAAGTTTGAACCAATTTTTCTTCCGCGATAAAGGTTTTGCCATCAATTTGAATGATTATGATAAACCCAGCAATTATTATTTACCCACGTTGCTCGAAACCCGCCAAGGCGCGTGTGAAAGTTTGGCAGTGCTGTGGATGGAATTGGCGCAAAGTGTAGGATTGCAAATTCGGGGCGTAGAATTTTCAGGTCATTTTTTGCTGATGGTGAATCTGCATTATGGAGTCGCCATTATTGACCCGATGACCGGAAAATCCCTCAGCCACGAAGCGGTATTGGAACGCCTCGCGCCCGATGACCATGATATGAGCCTCAAACGCTTTGTTAAGGCGATGGATGCTGCCCGTCCACGCCAAATTATTGCCCGAATGCTGCGCAATTTGCGGATTATTTACCATATCGAAAACGATTCCGATCATCTTCTTGCCGTGCAACAACGGCTCATGGTATTGTTACAATAAAAAAATAAAAAAATAAATAAGTAAAAAAATAAATAAGTAAATGAATGAATTTAATAAATCAACGCCAACATTTAATCGCATTTGCTGTTTTTTCTGCCAGCTATTTTGCCCATATTGGATTTTTTAACCCCTACCTTTCTTTGTGGTTGAAAGATAAAGGTATTAGCGTGGTAGATATTGGTTTTTTGGTTGCCATTCAAGCGGGAACACGCCTTTTTGCACCCTATATTTGGGGAGCGATCAGCGACCGAACCGGAGAGCGCGTCAAACTGCTGCGCATTGGGGCGACAGTGGCACTGCTATCGTCGATGGGCTTATTTTGGGATAGCCCTTGGGGTTTAGGATGGTGGGCGATGGTGCTATTCGTGATGTTTACGCATACCAGTTTCATGATGTCTACCAGCGAAGCAGCGATGGCGCATCTGGTAAGTACCGATGGTGCATTCGATGCCCGCCGCTACGGGCGTGTGCGCTTATGGGGTTCTCTGGGTTTTCTGGTGACGGTGTTTGCCGCTGGTGCATGGTTTGAGCAATTCGGTATCGCCGATTTTCCGATGTGGACGGCACTGAGTTTGGGCATGGTTTTTATCGGAGCGTGGTGTTTGCCCGATTTGAAAGAAGCCCCGCATCCGCACGAAGAACGCCCTTTGGTGTGGCCTGTGCTGCGGATTCCGGCCGTGCGTTGGTTGTTTGCATCCATTTTTTTCCATGTATTGGCGCACATGGGGTTGTATGTTTTCTTTTCGCTTTATTTGGATGCGTTGGGCTATAGCAAAACGGTGATTGGTGTGCTGTGGGCGCTCTCGGTGGTGGCGGAGATTGCATGGTTTTTCACCCAAAGCCGTTGGTTGCCCTTGCTGAGTTTGAGGAGCTGGTTGGTGCTATGCGGCGCAGTGACGGTATTGCGCATGGGTTTAACGGCAGGGTTGGCAACGGTTTTGCCTTTGTTGATTGTGGCGCAACTGCTGCACGCGATCACATTTGCTACGCACCATTCGGTGTGCATCGCGCTTTTAACCCAGCATTTCCCCGGACGCTTGCGTGGCAGAGGGCAAGCGCTTTATACCGTAATTGGTTACGGTTTTTCGGGGGTTTTGGGTAGCCTAGGCGGTGGTTGGATCAGTGAACATTACGGGCTAGCATCGGTATTCACGGCAGCGGCAGCGATTGGTTTGATAGCAGTTGCATTTTCGTGGCGAGCACGGTGAATATCCAAAATATCCAAAACCATAAGTCGATAAGACCGACGCAAAGGATATAACACCACCAAAACGCTATAGAACTGCGAAAGAAGAAAGATGGATTGCCATTGCGGCAATGGAGGCGGAAACAAAAAGCCTGCTAACCGAGAGGCTGCGGGCTTTTCAAGAAAAGTGGCGGAAGCTGCTACTTCGGAACGATGAAAAAAGCTCCAATTTCGGGACTTTTTTGTTAGTTCATGGGTGGAAACCAGCCATCTTGAAGAACATTCGCAACCGACCATGGCCATTCTTCTGGGAACTTAGATGATGGAATCCCCGTTTCTTTCGATGCAAGGTCAACCGCATCACCTAAAACGTCATCCATCCATTCTGGGTCAGTTAATAATGGTACGACCGAAGGAGTAGCTTTTAATCGCCGGGCGATCGCTTTACGTTGGTCACGAATCGTTCGCTCCCAACTGAAACCTTGTTCTCTTTTGCTAGGTTGATATTTCCACTTCAACCAATGCGCCAGTAAGACCGCCATCCGTGTAGCCAATTCCCGTTTTTCACTTTTTCCCACGTCTTCAATCTCCTCAGCAAGATTCGCCAAATCCAAATGCTCAAACCGACCTGCACGAATCAAAGCGGCTTGTTCATGCGCCCATGCCACGATGTCGGTTTCGTATGCAGTGATGTTCATAAGTCCTTCCTCCTTTAACTTCCTACCCAGCATAGCTAACGGGCAAGGCGATATTACCGCTTATCGAAGTGAAGTGCTATTCGGCTTCTTCACCCGATAAATCGCACGTTTGACGGATGAAAGCCCAACATCGTAGCGAGTTGCCAAGGCTTGCATCGTATAAAGTCTTAATACCGCACCGTTTCGCTACGACCCCCTGACGTGAGTAAATCCGCGCAAACGTCAATGCCGTGGTTAAAGGCGTTGGACTTGGAGGATTAAAAGAATCTGAGTCTTTGTAGTTTCCGAACCCTTGGAGCGCATCCAATCCGGCAGGAACGATATGCCGCTTGAATCGTTCCCGCTTTTGTCCTCGTCCAAGCCGCCGAGAACGATTAAATCTCCGTCCTTAGCAGTTATTTGGGTCGTAATCTCGCGCTTGTTCAACGTGGGCGAGTTGTTCACGCCGGTGGTGGTTTTGCCGCTAGCGGTGGGGCCAGTGAGGCAGAGGTAATGAGGAAGAAGGGGCATAGACAGGATTTTGCTTCAAAATACACAGTAACCGCGTAAAGCAATTTCGTAATTCACCCCACGCAGAAAGAACCCACCATG
>JBDKGR010000105.1:0-9844 GCA_039798085.1 Pseudomonadota bacterium
GTGTGGGCGAAAATCCGCAAACCGCCCATGTGTTAGGCTATCCGGTACGCTGGATTCGCTTTGCAGCCGTACTCATGGGGGGAGCGCTGTGTGGTTTGGCTGGGGCGTATATCTCGCTTGTCTATACGCCTTTGTGGGTGGAAGGTATGGTGGCTGGCAAAGGTTGGATCGCCTTGGCATTGACAACTTTTGCTACTTGGCGACCTTTGCGCGTGCTGTTGGGCGCGTATCTGTTTGGCGGGGTGACTATGCTGCAATTCCATTTGCAAAGCACGGGAATCGAGATTCCGAGCCAAGTTTTGAGTATGTTGCCCTACCTTGCTACCATCATCGTGCTGGCGTTGATTTCACGCAATCCGCATTGGATTCGGGTCAATATGCCGGCCTCTCTTGGCAAGCCTTTTTATCTTTAAAAACAAGGATTTTTTATGACCCGTATGATCAATTTGCACAAACGTAACTTTCTCCAAGTCGCGGCATTAACCGCTGTTGCCAGTGCTGCGTTGGTCGGTTGTAGCAAGCAAGAAACTCCCGCGCCTGCTGCACCAACATCAGCGGCATCGGCGGCATCGGCGGCTTCGGCTCCTGCACCCAAACCAGCACCCCTCAAAATCGCCTTTGCGTATGTCGGCCCGGTGGGGGATGGGGGCTGGACATTCGCGCATGACAATGGTCGCAAAGCCCTTGAAAAAGAATTCGGCGATAAGATTGTGACCAGCTTTGTGGAAAATGTTCCTGAATCTGCGGATGCCGAGCGCGTGATCCGCGATATGGCAGGTCAAGGCAACCAACTCATTTTTGGTACGACGTTTGGCTATATGGAGCCTATGTTGAAAGTAGCTGCCGACAACACGGGCGTGAATTTTCAGCACGCAACCGGTTACAAAACCGCTTCCAACATGAGCACTTACGATAGCCGTACCTACGAAGGTGCGTATATGGCAGGCATCATCGCGGGCAAAATGACCCAATCCAATACACTGGGTGTGGTGGCTTCTGTGCCCATTCCTGAAGTGATTCGGAACATCAACGCCTTTACATTGGGCGCACAAAGCACTAATCCCAAAATCAAAACCAAGGTGGTGTGGGTGAACGAATGGTTCAATCCACCAAAAGAAACCGAAGCCGCTACCAGCCTGATTAACGGCGGTGCAGACGTGTTGTTCCAAAATACCGATTCTGCTGCGGTGCTCAAAACCGCTGAATCCAAAGGCAAACGCGCGTTTGGTTGGGATTCCGATATGACCGCGTATGGCCCGAAAGCGCATTTGGCATCGGCGGTGATTAACTGGGGACCTTACTATATCCACGCGACCAAAGCCGCTTTGGAAGGTAAAAAAGAATCCACCCAAACATGGTGGGGCGTGAAAGAAGGCGCGATTGACATCGTTTCCATCGCGGAAGATGTTCCCGCTGACACCAAAGCGAAAGTGGAAGAGATCAAAAAAGGCTTGAAAGAAGGTAGTTTCAGTATCTGGAAAGGTCCGATTATGGACAACACCGGCAAAGAACAAATCAAGAAAGATGCGATGGCGGATGATAAATTCCTCGGTAGTTTGAACTTCTACGTCAAGGGCGTGGATGGTAAGATTCCGGGCAATAACAAATAACCCTCCCCGCTCCTAGGGCCGCGTATGCGGCCTTTTTTTCGACTTTTTTCTTTCTCCTTTTTTCCTTTTGTACGCACCATGAATTTACCTTTCATCGCCCCCGACCGCCTTCCCGTGTTTTTACGCGCTTTACCCAAAGCCGAATTGCATATTCACATTGAAGGTTCATTAGAGCCGGAAATGATTTTTGCAATGGCGCAACGCAATGGCGTGCATTTACCTTACCCTAATATCGAAGCGCTGCGGCAAGCATACGTTTTTGATAATCTGCAAAGTTTTTTGGATATTTACCACGCCGGAACCAGCGTTTTGAAAACCGAGCAAGACTTTTTCGATATGGCGGATGCGTATCTCACCCGCGCACAAGCGAATAACGTGCTGCACGCAGAAATTTTCTTCGATACCCAAACCCATACTGGGCATGGCGTGAATGTGGAGGACGTGATTAACGGTTTGTACCGCGCCTGCGAAGAAGCACCCCAGCGCCACGGCATGACGGCATCGCTCATTTTGTGCTTTTTACGCCATTTAAGCGAAACCGAAGCCTTTGAATGCTTGGAACAAATCCTTCCCTTGCGGGACAAAATTGTAGGCATTGGTTTGGCATCCAGCGAATTGGGACATCCACCGGAAAAATTTGTCAACGTGTTCGCCCGCGCCCGTGAGCTGGGTTTTCGCTTGGTCGCCCACGCAGGGGAAGAAGCTCCGCCCGCTTATATTTGGAGCGCCTTGGATGTGCTAAAAGTGGAGCGCATCGACCACGGCGTGCAAGCCTTTCACGATGCCACTCTCATGCAGCGATTGGTCGCGCAACGCATACCCCTTACGGTTTGTCCGCTATCCAATGTGAAGCTACGGGTGTTTCCCACCCTCGCGCAACACCCGCTTAAAGCGATGCTAGACGCAGGCATTATGGCTACCATCAATTCCGACGACCCCGCGTATTTTGGGGGCTACATCAACGAGAACTTTACCCAAACCTTCGCCGCCCTGCCCATGACCGCTACCCATGCCTACCAGTTGGCACGCCATAGTTTTGAAGCGAGTTTTATCGATCAATCCTTACGCCGTCGTTATCTCGAACGGTTGGATGAGGTCGTGGAGCTGACTATGCAATAGTATCAAGGGTCACAGCAGTTACAGCAGTTACAGCGTGTTGTAATACAAAATCGGCAATCGCTTCTGTATCCGCTAAAGGGAGCTGCGGTAGGGCGCAATCCGCCTGCATGGTGAGCGCGGTATCGCAAGCGATGCCGACAATACCCCCCCACGTAGGATGCAGCGTAGGTTGGTTTTGGGATGCTCGCCAGACTTCTAATTTAGGAAAATCTCCGTGTTTGAAACCTTCAATCAGCACCAAATCGCAATGCTTCATGCGGGAAATCAGGTAATCCAAATCCGGTTCTGGTGCGCCGCGCAATTCGTGCATTAGCGCCCAGCGTTGATTCCCTAGTAACAACACTTCCTTGCAACCCGATTCACGCAAACGCCATGAATCCTTCCCCGGACGGTCAATATCCACATTTTTATGGCTGTGTTTAATCAAAGAAACCACCAAACCGCGTGCGGTGATTGTGGGAATTAAACGCTCTAACAGGGTGGTTTTTCCCATACCGGAGTGTCCGGCGATACCAAAGAGTTTCATTTGAGTTTTATTTGGGTTTTATTTTTTATTGCAACATAAAAGTACGGTATTCGAGCATATCGAGTTCACGTTTCAAAATCCAAATACCAACCAAAACCGTTGTGAGCATCGAAAGTGCAAACCCATAACCAAACCACGCCGCACCTAATTTGATACTAATAGCAGTAAAAATGATATTTAATACGGGCAATAAAATGGTTAATCCCAAAACTACACGGCGGCGATCCAAATAAAATAATACGTTCAATACACCCAACAAAACCACCTGTACTGCTGCACCTACCACATCCACATAAAGTAATGGCAAATATAAACGAGAAATTCCCAACATTTCGAGTAATGAACCGCCCAAGGCAAAGGTAATCAATACAGCAATCGCTTGTATTTTTGCAATATCAAAAAGTCCGCGTTGAATATGATAAACCATGTGATTGCGCATACGTGCAATATAGTCTAGGGTAGAACCTTCTCGCACGGCATCGTAAAATTTAACATAGTATTCTACAAAATCGGTTTCAATGCGCACCAAGAACACCGCCATCCCCGGAATAACCGAGAGATAAGATAGAAAAATAGGAAAGTCGTAGATAACCGATGCGTACAAAGGCCCAATCACCGCATTACCCGTGGTTGGATAGTACCAAAACATCAGTTTATCAACCCACGCACCAAAATTAAAGAAGAAACCCGTCCACATCATCGTGGGATACATGGCTCCCTTTTTCCAAATATCAAAGGCAATAAATGATTCGGCATTGTAGTTTCGATACACCAACCAAATCATTCCCATCAACAAACCATAATGTCCTAGTACAAATCCTAACATCAACCCATCTAAACCCAACCATTGCTGAAATAATAAGGCTAAAACAAAGGTGGCACCATAACCTAAAAAATAAATCAATACAATCGCACGATAATGTTTCAAGCCGGTTAAGAAAACCGTGGTAATCCAAATCGCCGACATAATCGCTAAACCCATCACAAAGAGGATGCGGTACAGCACCGATTGTTCGGTAAAACCCCAAGCGACAAAAGGAATACCGAAGAGGACGCTCACCCCCATTGCAACCAAAATCAAGCCATTAAAATTGGGTAAAATAGCATTTTCATTTTTTTCAAAAATCCGATCGGCAACAAAGCGTGTAAAAGATAATTGAACCAAACCCGTACCAATGAGCGATATTAAAAATAAATACGTCACCGTCACCTGAAATTGTGCCATCGACGCATGGGGTGAAGACATTCCCACGCTGAAAATACCAATCAGCATAATGCCGATAATGGACAAAACCCAAGGACCCGAACTGATAATGCCTGCAAACGCATAGGCTTGCAGCAAACCAAAATAGGTTTGTTTCTTCAGTAATTTACGAAGTTCAAAACCTATGCCTGCCATTCTTTACTCTTTTGAAAGTTTTTTTCGTACAAGGCACGGTACGTACCGAACATGATTTCTTGGGCGTAGTATTTTTCCACCCGTGCAATCGCAGCTTGACTGGCTTGATGCCATAGTTCTGGGTTGCTCAACAATTCGATGGCGGCATCGGCAAGTGCTTGGGGATCGGCAATCCGAACCACCCTGCCGGATGCACCCAATGCGGCATCTTCGCCGGGCAAACCAAATACCAACTGCTTGCAAGAACCCACATCGGTTGCCAAGGTGGGTACGCCAGCGGCATAACCTTCCAAAATTACCAACGGTAACGCTTCACTGATGGAACTGAGCACCACCAAACCGACTTTTGCCAATAAATCGGTTAATTTCTGAAAGCCCAAAAATTTTACCTTACCGGTTAAACCCAGTTGATCGACCAACTCATGGCACTCACGGGCATAGTCGGGTGATTCGTCTTCGGGGCCAGCAATCCACGCTTCGGCATCGGGCAGCGAATTGACCACAATCCGCATCGAACGGATATAGGTTTTTATATCTTTAATCGGAACCACGCGACCAATCAAGCACATGATCGGTGGCACTTCTGTGGTGCGTTGGGTTCGCAAAGGAGCAAAACGGGCGATGTCAATACCATTGGGAATGTTGCAAGTACGCTCCGGTGGTGCTCCATCTTGTAACTGGCGCACACGATTCGCTTCGTACAGCGCAATGATTTCATCCGATGCCTGATACGTCATGTAACCCAAATGCTCGAAAAATCGAATCCAAAGCTGACGGAAGTAGCTGACGCGCGAGGGGTCTTTATCAAACACGCCTCGGTTATCTTTCAACCATTGTGCTTGGTAGAGGTCGATTTTGCGTTCTTTGACATAAATGCCATGCTCGCTCAACATGAACGGGCGCTTGTTGCGGTGCTTGAGCAAAACCCCCAAAATACCCGCATATCCGGTTGAAATCGAATGGTAAATTTTGGCATTGGGGGCGCGTTCAGCGACTTCCCGCAGATACCAAAAAGGCGAATGAATCGTGCGAATCGTCCAAAAATAATCCACAAAGGAAGGGTCGGTGCTGAATTTGCGGTAATTTTTCTTGATGTATTCCCACGATTCTTCGCTATAAAGAAACGTATCGTGGGGCAACATCCCATGCGGACAAGCCTCATTCATCAATTTGGCAAATTGCAATGCCGATTCTGGTGTGAGATTGTTGTAGAGTAAATCGTTGTGAACATTGTTCACCAAATTCATCGTTTTAGCGGAAGCATGCACCTGCCGAACGGGCGGACTTGCACGCTCACTGTACAAATAAGCCACATCCAAATGCACCAAATTGTCGGGGAGGGGGGCATAACGCATGGAGCCGTAATCTTGTGGACGACTACCGAGAAAAATCGCGCCAAAACGCAACTCCGGGAATCCCCGAATAATTTGATTAACCCAGCTTGATACACCGCCGGAAACGTAGGGAAACGTCCCTTCCAGAAGCAACAATACGTCCACTTCTTTGGCGTTCAGCACAGGGGGGGGATTAGATGTGGGTGATGATTTCGCGTTCACGAATAAAGCTCTTTATATCAGTTTGTAACCAGTAGTCTCGCACGGCGCGGGCGCGGGCAGTGTAATTTTTGGTTTCAACTTCTTTCATCATGGTAGTGACGGAATCTATATCACCTTGTAAAAAAGCCAGTTCTGCCAACAACATTGCAGCAGAAGAAGGGGAGTAACCGGCTTTCACCGATCCATCAATGCAGCGTTTTGCGGTTGCAATATCTTTTTGATCCAACGCGATGCGCCCTTGCAAAAACAGCAATCCCGCATCCGGTGGCTTATGCAAAATGGGACAAAGCGCGAGCGCTTCGGTGGCATAGTGCAGAGCTTGACCAATAATGTGCTTGCGCAAACCACCCTGCGCCAATCCGGCATACACCAGTTCCCAGTTGAGTTGTGCCAGTTGGCGAAAACAATCAAAACGCTGAATGGGTGGAATATCGTCATCCGCTAAACGATCCAGTTCATGGCGAATTTGTTGGGAAATCGCTTTTTCTTGAGAATCAAGCATTCCAAACGCAACCAAACGCACATCATCGGTGTTATCGCTGAGTAAATTTTCCAAAATCGGATTGGCGGTGCGATTAGGGACGGCCTGCAGCGTTAAAAGCGATTGCATCCGTATTTCAGGGGTGCTGTGTTCATTCAGTTTAGAACGCAACGAACCCTGCCCCACTTGAATACTTTCTTTGGTTTGAACATCAAATACCGGAATCTCAATCAATAACGGTACGGCAAGTTGCTGACTGGATTGGATGCTGTGAAAAGTGGATCGAATAATCCACCAAAAACCAATCGCCCCTAAAGGGGTGGTAAAAGCAAATAGAAATATCAACCCGATGGTAGCTATACGGGGATTTTGGTAGCGTTTGGGAAATACGATATAAACGCCCAATCCCATTATCATGGAAAAAAGGCTATACCCCATGACAAATTGCCAAAAAACCCACGAATCGGTGCTTTGCAGTATGCTCATCATGGTCTATTATGCAGAGCATGAACCAGTTTTTCAACGGATTCATTATCATTTTGGGTAATGGCGATACTTTGCAAATTGATGTCTAGGGAATCAAAATCTCCTCGAAAATGCTCTTCCAACCAACCTTCGATACGAGTCAAAAAACCATCTTTAATAATACGCGAAGCAAAGGGCAATAAAACCACCAAAATAGGCGTTCCATCTACCGTGAGTTGCCAATATAAATCCAAACTGCGTTTGATACGCATCAGGTTCTCGGCTATTTCTGCACCGCGTGGATGGTGGAAACGCAGCACCACGATATGGCTGGTCATCGCAATTTTTTCTGCCAAACGCAGCATACGTCCCATTTCATCGGCAAACACAAATGGCATTTCAGGCACTTTGCGTTGAATATCTACAACACGCGGTGCAATTTGCAGAATATCGGCATAATAACCCAATAATACCAAGAGTATTTGTAGATTTTCTGTATTCAACGCAAAAAATGGCATACGGGTTATGGATAAAACCGCGATTAAATCGGTATTGCCTGCAATCAAAGGGGCGACCACTAATTGGCGGGTTCTGCGACGTAAACTTATTTCCTTGCTTCCAATGTGTGCCAAACTATTATTTTTTAAGACCAACTCAAATAATTCATCATCGGCATCCAAAGGTTCAGGCTGTCCTAATGCAGCCACTTGATTTCCTAGCTTATAACCATTGTCTCCATTTTTCAGCAAATAAATGGATGCCACCTCGATATTGACGTATTGTGTTAATAACTGCAAAATTTCATTGGCACCGGGGAGGTGGCTATCGGTGGTATTTTGCTGCTGCAAATCAACCGACAAGTTACGCAGTTGAACCAACGCATCCCGCAATGAACCCGGGCGTGCCAGCATCTCTTGTTCCAAGCGATCATGGGATTGGTTGAGGAGCAAATGGCGCTTCGTAAGGCGTGCCAACCGTTCAGAAACATAGAGGTAGGATTCTTCCATCCGCAAATTGCGATCACGCCATATATCGCTAAATTCACCGCATAGAATGGTTATCAACCCCCCACCCAATAAAGATTCAATAGGGAAAATCCCCGGAATGCGATTCAACTGCGCCGCCAGCAGGGTATTGACGATAACCAACATTCCACTCAACAAACCGGGCATCACGCCATAGCGCAGAGCAATCAACACGGGCACAAGCCACAGCCAAGGAAAATTGGTCTCTGAAAGGCTAGGGTCTTGCGGTTGCAGCCACCAAACCACCCCCAATGAAAGGGTGGACATGGTGACGATCTCAATCCATTGTGTCCGGCTGGCAATTTCTTCAGGAGCCAGATTGTCGCGCGACAAAAATGCTTGCAGTTGGTCGGCTAGTTTATTCGCCATATTTTTATTTATTTATTTATTTATTTATTTATTTTTATTGTTGCTTATTTACTTTGGGGCGTTGTGCTGGGGGTTGGGGTGCTGGGGTTAGTGGTTAATGACAAATCACTTAACATATCCGCAAGCAGGCTTTGTGCGGTAGCAGATAGGGCATGGCGACTCCAACCACTTTTAGCACCCGATGCACTCCATACCACTTCGTTATTGGATAAATCCAACACCAACAAGCTCACGCCCACTGCGGGTTCGCCGTCAATACCTACTTTGTAGCGCCATTCTTCAACGCTACCGCTGACACCAAAGCGTATGCCTTGTGTTTTTGCCCAATTTTTGGCATCTTCCACCACTTTGCGTTCACTTGGTTCAAACAAACTGTCGCGTGAGAGGGCGACGGGATAATGTTGCAACTGGGCAATTCCCCGCACGCGCAACTGGTGTTCCACAATCGCCTCAGCCGCCAATGCCGCTTGCGGTGTATCGGTATTATTGGTAATGGGCAGCAACGCCCATTTGCTATTGCGATCCAAATCTTTTTTATTAACGGCGGTATGCACATTGGATGCACATCCAGCCAAGGCGGCAATCAATCCACCCAATAATACGGTTTTAACCATTTTTTTCATTTTATCAATCCTTAAAAATTATATTAAAAGTTCTATTAAAAATAATACCGATACCTGATCGAAAGAGACTGGGTTGCCGTATTACCCGGAACCATGCTGTTGCCACTTTGGAATTGAATACGCAAATGATCGGTTCCCGTAACCGAACCCGCCATCCCTATGGTGCCATTGGCACTACCACCTGCCACGGAATCATGATTGGCACATAGATTGAAAAAATAGCGCCAAGCACGGGAATAATTTTGCTGCATATTTTGTCCCCCGAGATTTTCGCCCATTCCCACACACACACCCGCAGCCATGCTGCTACTGGGAATAAATTGATTCGCTATTTCTCGGCGGCGGCGATCATTATTGCGTTCTTTCTCTATTTGTTCTTCATAAGCGGGATCACCTTTTTCACCTCTTTCACCTCCTTCAGTTCTTTCACCTTGTTCACCCGAAAAATTATCCGGTGGATTGGGGATAGAAAACGGAGGTATTTGAAACGCGTTGTAATCTTGCCAACGTGCATACGCACTTACACGCCAATCGGGGTAATCCAAACGCAGGCGATGCCCAGCCTCTATATCTGAAAAGCGTCCATTACCGATGGCATCACCCGATTGGTTGAAATAATCGGCATAACGCACGCCCACACGCACATACTCCCGTTTACTTAAATTGAAATT
>JBDKGR010000106.1:0-9839 GCA_039798085.1 Pseudomonadota bacterium
TTACCATAGAAATGGAAACGAAATTGGAAGCCAAAGTTTTCAAGAATATGGGTAATTTCTTTCAACAAAACTTGAGAGGTTCTTTCTTTTATTTCCATCCAATGATGTTTCATAGTATGCCATAACTATTCTATTCTATTCAGTTCAGGGCTATAGGGAGGAAGAAATTCCGGTAGTGGCTCCTTCTAAACTGATGCTACTTTGCAATGCTTTGGAAGTATCGCTTAACTTATTGATTTTCAAGAAGTTTGCACACTTAACGAAGTTACCATCAGTTCATCAAGAACCACTACCCTTCAATCTATACTTCAATGATTCATATTCCGCATCACTCAAATTTAATTCAATCTTTTTCATAAATAAACTCATTATTGGCTAATAATTTATGTTACTTGACTTAAGGGATGCGAGATTCTCATTAATGGTCGACTCGCAATAAATTCATAACCCCGATTTTCATTTTTCCCATAACGTGCATTTCGCAGGGTTTGCAATCAAAGCGGAGCGTGAGTTTTTCTTTACCGTTGATGAGTTGCAGCGGCTCTGCCCGCACTTGCCCTTGTACACCGATCACGCCTTTTGCCTGCTTCGGGCAGAGGCTTAACGAAAAGCGAACGCAATGTTTCGTAATCATAAGGCTGACTTCGCCCGATTCTTGTGCAGCTTCATACGCGGGGGCAATCACCTCCACGCCGTGGCGCTGGTAAAAGCGATGCGCCGCTTGGTTCAAAACATTGGCAAGGTAAGTTAAATGACCTTCAGGATACGGAACGGGCGGCTCAACCCTTTTTCCGGGCGGCTGGCGTTCCCAACCCTGAAGACGGATGATTTCCAATTTTTCTATCACTTCGCGGCGCAACATATTCAGCAACGATGCTGGAATAAAAACACTATGTCCCGTACCATTTTGGCTGGTAACGCTTGATATATCTACATAGTTAGCTACAAAAATAGTAGTGCCTAGTTTGTTCAGACTTTCTTGAATCGCGGTGTTGGCGACTTCGGCATCTTTGGCGGGTTCGAGTTTGGCATGGGTTTCTGCGGTCGCGCTGAAGTCATCTTCGTCGGTGACCGTCAGCCGCAATCCTTTCAAGGTACGTTCTAAATACAAACTGATTTCGATACGGCGATCGCTGCTTTTCTTTTCCAAGGCGCGTGTCCAATGCACATCGCGGTTGCGGTTGATTTCTACGCCTTTGCGCAAATCTTTCAAACCACTTAGCGGGTCTTTGGGGAAGACGCGCCACAGTCCTTTTTTCACGCGGATGGATTCGGCACGGTTAATCGCCAATCCGGTGAGTTCTTTTTGCAGGTTGTAATAGCATAAGCCATCGCCGTTGGAGAGCTGCATTTGCGGGTCGGTGAGTGCCAATTCGACGCTCCCCGTTTCGGTGTTGATTTGCGTTACGTAACCAATCGGCTGACCGGGGTTTTTCGGGCTATCGAATGCGCCAATATCGGTTTTGCGCCCTTGTACAAAATAATCGGTAAATTCGCGGTTGAAGTTTTGATGGGGATCGGGTTCAAATGTGAATGTTGTGCATCCGCTGCTGCTGCGAGAAAAATCTTGGTTTTCCATGAACGCATCCAAGAGCTTGCGGTAATGGGCGGTAATGTTTTTCACATAGCCCATGTCTTTGTAACGCCCTTCGATTTTGAAACTGCGAACGCCAGCCTTCACCAACGCGGCAAGATTTTCGCTTTGGTTATTGTCTTTCATCGACAAAACGTGCTTATCGTGCGCGACGAATCTTCCTGCCGAATCCAGCACCTGATAGGGTAGTCGGCAGGCTTGACTGCATTCGCCTCGGTTCGCGCTGCGTCCGGTGTGGGCGGCGCTGATATAACACTGTCCGCTGTAGGCGACGCACAACGCACCGTGAACAAAAAATTCCAAGGTGCAACGTTCCAAATCGGTGGCGGCGCGAATGGCGGCAATTTGGGGCAGCGTCAATTCCCGTGCCAGTACGATTTGCGTAAAACCCACGTCTTGGAGAAAACGGGCTTTTTCCGGTGTGCGAATATCGCATTGCGTGCTGGCGTGGAGTTGAATCGGTGGCATATCCTCCAACGCCAACAATCCCATGTCTTGTACGATGAGCGCATCGACCCCCGCTTCATAGAGTTGCCATGCTTGCTGGCGAGCGATTTCTAGTTCGCTGTCATGCAAAATCGTATTCATGGTCACGAATACACGGCTTTTGAAGCGATGGGCATGGCGCACCAAGCGAAAAATATCGACAATGCTGTTATCGGCACTGGAGCGAGCGCCGAAACCGGGACCTCCGATATAGACGGCATCCGCCCCATGATAGATGGCTTCAATGCCAATATCGGCAGTGCGGGCGGGGGATAAAAGTTCAATGTGCTGATGGGTTAAGGACATAATAGTGAAAAAAGAAACGCTATCAAAATGAAATCTGACATCCGTGCTGTGTCTCGTTTAACCCAAGAAAAATTAGAGAGCCTAACCAAGGGTTTGGCACGCGGCTTGGAATCACACGTCAACTGGACGCACCGATTATTACGGTGTTGCTTGTTACAAGAATCCCCGGGGGAGGAGACTTTCCTACCAAACGCCCATGAATTGTGCCGCTTCGGTATATGGTTTGCACGCACGCATTCGGATTTGGCGTTGATTGATGCTGCCATTACACAACAAATTGCGATCTCCCACGAAGGAATGCACTTGGCGGTGCGCACGATGTGTACCAATGTCCTCACGGGTCGCCCCACTTCGCCCAGTGAATTGGAGGATTATGAATACAACCAAAGCACGATGGTGTCCTTGCTTCATGCCATGCAGCAAAAAATTGCGGGGATTTCAATGCGGCATGATGCGCTCACGGGCTTGCCTTTGCGCCACGGTTTGGAATACGCCTACGAACTGCGCAGCAACGATAGCGTTCGCACGGGGCAAACATTGTGGCTGGTGATGATTGATTTGGATAAATTCAAATCGGTAAACGATAACTACGGTCATGCCGTCGGGGATATGGCATTGCGCCATGTATCCGAAATCATGTCCTCCCATTTACGACAAAATGATGTGCTGATTCGGTTTGGTGGAGAAGAATTTTTGGCGTTATTCATGATTCCCAAGAATGACTCAATCATCACCGTGATCGAACGTTTGTTGGAAGCGGTGCGCACCACACCGCTGCACACTCCAAATCATTTGATACTGACCCTCACCGCCACTGCGGGTGTTGCCCGTGTACGCTTGCATGAAGCCTTGGGCAATGCGGTAGAACGCGCGGATTACGCTTTACTCAAAGGAAAAACCTTCGGGCGGGATCAATACGTCATGGCTTCCGATCTTGAATAAATCACGCTGAATCTCCGCTCAATCCAACAACGCGGTGTAAACCAAGTTGCGGAATAAATCGCGGTAGTAATCGCGCCGACCGGGGGCTTGAATCATCAAAATAGCGAAGAATTCTTGGCTGGGATCGACAAAAAACGTTGTTCCCGCAATGCCGCCCCAAAAATACAAGCCTTTGCTGCCCAGCATACTGGAGATGCCGTCTTCCAAGCGCACGGCAAAGCCTAGCCCAAAACCGTGTCCAAAAGGCAATAATTCGCCTGAAAAGCCTTCGTGGTTTACGGGGATGTTGCCACCGAGGTGATCGACGGTCATCAAACGCACGGTGGCGGGACTCAAAATACGCACCCCATCCAACTGCCCGCCGTTTAACAAGCATTGCAAGAAGCGAGCGTAATCCGCCGTCGTGCTGGCCAAGCCCGCGCCGCCCGATTCCAGTGCCACGCTTTTTCGCATATCCATCAAGCGCACTGCCAAGCCGCTATCGGGGTCTTTGGCAAAGGGCTGGGCGATGCGGTCGTGCTTTTCAGGTGGAATCACAAATCCCGTATCGACCATGCCCAAGGGTTGCAAAATATGCGCTTGCAGGTACGTGCCCAGTGTTTGACCGCTCACGGCTTCTACCAACGCACCCGCCAAATCGGTCGAACGCCCGTATTCCCAAATGGTTTCGGGTTCGAGCATCAAAGGGATTTGGGCGAGCGCTTGCGCAAATTCCCGATTGGTACGGTCACGCGAACCCAGACGCGCCTTGGCATATTCGCGCTGGATCGGGTGGCTGCCCAAAATCTCATACGTAATGCCGGACGTGTGGCGCAGCAAATCTTGCACGGTGGGCGGGCTGGCGGGGTTGCGCAATACCACTTCGCCATTCACCTCGGTGCGTACTTGAATCCCTTTGAATTCGGGCAAGTGCTTGGCGATGGGGTCGGATAACAGTAACTGCCCGCTTTCCATCAACTGCAATACGGCTGCGGACACGATAGGCTTGGTCATGGAGTAGATTCGGAAAATCGAATCCAACGCCATTGGAGCCGTCTCAGCAGGGTCTTGCAGCCCTAGGGCTTGGTGCTGTAACACCTCACCGCGCCGAGCGATAAAACTCACCGCACCGGGGAGGCGTTTGCTCTCCACATCGGATTGCAGCACTTGGGTAAGATGCGCGAGGCGCTGGGGGCAAAAGCCGGAAGGGTTTTGGGTGGTGGAAAAATTCATTATGAATAAAAGCGCCGACTAAAAGTAAGGGATGGATAGGAAACGAGTACCAAGTTTCTCATAATGAGTAGCGATTCTGCGGTAGAAAACGTTTTACCAAGGTTTTCTTGACCAAGGTTTTTTTGACACGCTACGCATCGACGAGCAGCAGTGTGGGCATAGCGTTGTGCCCTGTCTCTTTCGCTCTTCGATAACCTGATTTTTTAAAGCATACTCCAGCATCCTTCACTGGCATCCTGTGCACAGCAGGTGCAGCGCCCCGCAGAATATTTCGTACATTTTGGTAATGGATAGTGCCTAGGGTAGCAATTTTTTAATCACTGACCACACGTTTTTGAGCAAAATGGGTTGCGCTAATTCGTTGGGATGGAAACTATCCGATTGGAAGAATTTGCTGGCATCGGCGGGATTGGCGGGATTCGCCACTTCTTCCAAGAAAAAAGGGACGAGCGATGCTTTGGTCACTTTAGCGACTTGAGGGTAAGTTTCGGAGAATTCTTTCATATACAACGCGCCATAATTGGGGGGGACTTGCATACCCAACAATACGACTTTCGCCCCCATTTTGTGCGCGGCTTGGGTCATGGTGAGGAGATTTTCCTCGGTCATGGGTTGCGGTAAACCCCGCAAGGCATCGTTCGCGCCCAATTCAATCACCACTATATAGGGCTGATGCTTGCTCAATAAAGCGGGCAAGCGGGAGCGTCCGCCATACGTTGTTTCTCCACTGATACTGGCGTTGACGACGGAGGCATGAATTTTCTCTTCGGCAATTTGCCGCTCCATCAAGGCAACCCAACCCTTACCGCGTTGCAGCCCAAATTCGGCACTTAACGAATCGCCCAAGACCAAGATGGTATGGTTACGGGTTTTGAAGGGAATCGCGGTGGCATTGGTCATCACCCAACTCAACGCAAGACCGCCAATAGCGCGTCGTTTAATCTGAAAACATTGCATATATTCTATGAATTCCATAATCGAAGCTCAAAATAAAGTTGAAACTATTATTTCCGTTGAAGGGGTTGGCAAATCGGTAACCGACTCGACCGGCACGCTGGACATTTTGTGCAATATAGATTTTGCCCTGAAAGCGCAAGAGACAGTGGCGATTGTGGGCGCTTCGGGTTCAGGAAAAAGCACTTTGTTGTCAATCATCGCCGGATTGGATACACCCACCAGCGGTACGGTGTATTTGGCGGGGCAGGATTTATTTGCGCTAACCGAAGACCAACGCGCCGCCCTGCGTGCGAATCAGGTGGGATTTGTGTTTCAAAGTTTTCAATTACTCGGCAATTTGACGGCGCTGGAAAACGTGATGCTGCCCTTGGAACTCGCCAATCGCAAAGATGCCCGCCACGCCGCGACTGAGATGCTGCACCGCGTGGGTTTATCCAGTCGTTTAGGGCATTATCCGAAAGTATTAAGCGGCGGCGAACAGCAGCGCGTGGCGTTGGCGCGTGCGTTTGTGGTGCATCCGGCGGTGCTGCTGGCGGATGAGCCAACGGGCAGTTTGGATTTTGCAACGGGTGAAAAAATCATGGAATTGATGTTCGATTTGAACCGCGAGCAAGGCACCACGCTGGTTTTGGTGACGCATGACCGTGCGATTGCTCAACGCTGTAACCGTCGCATTGTGGTAGAAGCGGGGAGAATTCAATCTCTGTAAAAATTGCTCACCATGTCACTTGAAGTTATTCTGATCATTCTTGCGCTTTCTATTGCGTTGTTCATGCGCCCGTGGCGGCAATTCCAAGGTGGCGCACTGGTATCGCCCCTGCTGGCGATTTTGGTGATTTTGCCGTGGCTATGGGCGCTTCCGCGTTGGCAGACCATGCCGCTGCAACTGCAACTATCGGGTGCGTGTGCCGTCACGTTGATAATGGGTTGGCCATTGGCGGTGCTGGTGCTGGGCGCGGTGGGTTTGTTGGCACAACTTATCGCCCCTAGTGATTGGGATGCCGCGTTGGTGCAAATCGTTTGGCTGGGCTTATTGCCCGCTACGCTCTCGCTGCTTTGGGGATTTTTGCTGCGGCGTTGGGTGTGGCACAACCCTTTTGTCTATATTTTGGGACGCGGTTTTATCGGAACCGTTCTATGCACCTTCGCCGCCCAACTGATTGCCCGCAGTATGGGAGAAGCGCACATCAGCACGATTGGCGTATGGCTGATGGCGTGGGGCGATGGTTTTATGACCGGAATGCTTACTGCCATTTTCGTAGCCTATCGCCCCGAATGGCTGGCTACGTGGTCGGATCGGATTTATTTGAAAGCATAGAATACCTCAATCAAAACAAAGAAAGTTATAGCGATGTTTATGCGCCAATTGATTTGCAGATTATTTTTTTCGATCCTTGTATCTCTCTTCTTCAGCTTGTCTGCTGGGGCTGCTACGCCCATGATTGCTGCGGGTGGGGGACACACTTGCACCCTCTCAGAAACTGGGACAGTGCAGTGCTGGGGCGCAAGCCGTGCTGGATTGGGAGATGGCATAACCATAAGTAGCGCAACCCCCATCACGGTGACGGAAGATGCTATTGCTATTTCGGTAAGCCCTCCCAAATCAATTTTGAAAGGATACTCTGCCGACTCGCACAGTTGTGCGGTGCTGCGTGATGGCAGCGTTAAATGCTGGGGGGACAATGGTTCATCCCAAATTGGTGTGGATGCCAAAAGCACCTTTATCGCAATGCTTAGAGGAATGCCAGACGAGTATGTCAGTTACAGCCTGAGTCCTGTCACTGTCAGTGGTATCACAGATGCTGTGGCGGTGGGTACGAGCGGCGATGCTTCCTGTGCCGTTTTAGCCAGTGGCAAAGTCAGGTGTTGGGGAGGAGAACCCCAAAGAGAAATAAATGGTATTGAGAATGCCATTTCAATCGTAGGTGGACCTGGATATGGAACCGGACATATGTGTGCTTTACTTCGTACCGGTGAAGTACGCTGCTGGGGTAATAACACCTCTGGTGAACTCGGTAATGGCACTATTGCAAATTTTGATACACCAAAAACAGATATACCAGTCACCGTACAAGGCATTAATAATGCAGTTGCTTTAGCAGCAGGAGGTATAAACGGAACCACCTGCGCTGTGCTTCAGACGGGTGAGGTGAAGTGCTGGGGTCAATCCCTGCTAGATTCAGATTTTAACGCAATCAATAAAATACCCACTGCAATTAATGGCATCCATAATGCCATTGGCATTGCTATTGGTTCTCGACACATCTGTGTCCTTCTAAAAAACAAAACTATCCAATGCTTAGGCATAAATAAAGATGGAGTATTAGGTAATATGGGTTTATACGATTCTAATAATAGGATTACCACTGAACTCGTCACAGTAATTGGTGTTAATAATCCTATTGCAATAGCTGCCGGTTACGCACACACTTGTGCTCTACTTACAACGGGTAATGTACAATGCTGGGGATTGAATGAAATCAATCAAAGAGGCAATTCAAATATACCAAAATATCCTTCCAGCGCAACTCCAGTTACAGTAAAAGATATTTTCAATGTAAAAGGAATATACGCTGGTTTTGATATTTATCAATATGCTGTACTTAAAACTGGAGAAATAAAGAAATGGGGTGGATCTTATTCATCAGAATATCTAGGAGAAGACAACATAAATACTCCCATCACATTGAATGGTATTAAGGATGCTGACTCTTTGGCACTCTACGAAAATCATGATATTGATAGTAATTTCGATTACAATTTTTCTTGTGCCACCTTACGAAGTGGTGGATTTCAATGCTGGGGATATAATCAAAATATCGATACGGTTCTGAGTACCCCCCCCGGAAAACTTTTTTCTCAAACTCCACCATCCCTCTGTACCGTTAATGGTGGCAAGGTGCAATGCCAAGGGGACAACACCTACGGTCAACTTGGCAATGGAAAAATAGATGGCATTGCCAGTGAACTCCCCGTAACTGTAGTCGGCATCAACGATGCTGTAGCGGTCACCAGCACCTATGCTTTAAGAAACTGTGCTCTATTGAGTAGCGGTAGTATTCAATGCTGGGGTAATGATGTGGGTGGCGCACTTGGTGCTGGTGCATTGGGTTATCTTGCACCCAACTTCGTTATGGGCGTGGGTGGTCAAGGTTATTTGAATTTATCATCTCCTTTATCCCAAAATATCGATAAGGTATTGAGTTGGGCAGAAAGCCACTTTCCACAATTCAACCCTAGCGGAGGGATTTCGGTTTCAGACTCGGGTTATCGCTATCGGGGATACCAAAATCGGTATTATCTTGGTGCCAATGAAAATGGAATTCCTCATATCTATTACTTTGATGCTGTGAGCATGACATCGTTTATGGATGTGGGTTTGCTATCCGACTTTTTAAATTTAATAGGGAATTAAATCCGTAGCCATCGTCCGCCAAATACATTCACCAGCAAGCCCAGCATCAGCAATGCACCGCCTGCGAAGTGAATGGGTTGGAGCGCTTCGTCAAACACCAGCCAACCCGTGGTCAACCCGACCAGCGGCACGAGCATCGAAAAAGGCGCTATGCGATTGGCAGGATAACGTCCTAGAAACCGCGTCCACAGCCCGTAGCCGAGCAAAGTCGCTGCCCAAGCCAGATAAGCAATAGCTGCAAACGATTTCCAGCTAAAGTGATTCAGGGCGGTGGCGATAGCGTCCGTTCCCTCTAGCGTGAGCGAAAGCAGCAAAAACGGAATCGGCGGTACGGCACTTGCCCACACCACAAAAGCAAACTGGTTGAACGGCGCGTAACGGCTAATGGTGCGCGTAATGATGTTGCCGCACGCCCACATTGAAGCCGCCGCGACCGTCAGCAAAAAACCCAACAACGGCATCGACGCACCGTGCGCACTGCCGATTAGCACCAGTCCCACGCCTGCCAAAATCAAACCCGCCAATTGGTGCGCGTGCCAGCGTTCTTTGAGCCATAGCGCGGCGAAAAAGAGCGTAAAAAACGATTGCGATTGCAAAATCAACGAAGCCAAGCCCGACGGCATTCCGACCCGAATTGCGGTAAACAAAAATGCAAACTGCCCCACGGAAATGGTCATGCCGTAGAGCAGATACAAACGCAGTGGGACTTTGGGGCGGCGGAAAAACAAAAGTGCCGGAAACGCCGCCAGCGTAAAGCGCAAAGCTCCCAGCAGAAACGGTGGTATTTCTGCTACGCCGATTTTGATGACCGCAAAATTGACTCCCCATAAGCCAATCACCAGCAAAATAAGCGCCAAATCGGTGGGATGGTCAAAAGGGGTTGATTCGTTGGTAGCGCTCATGGAATATGCGTATGGTGCTATGAAA
>JBDKGR010000107.1:0-9834 GCA_039798085.1 Pseudomonadota bacterium
TTATTTTCGGGTGACCATATCCTCAACGGCAGCACCACCGTAGTCGAACCGCCCGATGGCAATATGGGGCAATACCTTGCATCCCTTGATGTTTTACAAAGTGTGTGCCAAAAATATGCCTTACACCATATTCTTCCAGCCCACGGTGCAGCCTTGGGAGGAACGCTTGCCGCAGTCGAAACGGTGATTGAACAATTACGCCGACATCGCCGCCGCCGCGAATCTAAAATCATGGCGGTTGTAGCGGCGAATCCCCAGTACACGGTCGATGAATGGTTGCCGCTGGTGTACGATGATGTTTCTCCGGCGCTATGGCCGATTGCCAGACGCTCTTTATTAGCCCATCTTGAACATATCGGTATCGAAATAATTGTATGAATCGCTTGAATAGCTTGAATCGCTCGAATCGTTCCACTCCCTATTTATCTTCCCCTACGGGTGAGCGATTAGCCAAACAAGTCGCACACCAAATGTCCTGCTCTCGGGCAGAAGCCGAACAATATATCGAAGGTGCATGGGTCAAAGTGGATGGTCAAACGGTAGAAACTCCGCAATACCGCGTACAAGCCCATCAAACCATCACGATTGATCCCCAAGCACGCTTGGAAGATTTGCAGCCCATCAGCATCGTGCTGAACAAACCCGCCGATTGTGATTTCGGCGAAGTACATCGCCTTCTCACCCCCGCCCACCATGCCCGCGATGCCACGGGTATTCGCACCTTGCAACGGCATTTCAAGCAGTTGGAATGCCACATTCCTTTGGCCGATGCCACCAGCGGGTTGCTGATTTTTACGCAAGATTGGCGCGTGATTCGCAAGTTAGAAGAGGATAAAAATACCATCGAACATGAATTCATGGTGGAAGTGCAGGGGAACATATCCGCCCAAACTTTAGAAAATATGCAGCGCACAACCAAAGCGGATGGCGCGTATCCTTTGACCAAAATCAGCCTCAGCAGCAGCAACCCACAGCGCAGCACCTTGCGTTTTGCCGTGAAGGGCTGGCACAAAGGTTGGATTAGTTTTTTATGCCAAAGCGCCCAGATCGAAATTACCGCCATGCGCCGCACCCGCGTAGGTCGCGTGAATTTGGGTGATTTACCCGTGGGGCAATGGCGGTATTGGGTGGATAAGGTGTAATACGTTGCGTATTCTGCGTATTCTGCGTATCCGTATCCCCCCGTATCCCGTGCTACGGCGCTAATTGCGCGTTAATCGCCTGCAAATCTTGTGCTTGCAGCGTACCCACAACCTGACGCAATTTCAAATTGCCCAGCAGTACGTCATACCGTGCTTTGGCGAGTTTGGCTTGGGTGTCAAATAATTGGGTTTGAGCATTCAGTACGTCGATATTGATTTTCACACCGACTTGGTAACCTAATTGATTCGCCTCCAACGCACTTTGGCTCGATGCCTCTGCCGCTTGCAGCGCGGCTACCTGTGCTTGTCCCGATTGCACGCCATAAAATGCTGCCCGTGTACCTTGCGCTACGCTGCGCTTGGCATTTTCCAAATCCGATACCGCTTTTTCTTCCAACGATAGCGTTTCTTTGACGCGATTTTGAAGCGCAAAACCCGCAAACAACGGAATCGTCAAATTCAGCCCCACGCTAGCGACATTGATACGGCTATCGGCGGTGCTGGCAGAATTCCCGCCGTTGTTGTTGATAGCCGAATAACTACCAACCAAATCCAAAGTCGGTTTATGACCCGCCTCGGCTTTGGCAACTTCCAAACGTGCCATATCCAATGCAATCGTGGCTTGCTGCACGCTGGGGTTGGTGGTTTGGGATTGATCCACCCAATGGGCTACATCGGCTGGCGCAACGCTGGGCAAGGTTGTGGGTGCTTTCAGTGGTTTAGGTTGGGCATTGCTCATGCCCACTAATTGATTCAACGCCAAGGATTTGACCAATAAATCATTTTCTGCGGCTAATTGCTGGGCTACGACTAAATCGAAACGTGCTTGGGCATCGCGGGTATCGGTAATGGTGGCGGTTCCCACTTCAAAATTCCGTTTGGCAGAAGCCAACTGTTCCGAAACGGCCTTCTTTTGGTTTTTGATCACCGATAACGTATCGGTAGCAGAAAGCACATCAAAATACGCTTGGCTGACCCGTACCAACAAATCTTGCTCGGCTTGTGTGAGTTGTGCTTTGGCAATATCAACCGATTTCAAGCCCTGTTGATACCCCGCCCAGTTTGCAGGGCGATACAACGGTTGTGTGGCACTCATGCCCAACGATTGGGTGTTGTAGCTACGCGCTGCCATAGGCTGCACTTCTTGGCTGGTGGTTGATGCACCCGCCGCTAACCCGATGGTTGGCAAAATCGCTGCACGTGCCTGATCGGCTTTGGCTACGTTGGCATCAAACTGCGCTTTGGCACTGCGATAAGTGGCATCGTAGCCTTGCGCTGCGGTGACCAAATCGACCAGATTTTGCGCGGATGCCGCAACAGGTACGCTCAACAACCAAGGCAAAATGCGCCAAACGCAGCGGGTCATGGGGGTTAGCAGGGGGGTGGAACGGGTCATAGTGGTGTAATTAAAATTGAAACTGGGGTTTTCCTTCAGGAAAATTGCGCAAACGCGGTGCGACAACATCCCAAGGTTCGATCGTTTGGAATTCGGTGGCACTGATACGGGTCACCAATGTGCCACGCATGATGGGCGTGTTGCCTACTACAGCGCCCAAACGTCCTCCAATTTTTAGCATGGACAACAGATTTTTGGGAACAGCACCAACGGAACCACTCAGCACAATCACATCGTAAGTTCCGTCTTTTTCGGTGAGGCTAGCACCATCTTGTTCGCGTACTTCTACGTTGACAAAGCCGTTGCTGCGCAAATTGTGCTTTGCCATCGCCGCCAATTCGGGGATGATTTCAACACTAACTACTTCACGCGCCAAAGTTCCCAGCAACGCTGCCATAAAGCCAGAGCCCGCACCAATTTCCAATACGGTGTCGCTGGATTGCACCATGACTTCTTGCAGCAAGCGACCTTCTAGGAAAGGAGCCAACATATATTGTCCTTGTGCCAAGGGGATTTCGATTTCTGCAAACGCCAGTTCACGCAGCGCAAACGGAACAAAATCCTCACGCTTCACCGCAGCAAAGGCATTCCGCACGGCTGGAGCCTCCACATTCCAAGGGCGGATTTGTTGTTCAATCATCAAATAGCGGGCTTCATCAAAGTTCAAAGGCTTCATTTATATACTCCAAGAGGTATTTTAAGGGATCGTTCAGGGGATCGCTCAAGGGGTTGTGGTAAATCGGGATTTTAGCCAACGACCCCAGTCATCCATATAGCAATACATGACGGGAACGACAACCAAAGTGAGTAAGGATGAAGTAATCACCCCACCAATCACCGCCTGCCCCATTGGAGCACGCATTTCAGAGCCTTCCGTCAAGGCAAATGCCAGTGGAATCATGCCAAAAATCATCGCCAAGGTGGTCATCAAAATCGGACGCAGCCGTACTTTCGCCGCCATGAGCAGGGCTTCCGATCGTTCCATACCGTCTTCTTGGGCGCGAATTGCAAAATCCACCAGCAAAATCGCGTTTTTAGTGACCAAACCCATCAGCATCACCACCCCGATGACCGAGAACATCGAGACGGTGGAATTGAACATCATCAATGCCAACACCACGCCAATAAGCGTAAGCGGCAGCGCGGTCATGATTGCCAAGGGTTGCAAAAAGCTCTTGAACTGGCTGGCAAGCACCATATAAATAAACACAATCGCCATCACCAGCGCAGAAATAGCGTAGGTAAACGATTCCGCCATATCCTTGGTCGCACCGCTAAATTTGTAAGCGTACCCCGGTGGCATGGCGATTGCACCCATAGCGGTTTTGATGTCCGCCGACACCTCGCCCGCCGAACGCCCTGATACGTTGCCGCTGATGGTGACTTCGCGCGTCAAATCACGGCGGTTGATTTGGCTAGAGCCTGTCGATTCCCGCACATTCGCCACTTGATTCAATCGCACAATACGCGGGCTGCCATCGGCATTTGCGCCTATGGTGAAGGGTAACAATTCCAAATCTTGCGTGCTATTGCGGGCATCGGGATTTAAGCGCACGTTCACATCGTAAGTTTGGTCATCGGATGCACGCCAGCTTCCCACGGTTTGCCCCGCAATCAAGGTACGCAAACTATTGCCAACCTGCGCCGTGCCCAGCCCTAGGTCAGATGCTGCTTCTTTTTTGATAGCTACATCCAATGTCGGTTTGCGCGGTTTCAGGGTGGAATCCAAATCCACCAAACCGGCTACGGGACGGATTTTTTCCATCGCCACGGCGGTTAGGCGTTCCAATTCCGCCATGTCCGTCCCTTGAATCGAGAAAATGATTTGCTTTTGTCCGCCCACGGCATCCATTAAACCGACATGGGTCACCGTAATACCTGCCACGCTTTGCAGACGCTTGCGTAACACGGTGGACATGGCATCCACACTCACACTGCGTTCTTTGCGATCCACCAGCCGGATGTAGATACTGGCATACATTTTTCCGGCGGAATTTCCCGTATTGATGGTGGTCAAGGTATAGCGCACTTCGGGGAATTCACGCAGAATCGCTTCGACTTGACGGGCTTTTTCTTCGGTCATTTCCAACGAAGAGCCGACGGGGGTATTGAAATTCACCGTGGTTTCTGAAAAATCGGATTTCGGCACAAACTCCGTTCCCAGCAATTTTGCCATCAACAAGCTACCAATAAACACCCCCAACGCCAGCACCAGCGTGGTGCGCTTGAAGCGCAATGCCCAACGCAAAATATCTTGGTAGATGTCTGCCAGTGCATCGGTAGCGCGTTCAAATCCGTTCGTGATACGCCCAATGGTTTTATCGTAGAGCGTGACGGGAGCATGGTGCTTGCCATGCGCTTCGATACTTGGGTCGTGCCAAATAGAAGACAGCATCGGGTCTAATGTAAAGCTCACGAACATGGAAATCATCACCGCCGCGACAATGGTCAATCCAAATTCATGGAAAAACTTGCCGATGATGCCCCCCATAAACCCAATCGGCAAAAACACCGCGACGATGGACAGCGTGGTTGCCAGCACCGCCAGCCCGATTTCTTGCGTTCCATCCAACGAGGCTTGGTAGGCACTTTTGCCCATTTGCACATGGCGCACAATGTTTTCGCGCACCACAATGGCATCGTCAATCAACAAGCCTACGCACAGCGAAAGCGCCATCAGCGTAATCATGTTGATGGTGAATCCCCATAAATTCATGAAGAAAAACGTGCCGATTAACGCAATCGGTAAAGTCAAACCCGTAATCACCGTGGAGCGCCACGAATTCAGGAATAAAAAGACGATCAAAATCGTAAGCGCCGCGCCTTCAATCAGGGTGCGGCGCACGTTATCCACCGATACGCGAATTTGGCGCGAACCATCCGTAATCGGCTCTAAACGCACGCCAGCGGGCAGTTGCGGTTGGACATCGGCAATGGCTTTTCGCAGTGCATCCACCACCGCGATGGTGTTTTCATCCTGCGCTTTTTGAATGCTCAATACCAAGCTGCGCTCACCGTTGTAGAGCGCCAAATTTTCCACTTCCTGCGCCCCATCGCTGATTTTGGCAAGCTGATGCACCCGCACGGGAACGCCATTTTTGCGCGTGACGATGATGTTGCCAAAATCTTCAGGACGCTTCATCCGCCCTTCGATTTGAATCACCCGTTCTTGGTCACGGGTTTGAATTGCACCCAACGGAAAATCTTGGTTCTCATTGCGCACCGCCGTGACCACTTGCTCGGGCGTGATGCCCCACGATTCCAATGCTTGTGGATTCAGATAGAGGTTAATCTCACGCTTCGTTGCGCCCACCAGCGTAACCGAACCCACACCACGCACATTTTCCAGCCGTTTTTTCAGCACCTGATCCGCCCAAGTGGTGAGTTCGACGGCGTTCATTTTGGCATCAGACAGCACGGCAACCGACCAAATGGCACGGGCGCTGGGGTCAAAACGAATCACGCGCGGCTCTTTCACCTCGGCACGCAATGTGGGGCGCACGATGGCGATTTTTTCACGCACATCGTCCGCTGCTTTGCGACCGTTGATGTGCAAGCCAAATTCGATAATGACCACCGCTTGCCCATCGTAACTGCGTGAGGTTAAAGCGTTAATCCCTGCGATGGAATTCACGGCTTCTTCTAGTTTTTTAGAAACCTCCGCTTCCACAATTTCCGGCGATGCACCGGGGTAATCTGCCGTAATCACGACAACCGGAAAATCCACATTCGGAAAATGATCCACCTGTAAACGCTGAAGAGAAAACATCCCCAGCACCACCAATGCCAGCATCATCATGGTGGCAAAAACTGGATTGGTCAGACTGACACGGGTAAACCACATGGATTATTTCCCCTTGCCAGAATGGGGCACAGCAGATTGAATCAAACTACCTTCGCGCAGTACCCCCACGCTACCGGCTAGCACGGTGCTATCTTGTGCCACGCCGTCGATGCGTACCCATGCTTCCCCTTTCAATTCGCTGCGCTCGCCCAGTTTTACGGTTTGGTGCTGCACTTTGTTGTTGACCACTTTTTGCACATAAGGCGATGCTTTATCGGTACGCACTGCCGATAACGGCACGGCCAACACGTTTTGCTTGCCCATTGCCAGCGTGCCTTGTGCGAATAAACCTTGGCGCAATCCGGCTTGTGGCACGACGACCAAATACACCATCACTGCCCGACTTCCCGCTACCGTGCTCGGGTTGATGCGCACCACTTTGGCGCTGATGGTTTGATCGCTGCCCTCGATTTGAAGCTGTGCCGCTTGCCCGATGCGAATCGCAAGGGAATTCGCCGCATCCACACTGGCTTCTAATTCCAAGTGGCTTAAATCGACAATTTCAACGATGCGTGCATCAATCGCCACCCGCTCCCCGGGTTGTGCCAAGCGCTGCGATACCACGCCACCAATGGGTGTGCGCAAAACCGTGTCGTCCAAGGCTTTTTGGGCGACTTCGGCTCCGGCTTGGGCGGCGTGAAAGGTGGCTTCGGCGGCAGCGAGTGTGGAAGAGGAACCTTCTAACGCGGTTTGCGAAATAAACCCTTTTTCAACCAGTGAGCGATTGTTATGAAACGCCCGTTTAGCAATATCCATTTGCGCCTTGGCAGATGCGGCTTGCTGCTGGGCTTGTTTCAGCCGCGCTTGGTATTCGGACGCATCAACACGGGCGATGGTGTCTCCTGCTTTTACGCTATCGCCTTCGCGCACTTGCAATAATTGGAGTTCGCCTGCGACACGCGCCTTCACAACCGCCGAATTGGTGGCTTTCAATGCGCCGGAAAGCGGAAGTGCCAATGGTAATTCTTGCATTTTCACCATCAACAGCTCTTGGGGCTGAATTTCCAAGGGCGGCGGGATTTTCATCGCGTCTTGCTGCGTCGCCAATGCCTCTTGCTGGGTGCTGCGGGCGGATAAAGCACGCAAAATTCCAGCCGCCAACATTCCCAGCAACAATGCCAAAGCGATCCATTTCATCCAAGGTTTCATTGTCATTTTTTGACCAATCCAAATAAAATTGTTTCCACTTGCGTGAGGAGGTATTTTTCCGGTTCAATGGGAATGCCGAGGTTGCAACGTTGCGTCATCGCTAAAAACAGCATAGGAGCCAGCACGGTATAAACGCCATAATGCAATTCTGTTTCGCTTAAAGGACGGAATTCGCCACGCTCCACGCCGCGCTGCAAAATGCGCTGAATCAAATTGTGCGTGGGTAACACGACTTCATTTTGATAAAACGCGGTCAATTCAGGAAAATTGCCAGCCTCGCTCATCATTAAACGGCTGATTCCAGAGGCTTTGGTTGAACCAATTCGATCCCACCACGTTTGCATGACATGGCGCAGCATATCCTGCGTAGTGCCTTGAAAATTGACAAATTCGGTATTCCATTCCCCCAGCCGACCGGAGATATTCTCCCGCACCACGGCTTTGAATAATTCTTCTTTGCTGGGAAAATACAAAAATAAAGTCCCTTTGGATACACCCGCCCGCTGCGCAACTTCCTCCACGCGCGTGGCGGCAAAGCCTTTTTCGACAAAAATTTCTAAGGCGGCATCCAACAATTCCGCCGGACGCGCATCCTTGCGCCGCTGGCGTTTGGCTTGGAGAGGGCAACAAAAAATCATGGGGAGCGTTTGACCTACTTTACTGACTCATGGGTTATTAACGCGGTGAGTGTAGCGCGGGAATGGAAAACCGTCAAACGGGCGGCTAAAAAATCCCAATACGACTAGCACAAACGGGCTGCCGAGGATAAAAAGCGCTATGGCTTGAATTCACGGCTTCCGACGCTTCCCACAAAGAGAATGGAATGGCATACGCCTTATTTGTATAAAAACCTGCTGCAACGCCCGTAAACTATGCGTTAGTAGCTACTTATTTTGTAGCAAGTAACCCGTCTGCAAAGCAAGGTACGTGTGCTACGACACCTTGCTCCTCACGTTCAATGTGAAACGTTAAGAACCGACCTTTTCAAGTTTTTCAAAAATCTTGGTCAATTTCTCGTCCAACGTGGCAGCGGTAAAGGGTTTCACCACATAGCCATTAGCGCCTGCCTGTGCTGCTGCAATAATGTTCTCTTTTTTGGCTTCTGCCGTTACCATCAAAACGGGGATTTTGCACAATGCTGGATCGGCACGCATATTTTGCAACAGGGTTAAGCCATCCATATTGGGCATATTCCAATCGGAGATGACAAAATCGAATGGCTCAGACCGCAGTTTAGCCAAAGCCATAACGCCATCTTCGGCTTCATCGAAATTGGAATATCCCAATTCTTTGAGCAGGTTGCGGACAATACGCCGCATAGTGGAAAAATCATCAACCACTAAAAATCGCATTTTTGGATCACTCATAAATTACCTCGTTGAAGTTTACTGTGGGAAATGAAATTCTAGTGTGTTCTTCTAAAACGCGTATTAACCATACGTTAGTAGCTACTTATTTTGTAGCAAGTAACACCTTTGCTGCAACGCATCAGCACCCGAATGCGCCGTCCTATTGACCTTACGCCTGCGGTGGCGGTGCTGGAAAGCGATTACGATTCATTCCATGCCGATTTCATGGCATTCTTTCCAACAATAAAGGAGCATTTACATGGCAGTTTATGAATTGAACGGAGTTTCCCCCCGCATCGCGGCATCGGCTTGGGTGGCGGATAGTGCGCAAGTCATGGGGGAAGTGGAAATTGGCGAAAATTCCAGCCTGTGGTTTGGCGCGATTGTGCGCGGCGATACCGAAACCATCCGCATCGGCGACAACACCAATATCCAAGACGGTAGCGTGCTGCACGCGGATGTGGGAATGCCGCTTACCATCGGCAATAACGTCACGGTGGGGCATCAGGTGATGCTGCACGGCTGCACGGTGGGCGATGGGGCGTTGATTGGTATCGGCGCGATTGTGTTGAATGGCGCGAAAATCGGCAAAGGCTGCATCGTCGGCGCGGGTGCGTTGGTGACTGAGGGCAAAGAATTCCCCGATGGCAGCATGATTATCGGCAGCCCCGCCAAAGCCGTGCGCGAATTAACCCCCGCCCAAAAAGAAGGTTTAATGAAAAGCGCTATTCATTATGTGGAAAATGCCGAGCTTTATAAAACGGGTTTGAAAAAAATTGCTTAACAAATTGCTTAAAGGATTATTGCGTGTCTGAATTATCTGAATCATCTGAATCATCTGAATTATTAAATTCTTCCGAATTACACAAATTTTTATTTGAAGGCTTGCCCGTGCGCGGCATGGTGGTGCGTTTAACCGATGCGTGGCAAGAAATTCTGCGTCGCCGCGCATAT
>JBDKGR010000108.1:0-9585 GCA_039798085.1 Pseudomonadota bacterium
ACGCTTTACGGCAACCGTTGAATCATTGGTAGCAGATGGCAGCGAAGATGTATTCGATGTCACCGTTGCCGATGTCCATGCTTTTGATGCAAATGGTTTGTATGTTCACAATTGTGGCGAGCAGCCATTACCATCCTACGGCTGCTGCGACCTAGGGCCCATCATTTTGACGCGCTTTGTGAAGAATCCGTTTGGCTTTGCGGGCAAAGAAGCGTTTGATTTTGCCGAGTTTGAAAAGTCAGTTGCCATTCAAGTGCGGGCGTTGGACAACGTATTGGATGTCACCTTCTGGCCTCTGCAACAGCAGCGCGATGAATCCAGTGCCAAACGCCGTATCGGGGTCGGCTTTACCGGCATGGGTAATGTTCTCACCATGCTGCGCCTGCGCTACGACAGTGCCGAAGGCCGCGCAATGGCAACCCGTATCGCTGAAAATATGCGCAATGCCGCCTACGCGGCTTCGGTGGAATTGGCGAAAGAAAAAGGAAAATTCCCCGCATTCGATGCCGATGGCTATTTGGCAGAAGGAACTTTCGCCAGCCGCCTGCCTGCCGAATTGCAAGCCGCTATTCGTGAACATGGTATCCGCAATAGCCATTTACTCTCCATCGCGCCGACCGGAACGGTGAGTTTGGCGTTTGCCGATAACGCTTCCAACGGCATTGAACCTGCGTTTTCGTGGATGTACACACGTAAAAAACGCGAGTCGGACGGCACAACCAGCGAATATGCGGTTGAAGACCATTCATGGCGCTTGTACCGCGAATTGGGGGGCGATGTGAATGCGTTGCCGGATTACTTCGTTTCGGCATTGAGTATGTCTGCTACCGACCACATCGCCATGATGCAAGCGGTGCAGCCGTTGGTCGATACCGCTATTTCCAAAACCGTGAATGTGCCCGCCGACTATCCGTATGACGATTTCAAAAATCTCTACCAACAAGCGTGGGATGCACGCCTCAAAGGGTTGGCAACGTATCGCCCGAATGCGATTTTGGGTTCGGTGCTATCGGTAACGCCCACCCAAACCGAAGAGGTTCCCGCACCTGCTGCATCCACGATCGACCCCATGCGCACCGTGATTGAGCGTCGCCCCAAAGGTGGGTTGGATGCGGTGGTGGAGAAGGTGGATTATTGGACACAAGAAGGGCATAGAAGGCTCTACATCATCGTATCCTTTCTACCCGTACCGACGGGAAACGGCACGGAGACAGTAGATCGTGCTATCGAATTCTTCATGCCCGTGGGACAAAGCGGTGAATCGCAGCAGTGGATTACCTCCAGTATGCGCTTGCTATCACTGGCAGCGCGGGGTGGATTCTTGGAGCGGGCGTTGAGCGATATGCGCAAAGTGGTGTGGGATCGTGGACCTGTGCGCTTGGGTACACATAAGAAATCGGATGGCACATTCGTCCCCATGTGGCACGATTCGGAAGTGGCGGCGGTAGCGTATGCCATTCAAAACATTTTGGCGCAGCGCAATCCTGAAAAAGATACGGATAGCAATCGGTCTGAAGAATCGGCACAACTCCCTGTGATGGCGGGTAAAAAGTGCAGCGAATGCGGTGCGCACGCGGTCATTCGCAAAGACGGATGCGACTATTGCACCCAATGTGGCAACACGGGAAGTTGTGGGTAATTTGTGGATAATTGAGCCATGTTCAATATAAAACTCTCCTACCTTGATTTTGCCGAAGGACGCGGCGGTGAAGCAGAGCGCTTGGCGCTTCACTTAGGTGGCGTTGCCTTTGAAGACGATCGTTTTCATTTGGATGATGTGCTTTCTGTGGTGTTAAAAGCAAAAACCATGCAAGTTTCTATGTTGCAAGTAGGAGAGTTCCAGTTTCCCCATCAAGATGCCGTGGCGGAAATTGCCCGTTATGTAGGACGCATCACCCGCCTGTATCCTGATAACGATCCGCTGCAAGCGCTGTTGTGCGATGTGGTGTTGCGGTATATGGAAAATACCTTGGCGCAAATCAGTGCAACTTGTTGGCAGGGGGGGGATATACGGCAAACTGCGCGTCATGTTTTGGTCACCCGCCATTTACCGATCGCATTGGTGTGGCTGCAAACGCGACTGGATATTGGAGGGGGAGAATACTTCGCCAATCAATCCCTTACCATTGCCGACCTCAAAGTATTCACCTTGGTACGAAGCCTTAATTCAGGGCGAATGGAGCACATTCCAACCGATTTGGTTGCCCAATACGCGCCCAAGCTCAATGCCCATCTACAGCGGATTGAATCGATTCCGGCGGTGATACAGTATTACGCGCGTTCATTAAAGACAGCATCAACGCAATCCGCATCTTGACGGGTGATAAGCCTTCGGTTCCTACTATGGCACCATAAATACAGCGACTCGCACGCACTACGCGGATACCTTGGTGTTGTGCTTGAAGCAGGGCTTGTTCTAAATGCGTGTGTACTGTTCCATTGCCCGTTGCCGCTACCACGATGCCAGACAAAGAAGCATCAGCACACAGCGCCGTCACTATGGCTCCCGTCGCTCCGGCATAGCTCATGACGATCTCAACTCTGGGGCAGAGGCTTGGGTCGCTTTCGAGTAAATGGGATAAATCGACAGGATGCGATCCACCACATGAGCACGACTGTACCCAACGTACTCGGCTTTCTTCCACAAACCCCAAAGCCCCTGCATCACCAGAATCAAAGGCATTGAGCCGATAAGGGTGGATTTTTTGCACTTTTTGCGCACGGTGAATGCTGCCAGCACACACTACCAATACGCCTTTTGCCAAAGTATCCTGTGCGACTGCCACGGAATCTATGATATTTTGCGGACCATCGGGTGCATAAGAGCTAGCGGGGCGCATAGCACACGTCAAAATGACTGGTTTATGAGCCATCAGACTAGGGGGCAAAATTTGGGAGAGAAAAAATGCCGTTTCTTCCAAGGTATCCGTGCCGTGGGTAATGATAACTGCCGCCACATTGGGCACTTGGAGGTAAAACACAATGCGCCGAGCCAATGTCCACCAGATAGCAAAATCCATATCCTTGCTATCGCATTGTGCGACTTGTTCCCATTCAGCGAGGTACGCACCCAAGGCGTGTTCCAATGGAGGTAAGTTACTTAATAAAGTGACAATACCCTGTTGTGCCGCACGATAAGCTACGTTATCGTTTGGATTGTCAGCACTGCCAGCGATTGTTCCACCAGTTCCAAGAAACACCAATTTTTTTTGCAATTTTTTTTGCAGTTTCTTTTGCAGTTTCTTTTGCGGTCTTTGTTGCATATTTTTCCTGTTTTGCCTATACCATCACCCTATGAGCCTTATGAATATCGTAATTTTGGATGACTATCAGGATGCTGTACGCAAACTGCCTTGCGTCACCAAACTAGAAGCCTTTGATGTCAAAATTTATACCAATACGGTGAAGGGAATCGCACAGCTTTCCGTGCGTTTACGCGATGCCGATATTATTGTTCTGATACGCGAACGAACCCCCATCTGCCGCCAGTTGATTGAAAAACTTCCTAAACTTAAGCTCATTGCCCAAGCAGGTCGGCTGGGTACACATGTCGATGTGCAGGCTTGTACGGATCACGGTGTAGCGGTTGCCGAAGGAATCGGTTCAGGGGTTGCACCTGCTGAGTTGACTTGGGCGTTGGTCTTGGCAGCAATGCGCCGATTACCCCAATACATTGGGAATTTGAAACATGGTGCTTGGCAGCAATCGGGGTTGAAATCGGGTTCTATGCCCCTCAATTTTGGATTGGGCACTGAATTGAAAGGCAAGACACTGGGAATCTGGGGTTACGGCAAAATTGGCAAAATCGTAGCAGGCTATGGGCGAGCGTTTGGTATGGATGTCCAAATTTGGGGCAGTGAACTCACCCGCGCCGAAGCGGTGCAGGATGGTTATGCCATTTCACCAAGCCGCGAACAATTCTTTGCCAGTAGCGATGTACTTTCGATTCATCTGCGTTTGAGTGATACCACGCTGCATTGCATCTCCGCCGCCGATTTAGCGCAAATGAAACCCACTTCGTTATTGGTGAATACATCGCACTGCCAGATTATTGATACCAATGTCTTGATTGGTGCGTTAAACCGAGGCAGACCCGGTATGGCGGCGATTGATGTATTTGAAAATGAACCGATTCTGCAAGGTCATGCACTATTGCGTTTAGAAAACTGCATTTGTACTCCGCATATCGGCTATGTGGAGGTGAACAATTATGAAAATATATTTCAATCGGCCTTTGACAATATCCTTAACTTTGTTCACGGAACCTCCAGTAACATCGTGAACCCGGGGGCATTTCAGGTGATTAAAAGAGGAAGCCTAAGGACAGTACCTGTTCGCTCATCCAAAGCGTATGATCCGCTGAACCCTGATACACCGGAACCCCTCGAAGGGAACCATAAGCGAGTTTAGAGGTAAGTTCCACAAACACCGATTTATAGAAACGGTAGCGAAATCCCACTTCCACACCCGCCGTCCAACCATTGACCTGCCACCAGTCTTGTTTGGAGAAGCAGCAGATATTGGTTCCCTTCGGGCCTACTTGGTTGGCATTGCCCAGAATCACATTTTGGGCATGGGGTAACAAAATACCCGCTCCGGCACGGCTGATGAGTTCCAGTTCTCCTTCTTGTTTTTCAGGCCCTAGCAGGTGGTGAAACCAAACGGCATTTACCATGATATGGTTCAAACCATTGTGCAGGGCGTAATCAAAATTCTCAGGGCTAAGAACCATATTTTGGTTATAGGGCTGGTTATTGATAACCCCTGAGACACGCGCCGTTTGGTTAAGATTGGTGTTGTATTTGCTGTGGTCTATCGACAATTCAACGGCAAAGGTTTTTTCGGGGTTTAAGAATTTTCCAATCCGTACATTTTCTTGCGGGGTGGTCAAATCAAAATTGATAATCGAATCCCATGTTTGTTGGGGTGTGGCTGGAAAATCTGCTCCACCCACCTGGTGTACAGTGAAATCGTTCCCCAAGCTGGGTTGTGAAATATGAATATCCGAAGGCGCGTATTGTTGGCGGCTGTAACCCCATGAAAAGTACCAATTATTTTCTTCATTGAGGGTACGGCTAATAGCATTGCTGGTACTGGTACTGGTACTGGTACTGTTGGTGGTGGGGATCGTGGTTGCCGTCGTGCTGGGTTGCTGCTGCGCGACAGCCCCCGTGACAGAGCAGAGAGCCACAGCGGCTAGTAAAAATAATTTCATAATGTGATATATCGTAGTAAATAGGTTATATTGCTATCCTAAGCGGATCAAAAGATTATCTTTAGAGGAATCATTGGATGAAGGCTTATTCTACATTGGGGATTTTTTGTTTTTTTAGCGGTGTCGTCATGGCCGCCGATGGTGGCTATAACCTAGACCCTACCTCACGCGAGGCGGCGCGTTTGTTTTATCAAACGGTCTATGCCGCATCCGACAATATCGCCGATGGGTGGACGGGGAGCGTGGCAAGCTGCAATGCCGGAACCGTGAACACCGCCTACCAAAATGCCACTCTGCGGCGAATCAACTGGTTTCGCGCAATGGCGGGGATTCCAGCCAATGTCACACTGGATGCCACGTTTAACCAAAAAGCACAGCAAGCGGCATTGATGATGTCTGCCAATAATAGCTTGAGCCATTCACCCCCCAGTACGTGGTTATGCTACACCGCAGCAGGAGCCGAGGGTGCGAGCAAATCCAATTTGGGATTAGGGCACATGGGGGCTTCGGGGGTTTCTAACGGTGTGATGCGTGAAACGGGTAGCAATAATGCCCCGGTAGGACACCGACGCTGGCTACTCTATCCCCAAACCACCCGCATGGGTGTGGGCGATGTGCCATCCACCGGAAGCTACTATTCGGGTACTGCCATGTGGGTACAAGATGGGAATTTTGGAGCAACTCGCCCTACTGTCCGAGATACTTTTGTGGCATGGCCGCCCAAAGGCTATGTATCCTATACCGTGGTGTACCCACGCTGGTCGTTCTCTTACCCGGGGGCGAATTTTTCATCTGCCCGTGTCACCATGACGGAGAACGGGAGCTCCATCAACACCAAACTTGAAACCGTAGCCAACGGGTATGGTGAAAATACCTTGGTTTGGCTGCCCGGTAGCTATACCGACGGATCGGTATGGGAACAACCCAACGGAGATACGGTTTATAACGTCACCCTTAGCAATGTTGTGGTGAATGGACAAACCCGTACTTTTACCTATACCGTCACGGTTTTTGACCCCCAGAAAATCGCCTCAGATACCCCCAACCAGACCCCGCAAGGTAGTACCACATTGGGGGCTGGAAAGACCGAAACTTATACCTTCAATCCCTCGCCAGCGGCTACGGAGAGCCAATGGCGTGCTAGCAATACCGCAGCATATTCGCTCACCGATGGGGCAGAAAACGGTTTAACTAATTTCACCGCCAACACCACCAGCGGTTACAGCGTGGTCACCAGCGATGCGGCTTCAGCGGGAAGTAAATCGTTCCATTTGGCACATATTCAGCCTGTTGACCAAATTCTCACACTGAAAAATACCTTGGTTCCATTGGGCAATGCCAGCATTCGTTTTGACAGCCGCTGGGGGTGGGCAGGAACGGGACAAAACGCGCGGCTAGAAGCATCAACCAACGATGGCGGAAGTTGGACAACGCTTTACCAGCAAAACGGTTCAACATCCAATTTTGGGGAAAAGACTTTCACTACCCGCACCGTATCGCTTGCAGCCTTCGCGGGTAAGAGCCTGCAATTGCGTTTCCGCTATTCGGTGGATGCGGGGCAGCCATACTCTCCACAAACCAGTGCGGGGGCGGGTTGGTATATCGACAATATCCAAATCACCGGAACCGAAACGCTCACCGCGACCACCACACCCGCAGCAACCACGGGCAATGCGTTCAGCTTTACTGCACCCAGTAGCGGTTCAAGTTTATTGCAGGTACGTTCTGGTATGTACGGTTATTTTGGAGATTGGAGTGCCGCATTACGTGTCAATACCACTGGCACAGGTACAGGTACCACCACCACTCCCACAGAATGTTTATTGAATTGGGCAGAGCGTGCCGTACCCAGTGTGCTATCGCCAGCCACTACTACGCGCAACGATATTCCACCGTTCAACTACCGCTTTTACACAGCGAGCAATAGCGCGTTGGCGATTTCGACCACCGATTCCCACGTCTATTACTACGCAGCAGGACGCTTGAATGATTTGGGTCACCAGTCGACTTGGCTAACGCAAGCAGGTTGCCAATAAGATGTATCAATAAACTTATATCAAATCACATATATGCGGTTTTATTACACTCAGGGGTATTTTTTTGAACGAAACCCAGAGAAACCCTATGAGTGCATTTTTAGAAGAAACCGTTTTGAGCGTTCACCACTGGACTGATCGCCTGTTCAGCTTTAAGACAACGCGCGATCCCGCCTTGCGTTTTTCCAACGGTCATTTCACGATGATTGGGTTACGCCAAGAAAACGGGAAGCCCTTGCTGCGTGCGTACAGCATCGTAAGCGCCAATTACGAAGACCATTTGGAATTTTTGAGCATCAAAGTACCCGATGGTCCGTTGACTTCCAAATTGCAACACATCAAAGTGGGTGACAAAATCGTGGTTGGTAAAAAACCCACGGGAACATTGCTGATCGATTATTTGTTGCCCGGTAAGAATTTGTATTTACTGGGAACCGGAACCGGACTTGCTCCCTTCTTGAGTGTGGCGCGTGATCCTGAAACCTACGAAAAGTTTGAAAAAGTCATCGTGGTTCACGGTGTGCGCCAAGTGGCAGAGCTGGCGTACATGGATTATTTGACCGTTGATTTACCCAATCACGAATTCTTGGGTGAGATGGTGAAAGAGCAAATGCTCTACTACCCCACCGTAACGCGCGAACCGTTCAAAAATCGCGGGCGTATGACCGATTTGTTTGAAGCGGGAAAAATCGAATCTGACCTCGGTTTGCCCAAGCTGAACCCCAATACCGACCGCGTGATGCTCTGTGGTAGTCCCCCCATGCTGCGTGATTTGAAGCACATGCTGGAAAAACGCGGATTTATGGAAGGTAACACCACTAAGCAAGGCGATTTTGTCATTGAACGCGCGTTTGTAGAGCAATAAATTCACCATGAAAAATTACGATATTCACGATATTCACGATATTTATGCCATTGGCAATGCTTTGGTCGATACCGAATATGCTGTTAGCGACGCGCAGTTGCAAGCAATGGGTGTATCCAAAGGGCACATGACTCTGGTAGATGCTCCGCGCCGTGCCGAATTGTTGGCACACATTGAGGGTTTGCACGCACAGCGTTCTGGCGGTGGTTCTGCGGCGAATACGGCAGTGGCAGTTGCCCAATTAGGGGGCAATGCTTTTTATTCATGCCGCGTAGCAAACGATGAATTGGGGATTTTTTACCGCGATGATTTGGTCGCTAATCGCGTAGCAAGCAACCTGACACACGCCGAAGCACCATCGGGTCAAACTGGGAGCTGCATGGTACTCGTCACACCGGATGCAGAACGCAGTATGTGTACCTTTTTGGGTAGCACTGCCGAACTTGATACCAGCGCCTTGCGCCAAGATGCCCTTACCAAGGCAAAGGTGTATTACATGGAAGGCTATCTTGCCGCCTCCCCTTCGGGTTTGCAAGCGGCATTGCTAGGGCGATCCATCGCACAAGAACAAGGAATAGCCTTGGCTGCCACCTTGAGCGACATGAGCATGATTAATTTTTGCCGTCCCAATTTGGAAGCTATTGTCGGTAGCGGAGATGATGGTTTGGATTATTTGTTCTGTAACGAAGAAGAAGCTATAGGCTGGTGCGGTACGGATGATGAAGCACGTATTTTCCAAACCATGCGCCAGCTTTCCAAGGTCGTTTGTATCACACGTGGAGCCAAGGGTTGTTGGTTGATTCAAGGGAACGAGATGACGGACATCGCCACCGTTCCAATCACCCCTGTCGATACCAATGGTGCTGGTGATATGTTTGCCGGAGCATTTTTATATGCCATCACGCACGGGCAAACACTGGAACAAGCAGCACGCCTTGCCAACCGTGCAGCGGCGCAAGTGGTAAGCCAGTACGGTTGCCGATTGACTCCCACCGTCATGGAACAAATCAAAATCGGTTAAGGCGCATACCGCTGCTGCTGTGAAAGCAAATCACGCAGACGGAATTGTTCACGGTCGATGTGGCGCATTTCTTCGCGGATTTTGCGCCGCTCTTCATCGGCTTTGGGATGGGGTTTGACCCCCTCTAAACGTTTTTGTAGGCGATGGGTTTCTTGGTTGTTCTTTTCAATCTGCCCTTTGGTGCGGTAGGCATCCATTCCAATTTTGAAATAGTACATAAACTGGGGATTGCCCATTTGACCTTGGCAAGCCGATTCTTTGTACGAATTGCCTTGCAGACCTTGGCTCCAACCGTTTTGGGGCGTGCAAAACTGAACGATGCCCGCATCCCAACCGCGCCGATATTCCATAGGATTGGGCTGCACGCCTATTTTTCCGCAATCTTCGGCGTAATCGGCAATGCGATTGGGATTTTCCCCGTGCGACCCATCCTGATACCCCTGACGTG
>JBDKGR010000109.1:0-9351 GCA_039798085.1 Pseudomonadota bacterium
AAAAGGCACGATGGATGATTGATATTCACGAAATCAGCAAACAATTCAAAATCACCCAAAAGAATACCGTGACGGCGGTGCAAAACGTCAGTTTACGCGCGCCCAATGGCTGTATTACGGGCTTGCTAGGCTCGAACGGCGCGGGTAAAACCACCACTTTGCGCATGGTGGGCGGGCTTTTTCCGCCGGATGCGGGTCATATTGCGGTGGACGGTATTTCTGTTGCGCAATCGCCACGTTTGGCATTGGCGCGAATGGGTATTTTGGGCGATGCACATGGGCTGTATCCGCGTTTAACGGCACGGGAAAACATCGTTTATTTTGCCCGTTTGCAGGGCATGGATGCCGATTCTGCCCACGCCCGTACCACCGAATTGGCGCGGCTTTTGGAAATGGGACATTTTTTAGAACGCCGCACCGAAGGTTTTAGCCAAGGCGAGCGCATGAAAACCGCCCTAGCCCGCGCCTTGGTGCATGACCCCGCCAACATCGTTTTGGATGAGCCGACTAACGGCCTTGATGTTCTCGCCACGCGCAGCCTGCGTGAATTTCTGCGTTATCTGCGTTCACCGGAAGGGGGCGGGAAGTGCATTATTTTTTCCACCCACATCATGCCGGAAGTGCAGCAACTGTGTGACCATGTTGTCATCATCGCCCAAGGTCGCAGTGTGGCGCAGGGTTCGGTAGCGGCTTTGTTGGTTCAAAGCGGGAAAACCCATTTTGAAGATGCCTTCGTGCAACTGGCGTTTGGCAAGCCCTCCTAAAATATCTTCTATCTTTCTTATCTTTACACCATGAAAAACCTCCCCCGCCCCCCCCACAAACCCCAAAACCCCAATTTTTCCAGTGGCCCTTGCGCCAAGCGTCCGAATTACGATGTTTCCAAACTCCAAATTGATACGCTAGGGCGTTCGCACCGCTCGGAAATCGGCAAAAAAGCGCTGGGTTTGGCGTGTTCTGAAACCGCGCGTATTTTGGGTTTGCCCGCTGATTACCGCGTGGCGGTGGTTCCGGCTTCGGATACGGGCGCGGTGGAAATGGCGATGTGGTCATTGTTGGGTGCGCGGGGCGTGGACGTTTTGGCGTGGGAAACCTTTGGTTTGACATGGGTGAACGACATCACCAAGCAATTAAAACTCCCCAACGTGAACGTATTGCAAGCGCCTTACGGTGCGTTGCCCGATTTGGCGCAGGTGAATTTTGATAACGATGTCGTTTTTACGTGGAACGGCACGACTGCGGGCGTGAAAGTGCCGAATGGCGATTGGATTGCCGACGACCGCGCCGGATTAACCATTTGCGATGCCACGTCCGCCGTGTTTGCGATGGATTTGCCGTGGCACAAGCTGGATGTCGTCACGTATTCGTGGCAAAAAGTGCTGGGCGGCGAAGGGGCGCATGGAATGTTGATTCTCAGCCCCCGCGCGGTGCAGCGTTTGGAAAGCTACACCCCGCCGTGGCCGATGCCCAAAATCTTCCGCATGACGGCGGGTGGCAAGCTGACCGAAGGGCTTTTCAAGGGCGACACCATCAACACGCCTTCGATGCTGTGCGTAGCCGATTATCTGGATGCGCTGGCGTGGGTGGACAGTTTGGGCGGCGTGCAAGCCAGCATCCAACGCAGCCAAGCGAATTTGAAAGCGATTGAAGATTTTGTCGCTGCCAATGAAAAATGGATTTCCTTTTTAGCCCAAGAACCCGCCCAACGCTCGAACACCAGCGTATGTTTAAGCGTGGCGGTGAGCGCGGCACAAGTCAAACAAATGGTGCAATTATTAGAAACCGAAGGCGTTGCCTACGACATAGCCGCGTACAAGGACGCTCCGGCAGGTCTGCGCATTTGGTGCGGCACAACCGTGGAGGCGGAAGATGTTGCGGTGTTAATGCAGTGGGTGGAATGGGCTTACCATACGGTTAATGTTTAATTTTTGAATAATCAGGCGGGCACTTTTTATGAACCAACAAGAACGCGATGCTATTGCAGCGATTGAAAAGCAGATTGGTGTCAAACTTAAGGAGTGCCCATCTAATAGAAATTATATAAAAAGAAATGAATATAGACTCAATAAATATGGGGAAGTAATTGACCTAGATTTAAATGAAAATTCGCTATACGACATTGACGCATTAAAAGGACTTACCAATCTCGTGGAACTTAATTTATCTGTAAACAAAATAAGTGATATTGACGCACTAAAAGGGCTTACCAATCTCAAAAAACTTAGTTTAGCTGAAAACCAGCTAAGTGACGTGAGTGCGTTGAAAAGGCTTACTAATATCACTTGGCTTGATTTAGATGGAAACCAACTAAGTGACATGAGCGCGTTGAAAGGGCTTACCAATCTCACTGAACTTTCTTTAAGGGAAAACCAATTAAGTGAATTGCCAGAATGGTTTTTAGATTGGAATTTACCAATAAAATTAGATTGGGGTGCAGAAAAAGGAATTTTTGTTGGCGGCAATCCCTTCACAAATCCACCTATCGAAATTATTGAAAAAGGCAATGATGCCATTCGTGATTACTTCAATCAGCTTAAAAAAGAAGATAGTGATTACATTTATGAAGCAAAACTTATTTTAGTAGGCGAAGGTGGTTCGGGTAAAACGAGTTTGGCGAATAAAATTATCAATCCCGATTGGGAGTTGATTCCTGAAAATGAATCGGAATCTACACGAGGCATTGATATATTGCGCTACGAATTTCCGTTTAAGGATAAAAAATTCCGCGTGAATATCTGGGATTTTGGCGGACAAGAAATTTACCACCAAACGCATCAATTCTTCCTTACCAAACGTTCTTTATACTTGCTATTAGCTGATAACCGAAAAGAAGATGGTGATTTTTATTATTGGTTGAATACGGTTTCGATGTTAAGCGAAGCAAGTCCCTTGCTTATCATCAAAAACGAAAAAGGCGATAGACAAAGGCAACTGCCAGAGAGTGAACTGCGTGCCGAATTTAACAACCTAAAGGAAAGCCTTGCCACCAACTTAAAAGATAATAGAGGGCTGGATATTGTTATCAACAAGGTTCAACACTTTTTACAAAACCTCCCGCATATCGGCTCACCATTACCCAAAACATGGATACGGGTACGCGAGGCACTGGAAAATAATCCTGAAAATACCATGAGCTTGAAAGATTATTTCAAACTCTGCCAAGAAAACGGATTTACCGAAGAAGCGCATAAAAAGCAATTAAGCGGCTATCTGCATGACTTGGGCGTGTGCTTGCACTTTCAAGACAACCCACTGCTGAATAATACCCTTATCCTCAAACCCACTTGGGCAACCGATGCGGTTTATAAAGTGCTGGATAATAAATCCGTTATCGCCAACTGGGGACGTTTTAATCAATCCACATTACAAGAAATTTGGAAGGATGAGCAGTATTGCTATGTGCGGGGTGAATTGTTAGAGTTAATGAAAAACTTTAACCTGTGTTACGAAATACCGAACCAGAAAAATCATTACATATCGCCCCAATTATTAAGCGCAGAAAAACCAACTTATCAATGGCAAGAGGCTAATAATTTATTGCTGCGCTATAAATACGAATTTATGCCCAAGGGGATTATTTCGCAACTTATCGTGAAAATGCACCATTGCATTGCCGATGAATATACTTTGGTGTGGAAAACGGGCGTGGTGCTAGAAAAAGATAACGCCAAAGCCGAAGTGATTGAATACTACGGAAAACGCGAAATTCATGTGCGGGCGTTGGGCGAAGGCAAGAAAGAATTATTGAGCATCATCAGCGGGCATTTGGATGATATTACCCAAAGCTATAAGGGTTTGAAGGGGAAATATCAAAAATTAGTGCCGTGTAATTGCACGCAATGCGTAGGCACGCAAACACCGCATTTCTTTCAATATGCCAATTTACAAAAACGGCGTGACGATGGTAAATTTAAAATACAATGCGATAAATCTTATCAAGAAGTAAGTGTTTTGAAATTATTGGATGATATTAAAGTGACGAATCAGATTAAAACGGATGAACAAGGTGGATTAACCGCTGGTAGAGATATTATTATCAATGAAAAAGATAGTTTATTTCAAAAACCACTTTTTTGGCTCGGTGTTGCTGCATTCTTATATTTTTCTTTTTCCACCATGCTGGCATACAACCTTAAAAAGGATGGTGAAATAGAAGATGTAACATTTTCTGAAATTGTTTTAGCTCCGTTAAAGTTGCTGAAATTGGTTGAAAAGAAGTAGTTGTATTTTCTATTATTGGTCGCATTAGAAATGCGACTGATAGAGATACAAATAGATGCACAAGTCATTCATTTGTAAGGGCAACAAATTGGGGTATTTTCCTCAATAGTGGTTCTTTGAATGTTATCTATACCTGCCAGTAATTTTGAGCGCATAGCCCTTTTGGGTATTTGCCTTTGTGGGAAGTGGCGGGAGCCGCGAATGATGGGGTAGCAGCCATTCGCGCCTTCCGGCGCTTCCTACCAAATAGCACCACACAAAATGAATAAACCGCGTATCGGGTGGTTAGATATTGTCCGTAAAGCTGCGCAGCTTGTCCGAGCGTGAAGGGTGTTTCAGCTTGCGCAGTGCCTTGGCTTCGATTTGGCGGATGCGTTCGCGGGTTACGTCAAACTGCTTGCCGACTTCTTCCAAGGTGTGGTCGCTGGTCATTTCGATACCAAAGCGCATCCGCAGCACTTTGGCTTCGCGCGGGGTGAGGCTATCCAGAATATCCTTCACCACATCACGCAAACCGGCTTGCATCGCGGCTTCCATTGGGGCGGTGTTCGCGCCGTCTTCAATGAAATCACCCAAATGCGAATCGTCATCGTCCCCAATCGGGGTTTCCATGGAAATCGGCTCTTTGGCGATTTTCATGATTTTGCGGATTTTGTCTTCGGGGATTTCCATGCGTTCGGCAAGCACGCTCGCGTCCGGTTCAAAACCGAATTCTTGCAAATGCTGGCGGCTAATGCGGTTCATTTTGTTGATCGTTTCGATCATGTGAACTGGAATCCGAATCGTGCGGGCTTGATCGGCGATGCTGCGGGTAATCGCTTGGCGAATCCACCATGTGGCATACGTGGAAAATTTATAACCGCGACGGTATTCAAATTTATCCACGGCTTTCATCAAACCGATATTACCTTCTTGAATTAAATCCAAAAACTGCAAACCGCGATTGGTGTATTTTTTGGCAATCGAAATAACCAAGCGCAAATTCGCCTCAATCATTTCTTTTTTGGCGGCGCGGGAAGCATATTCACCCGCATTCATGCGCTTGTTGATGTCTTTCAACTGATCCAGCGGAATCACCACTTTGGCTTGTAAATCAATGAGCCTTTGCTGTAGTTCTTGCACGGGTGGGATATTACGTCCCATAATCGCCGACCACGGTTTTCCGGCGGCTGCTTGTTTTTCAATCCATTTCAGATTTAATAATTGGGAAGGCGCAGGTTTTCCATTTTTATCGCGTCCGCTGAATTCGGCAATAAAGTTTTCTTGTGTATAACCACATTTATCCACAATGATGCGGCGCAATTCCCGTTCTTTTTTGCGAATATCATCCACTTGGGCACGTACCATATCGCACAATTTTTCAATCGCTTTAGCGGTGAAGCGAATCGACATCAATTCTTGGCTCACGGCTTTTTGCGCGGTCATGTAATGCGTGGTTCCATAACCTTCTTTGGCGTGGATTTTCCGCAGTTTTTCAGAGAAATCACGCAAACGATCAAAACGGGTGAGGGCTTCTTTTTTCAGCTCTTCCAATTTTTTGGTGAGCGCCTTCGATCCGCCTTTGCCGTCATCATCGTCTTCGGCATCAAACTCGTCAAAGTCTTCCTCTGCCACATAATCGTCGGCTTCATTGGGGTTGGAAAATCCATCCACAATCGTGGTGATCACGACTTTACCTTCACGGATTTCTTCGCCCAGTTGCAAAATTTCGGCAATCGTAGCGGGAGAGCCGCTAATGGCTTCCATCATCGCATTCAATCCGCCTTCGATGCGCTTGGCAATTTCGATTTCACCTTCGCGCGTCAGCAATTCGACCGTGCCCATTTCGCGCATATACATTCGCACGGGATCGGTGGTACGCCCGAATTCGCTATCCACCGTGGAAAGCGCTGCTTCGGCTTCTTCTTCGGCTTCCTCGGCGGTGGCCGTCGCAGCGACGGTGTTATTCAGTAAAAGCGTTTCCGCATCCGGCGTTTGTTCATACACCGCCACACCCATATCGTTGAGCATGGAGATAACCACTTCCAAAGTTTCCGCATCGACCAATTTATCAGGCAGATGGTCAGAAATCTCGCCATGCGTGAGGTAACCGCGCGTTTTACCGAGCGTAATTAGGGCTTTCAGGCGCTGGCGGCGTTTGGCAATATCTTCTTCGGATAAAACGGTTTCATCCAAACCAAATTCTTTCATCAAGGCGCGTTCTTTTGCCTTGCTGATTTTCATGCGCAATGGTTTGATTTTTTCACCCGTAGGTGTTTCGATGGCAGCGGGTTCTTCGGTTTCTGCTTCGTCAATATCCGATAAATCGGGGTCATCGCTGACGGTGGTAGGTACTGCGGAGGCTTTCGGTTTGGGCCCCCTTTTAACCGTGGCAGTGGTTGTAGTTGTAGTTGTGGTTGTAGTTGTGGTAATTTTCTTGGGTTTGGCAGCAGGCTTGACTTTGGATTCTGCGGATACTTCGGAGCTTACCAAAGCAGTAACCGCAGAGGCTGGAGGGGGCGCAGAGGGTGGCGTATCTACCGATTTAGCTACAGCACTGGCTTTGGGGCGACCGGGTTTTTTTTTCTTTTCGGCTTCACTGGCACTGGCACTGGCAAGAAGGGCATCGGCCGCTTCCTTTAAAAGGGCGGCTTTGGATTTAGGAATAGGCGATTTGGATGTAGGCACAACAGAGCTTTCAGAATGAAATAGGCGGATAGAAGCCTATCCTGCGGGCAAGATGGGTGGGCGAACATTTGGGATACAGTCCTTGCGGTAACGTGGTCGATTGAAAGTACCCAATGCTTGACCTAATCCGGAGGAATTGCTGTCGCTCTTGCCTAAGAGGTGACCCTTATTTTAACTTCTTAATTTAACCTCTTAACTGCCCAGATTGATAGTCGTTTTTCTTTTCAATCGAGCAAGCAGAATCTTCAATTCCTTTTCGGTATAAGGAAATCGGTCATCTGATGGCTGCATTAAATCCTCTGCAAGGTTGCGGATTGCGCCCACTTCTTCTTTTTCTTCTTTTTCTTCTTGTAATGTTTCTCTCAAAGCATTCCAAGGACGCGCACCATGTTCGTTCCATTGGTTTTCGAGCCATCGGAACAAATCACCATACGGTGTTGGAAGTTCGCACAGCAATTCATGCTCATCGTGCGATAACGCATCATCCCATAACTGAATTTTGTCGAACAAAATACGCACCACATTATTGGCGTGATGGTTATTGGTGTGATGCTTGTCCACAGGTCGGCTTGCATTTATAGGGGTGGCGATAGGGCGGGGTAGGTGGTGAGCGGGACGGCTGGGCATGAATCCCATTTCTTTTTCAAGTAGCCGTTTTAATTCACCTTGTGGCATTTCCTTGAGGAGAAGTTTGGTATTTTTTGCCATGTGCGCACGCCCTTCTGGAAGGGTTGTATCGCAATCTTCTTGCGCGACTTCAATCAAAAAACGACTTAACGGCGTGGCTTGTTTGACGTAATCGGAAAAAGCATCCGTACCCTGTGCGCGGATAAAGCTATCGGGGTCATGTTCTTCGGGTAGAAACAAAAATTTGATGAGGCGTACATCGGTGGCGTAGGGGAGTGCGACCCGTAAGGCTTTGTGGGCGGCACGTTGTCCGGCGGCATCGCCATCGAAACTGAACACAATTTCATTCGTAAACCGAAAGAGTTTTTGAATATGTTCGGCGGTGCAAGCCGTTCCTAGTGTCGCCACCGCATTGGGAAACCCCCATTGCGCCAAAGCCACTACATCCATATATCCTTCGGTGACCAGTGCATAACCTTGCTCACGGATAGCGTTACGCGCTTCAAACAAGCCGTATAACTCGCGCCCTTTGCTGAATACAGGGGTTTCTGGTGAATTCAGGTATTTGGGTTTTTCATCACCGAGTACGCGCCCACCAAAACCGATGCACTCGCCTTTGATATTGCGAATGGGGAACATCACGCGGTCACGAAAACGGTCGTAATGCCGTTCTTCGTTTTCATGTTTTTCATGTGAAATCAACAAACCACTTTCCACCAACAGCGGATCATCGTAATGTGGAAAAACGCTTGCCAGATTGTTCCAACCCGCTGGGGCATAACCCAATCCGAAATGCTTGGCAATCTGCCCCGATAAACCACGTCCTTTGAGGTAGTCAATAGCAGCAGGCGATTCCTTTAGTCGGCGTTGGTAGGCGTGGGCAGCTTTTTCGAGTACCTCGGTGAGCGTACTTTGTTTTTCACGTTGCAACTGGATACGGGCACGTTCTTCGGGTGTGCTTCTTTCTTCAGGGACGGGCATTCCGTATTGTTGAGCGAGTTCTTTCACTGCCTCGACAAAGGTCATGCCGACGTGTTCCATTAAAAACCGAATAGCATCGCCACTTTTACCGCAACCAAAGCAATGAAAAAATTGTTTTACCGGATTCACCGAAAAGGACGGCGATTTTTCGTTGTGGAACGGGCACAAACCCATAAAGTTCGCCCCGCCTTTTTTGAGCGGCACATAGCGCCCAACAATCTCAACGATGTCAGCGCGTGCAAGCAGCTCTTGAATGAAATGGGGAGGGATGGACATAGGGAATGCGATTGTAAGAAAAGGGTAAACACCTCCTCAAAATGAGGCATGATTAGCACGTTTTACCAATCAAGTAATCAAGTAATGAAGTCATCAAGTCATGGAGCAAATGGAGAAAAATGAACGCCCTACTCAATTTTTCAAGAAAGGTTGATTGGCTGAATGGTCAGATCGGTAAGTATGTGATCTGGCTGATTCTCGCCTCAACCGTTATCAGCGCGGTGAACGCCTTTGTACGCAAAGCCTTCAACGTGGGTTCTAACGCCTTTTTGGAGGTGCAATGGTACTTGTTTGCCGCTTCCTTCTTAATGGCATCGGCTTATACGCTACTCAATGGCGAACACGTCAAAATTGATGTGGTGTATAGCCGCTTTTCTAAACGTACCCAAACCAAAATCGACATTTTTGGTTTTGTCGCCTTTCTCACGCCCGTATGCTTCGCCATGCTGTGGTACGGCATTCCGTTTTTTGTGAAAGGCTACCAATCGGGGGAGATTTCGACCAATGCGGGCGGACTCATTCGCTGGCCGGTATATGCCATGATTCCCTTGGGATTTTTCTTATTGTTACTGCAAGGGG
>JBDKGR010000110.1:0-9204 GCA_039798085.1 Pseudomonadota bacterium
AAGCCTGCAAAAATGTCAGAATACGTCTTAAGCAGATGATAAGTCAAGCACAATAAGTTATTTGCCATAGAAATGGAAACGAAATTGGAAGCCAAAGTTTTCAAAGTTTTCAAGAATATGGGTAATTTCGTTCAACAAAACTTGAGAGGTTCTTTCTTTTATTTTCATCCAATAAGGAGTTTATTTATGATAAAGATTGGAGAATTAGAGAAAGAATTGAATCATTACTTTTACTTTCTAGTGGATTAAGTTGTGAGAAAGTAGGATTAGAACAAGGCTTGAGCAGAAAAACAATAGAAAGCACTCGGTCTGGATGGTTGAAAGAGAAGTGGAAGTTTTACTAAAATTAGTCACCCATACAGCAATTAATCTCGCGGCAATTATTGCCGAGTCGCCAGCTCGGGCTTTTCTTTGGGTCACTAACTGCGCTTACTTGCGTGTCGGCGGCACATCCGTGCAACTACCATGCGCCACTTCCGCCGCCATGCCGATCAAGAACAAGGTCATGACTACCGCGATGGCAATGCCGAAGATCGTTTCCTGAGAGATTAGAACAAGAAAGAGAGCCGGAGCAATCCGGTTTTTAATGCCTTAAATAAATTGCACTTGAACACTTGAACGCTTGAACGCTTGAACGCTTGAACGCTTGAACGCGCTTTCCCATTGCTGCGGCGTATTTGCGCAGCGTAGCTAGGGACGGGGAATAGTTCCCAGTCACCAGCGCAGATTCCAAACGCGCCACCGCCGGAGTTTTCGTTCCCATGCGTTCTGCGACTTGCGCTTGTGTCAAACCTAGGCTGGAACGGATTTTCAAAATCGAATCCAACATCGGCATCTCTTCACGTTCTAAGCGCTCCACCCGTGCCCGTGCCGAATTGGGGATGGTCAAGCCCAATGAGTTATTTATCCAAATTGTGCAGGGTAAACCCCAGATGCCTCCAACAAAATAGGCGTAAACAGGGATAGCTGCACCGAATGTCCATTACTACAATCGCTGACACTTCAAACTGAAAACTGATTGTCGGAGAAATTTATGGATATTTTGTTGCAGCAGATCATCAACGGTCTGGTTCTGGGCAGTATGTACGCCCTCATTGCGCTGGGGTATACGATGGTGTATGGCATCATCAATCTCATCAATTTTGCCCACGGTGAGGTCATGATGGTGGGCGCATTAACCAGTTGGACGATCATTGGTTTGATGCAGGATTCCATGCCTACAGCCCCCGGTTACCTTATTTTATTCATCGCCTTGGTGATCGCCTGCGTAGTAGCGGCGGCATTGAACTACAGCATTGAAAAAATCGCCTACAAACGCCTGCGGAACAGCCCGAAACTTGCTCCGTTGATTACGGCGATTGGTATTTCTACGCTACTCCAGACATTGGCGATGATTATCTGGAAACCCAACTACAAATCCTATCCCACGCTGCTATCCAATACGCCGATTGAAATCGGCGGCGCAGTGATTTCGCCCACCCAAGTAATGATTTTGGCGGTAACTGCTATTTGCTTGGCACTTTTGATGTGGCTGGTGAATTACACCAAACTCGGTCGTGCCATGCGTGCGACGGCGGAGAATCCCCGTGTAGCAGGGTTGATGGGTGTAAAACCCGATATGGTGATTTCGGCTACCTTCATTATTGGTGCGGTGTTGGCAGCGATTGCGGGCGTGATGTACGCCTCTAACTACGGTACGGCGCAGCACGCAATGGGTTTTTTACCCGGCTTAAAAGCCTTTACCGCAGCGGTATTCGGTGGCATTGGTAATTTGGCGGGGGCGGTGGTGGGCGCGATTTTGCTTGGCTTGATTGAATCCATTGGTGCAGGTTATATCGGCGATTTAACGGGAGGCATTTTGGGTAGCCATTATTCCGACATCTTTGCTTTTATCGTGTTAATTATTGTGCTGACGCTGCGTCCCTCGGGATTGCTGGGTGAGCGAGTGGCGGATCGTGCTTAAAGCCTAAACATTGAGGAGATTGTGATGAAGCAAACCAAATTATTGCCCCTGATTGGGGCGGCGTGTGCCTTATTGATTTTGCCGCTGTTGCTGCAAAGTTTCGGTAATGCGTGGGTACGTATTGCGGATATGGCGCTGTTGTTCGTCCTGCTATCGCTTGGGTTGAACATTGTGGTGGGTTACGCCGGATTGTTGGATTTGGGCTACGTGGCGTTCTTTGCCATTGGTGCTTATACCTTCGGCTTGATGTCGTCGCCGCATTTAACGGATACCTTTCCCATGATTGCGGAGATGTTTCCTAATGGTTTGCACGCCTCGTTGTGGGTGGTGTTGCCGTTAGGGGCAGCGATGGCGGGTATCTTTGGCGTGCTGCTGGGTGCGCCGACATTGCGGTTGCGTGGTGACTATTTGGCGATTGTGACCTTGGGTTTTGGTGAAATTATTCGCGTGTTCATGAACAATTTGGATCAACCTTACAACATCACCAACGGCCCGAAAGGGATTAGCCAAATTGATTCCTTGAACTTTTTTGGTTTGGATTTGGGCAAAAAACTGATGGTGGGTAATTTTGAAGTGGCATCGGTCACGCTGTATTACTACCTCTTCTTGGTGCTGGTAGTGTTGAGCGTAATCATTAGCCACCGCTTGGAGTTGTCTCGTATCGGACGTGCTTGGATGGCGATTCGGGAAGATGAAATTGCCGCCAAAGCAATGGGCATCAATACCCGTGATTTGAAATTATTGGCATTTGGCATGGGTGCTACCTTCGGTGGCGTTTCGGGGGTGTTGTTTGCATCGTTCCAAGGATTTATTTCGCCCGAATCATTTGGCTTGACCGAATCCGTCATGATTGTGGCGATGGTCGTTTTGGGGGGTGTCGGGCATTTACCCGGGGTGATTTTGGGCGCGGTGCTGCTATCCGCCCTGCCCGAAGTGCTGCGTTATGTGGCGACCCCCTTGCAAGACTTGACGGGCGGACGTTTGGACGCATCCATTCTGCGCCAGCTCTTGATTGCGTTGGCGATGATTGTCGTCATGTTGCTGCGCCCACGCGGTTTGTGGCCGTCACCCGAGCATGGTCAATCTTTGCAACACGTTAAAAATTAAAAAATTACAAAGATTGAGAACGAAAATGGCAGACACTGAAAAAGATACTGTATTGAATGTTTCCGGCGTTTCCAAACGCTTTGGCGGATTACAAGCCTTGAGCGATGTGGGCATCAAAATTGAGCGCGGGCAAGTTTATGGCTTGATTGGGCCTAATGGCGCGGGTAAAACCACGTTTTTTAACGTCCTCACCGGACTGTATACGCCCGATAGCGGAACGTTTGAATTGGCAGGTAAAGCGTATCAACCCACCGCCGTGCATACGGTGGCGAAGGCGGGAATTGCGCGAACCTTCCAAAACATTCGCCTCTTTGCCGAAATGACGGCTTTGGAAAATGTGATGGTCGGGCGGCATATTCGCACCCATTCGGGCTTGATTGGTGCGGTGTTTCGTACCGCTGCCTTCAAAGCCGAAGAAAAAGAAATTGCCGACCGTGCGCAAGAATTGTTGGATTACGTAGGAATCGGCAAATTTGCTGCCTATAAAGCACGTACTTTGAGCTATGGCGACCAACGCCGCTTGGAAATCGCCCGTGCGTTGGCAACCGATCCCCAGCTCATCGCCCTTGATGAACCCGCAGCGGGCATGAATGCCACCGAAAAAGTGATGCTGCGCGAACTCATCAACCGCATTCGCCACGATAACCGCACCATTTTGCTGATTGAGCATGACGTGAAATTGGTGATGGGTTTGTGTGATGCGCTCACGGTGCTAGATTACGGTAAACCCATTGCCCAAGGAACGCCTGCCGAAGTGCAGCGTAACGACAAAGTGATTGAAGCGTATCTCGGAACCGGTGCGCACTAGGAATTAGGAATTAGGAATTAGGAACGAAACGGGAACAAAATAATGGCAAAACAAATTTTATTGAAAGTTACCGGACTCAACGTTTCCTACGGCGGCATTCAAGCCGTGAAGGGCGTGGATTTTGAAGTGCGTGAACGGGAATTGGTCTCTCTCATCGGCTCTAATGGCGCGGGTAAAACCACCACCATGAAAGCAATTACGGGCACATTGCCGATCAATGCGGGGGATATTGAATACCTCGGTAAAAGTATTCGCGGTCAAGGCCCTTGGGATTTGGTTCGCCAAGGTTTGGTCATGGTTCCTGAAGGGCGCGGCGTTTTCACCCGCATGACCATCCTCGAAAATCTGCAAATGGGCGCTTATATTCGCAACGACAAGGCGGAAATTTTGGCGGATATTGACAAAATGTTCACCCTCTTCCCACGCTTGAAAGAGCGGCGCGACCAATTAGCGGGAACGATGTCGGGCGGTGAGCAGCAAATGCTCGCAATGGGACGCGCCCTGATGAGCCAGCCCAAAGTGCTGTTGCTGGATGAGCCTTCTATGGGTTTGTCGCCCATCATGGTGGACAAAATTTTTGAGGTGGTGAGCGAAGTCTATGCCCAAGGCGTAACCATCTTGCTGGTGGAACAAAATGCCAGCCGCGCCCTTTCCATTGCCAATCGGGGGTACGTGATGGAATCGGGTTTGGTCACCATGTCCGGTGATGCGATGGATATGCTCACCGACCCGCGTGTCCGCGCCGCTTATTTGGGGGAATGATTTGCTTTGTCGGCTTCTGTGATGAAGGAGTCGGCAAAAAATTCTTCCGCAGGCAAATAGCATTGGGTGGTGAAATCGCGTTGTGCGGATTCGACCATTATTGGCGCACCACAGGCATACACCTGATGGGCGCTTAAATCAGGAAAATCTGCCATCACTGCATGGTGAACGAAGCCAGTGCGTCCTGTCCAAGCATCTTTTTCCTCTGCATCGGAAAGGACGGGGATGTAGTGCAGATGGGGCATTGTCGCCATTTGCGCAGTTACCCAATCGTGCAGATACCAATCTTCGGGGCGACGCGCACCCCAATAAAAATGAATCGGGCGTTGAATACCTTGGTGCTGAATATGCGCTAACAAGGCTTTAATGGGCGCAAATCCGGTTCCTGATGCCAGAAAAATCATCGGTTTATCCGATTTTTCGCGCAAGTAGAACGAACCCAAAGGCCCTTCAGCTCGCAAAATCGCACGTTCTTTCATCGTTCCAAATACGTGATCTGTGAATTTTCCGCTCGGTACATGGCGAATATGCAGCTCAACTTTGCCGGTTTCGTAAGTCGTGTGTGGTGCATTTGCCATGGAATAGCAGCGGCGTGAGCCATCTTGCAAAATAAATTCAATGTACTGCCCCGCCCAATAAGCAAATTTTTCACTAGCGGGTAGTTGCAGTTGCAAAATCATCACGTCGGACGATTGGCGAGTGAGTGAATGCACACGAACCGGTATTTTTTTGACAGGAAAGGCATCAACCTCCGCCACGACATGGGATTCCAGCACCAAATCGTCCAAAGGCATAGCGCAGCAGGTCAAAATCATGCCATTGGCGGCATCTTCGGGGGTCAGTGCTGCCCCAAGGTGCATACCGTGTTCCACTGAACCAGATACCAAGCGTGTTTTGCAGCAACCGCACGCGCCATCTTTGCAGCCATAGGGCAGCGTGATGTTGTTTTGAATGGCGGCGGTCAAAACCGCTTCTCCGGCTTCGACAGAAAAACGACGCTGGCTGGGTTGCACGAGAACAGAAAAAGTCATTTATCGCTATCCTTCATGAAATTTATCTAATTTTATAGAGTGGTTTATATGATTTTGCCTTCAATTTTCCGGCGTACCCGTATTTTGATTGTCGGATGTGGTGATGTGGGTTTGCGTGTAGCCCAGCAGCTCCCCCATCGTGTGCGCTTGTTGGCATTAACGCAGCAACCCGAACGGATCAACGAACTGCGCAGCCAAGGGATTATTCCACTACTCGGCAACTTGGATGCCCCCATCTCGTTGCGCCGATTGGCGGGGCTGGCACAGCGCATCATTCACCTCGCACCGCCACCTGCCATTGGCACACAAGACCTCCGCACCCGCCATCTGTTGCAGGCGTTGCGCTTGAAAACGCCACCAATGCGCTTGGTTTACGGCTCAACCAGCGGCGTGTATGGCGATTGCCAAGGAGAATGGATTACTGAAACCCGCCCCACGAACGCCCAAACCGCACGCGGAAAGCGGCGCGTGGATGCGGAAACACAAATCCGCCGTTGGAAAGGATTGGGAAGCATTTTGCGCATTCCGGGGATTTACGCCCCGAATCGGGAAGGTGGAACCCCCATCGCCCGTTTGCAAAAAGGCAGCCCCGTGCTGCAAGCGCAAGACGATGTATTTACCAACCACATCCACGCCGACGATTTAGCCCGCGCGTGTTGTGCGGCATTGTGGCGGGGGCAACCGCAGCGGGTGTACCACGTCAATGACGATACCGTGTTAAAGATGGGCGATTATTTCGATTGGGCTGCCGATTTTTATGGCTTTCCCCGCCCAGCACGCATCAGCCGTGCAGATGCAGCTATCGAAATAGGAGCAATGCAATTAAGTTTTATGTCCGAATCGCGCCGTATGGTGAATACGCGGCTGAAAAAGGAGCTGCGTTTGGTGTTATGCTATCCGCAAATTCAGCAGGGGTTGGCGGATAGCAGCACCGCCAGTTTTACCAATTAAGCGGGGTATTTGGAATGCAGCCAACACAGCAACAAGAAGCGCGGGCGGATGGAAACGGCAACATCATCATCCAGATTGTGGGCGATGGAAATACCGTTGTTTCAGGATACCCCGATCTTGCATTAACCCGATACGCTACCCCGCCCGCTATCGAAAGTGATTTGGAAAGGCTGTCCCCCTATTCGCGTTCCATTCCTTTGGTAGGGCGTGCGACAGAGTTGGCGGATTTATGGCAGTTTCTGGAAAACCCTAAACCCATACAGGCGCGGGTGCTGATTGGCGGTGGTGGTTCGGGCAAAACGCGCCTCGCCATTGAGTTGTGTGAGGAAGCCATTGCCAAAGGCTGGGCGGCGGGTTTGGTGGGGCGTGATGAATTTCACCGTTTCAGAACCCAGCAAAACGCCTCGACATGGGGCTGGAACAAGCCCACGCTGTTGGTGATTGATTACGCGGCGGGTTTGTATGAAGAACTTTCTTCATGGCTCAACGAATTGATTCAAAAGCAAAAAGCCCCCACACATCCTCTGCGCATCCTGTTATTGGAGCGCAGCGCCAGTGCGGATGCAGGTTGGTTTCATACGGTGTTTTATTCCGGTGGTTACAGTGCGGCGGGTAAGCAAAAGCTGTTGAATCCACCATTTCCTGTCGAACTAGCGCCCTTGCAGCAGGTTTCGGATCGGCGTGCTTTGCTGCAATCCATGCTACCCAATCAACTATCAGCCGATGATGGAGATTTTGAAGCGCATTTAATGGGCTTGGAATGGGGCGGCGATCCGTTATTCCTGATGATGGCGGCGCTGGAAATGGAGCGAACGGGCAATAGCAATGTTCTCACCCTTGGCAGGGCGGAATTGGCGTTGCAAGTGGCGGGGCATGAGCGCGAGCGCATTACACGCATTGCACGCGCCAAGAATGTGGATGAAACCTTGGTGCATCATCTTGCCGCCTGTGTCACCCTTGCCCAAGGTGTTGCACCCAAAGCGTTATTGGAATTTGCCAATACCGAAAAAAGTGCCATTGGGCGTGATGCGGGTAGTAGCGCTCCACTGGTAGATGCTCTGCGCATGGCATTGGGCAAGCAAAAAACGATTGAACCCATTCGCCCCGATTTAATTGGTGAAGCCTATATCGTATTGGCGATGCGAGCGTTGGAAGATGATGAACTTTCGATGGAAGCCGTGCAGCGCTGTTATGCCAATTTTGGCAATAAGGTTGTTGAATCGGTGGTTCGGTGCGTGATGGACTTTTCGCCCGATGAGAAATCGCCTCTTGTGTGGATGGAAGGGCTGATACAAGCGAATTGGGATAATTCCGTTGGGTTGCAAATGTTGGATATGAATGTGCCAATGGATAGTGTGGCGTTGCGGGATATACAACTTGAAATTGCCCAGCGGAGATTGGAGTTAAAAGGGAATGAACTCACGCCCTCGCGTGCAGGAGCGTTGAACAATGTAGCAACCGCATTGAGCAAACTAGGGAAGCGAGAAGAAGCGCTAGCGGCTGCACAGGAGGCGGTAAGCATTCGCCGAACCCTAGCCGCGACCCGACCCGATGTGTTCAATCCCGATTTGGCAATGTCGCTGAACAACGTGGCAAATGTTTTGAGCGAATTGGGTAAGCGAGAAGAAGCGCTAGCGGCTGCACAGGAGGCGGTAAGCATTCGCCGAACCCTAGCCGCGACCCGACCCGATGTGTTCAATCCCGATTTAGCAATGTCGCTGAACAACGTGGCAAATCGTTTGAGCGACTTGGGTCAGCGAGAAGAAGCGCTAGCGGCTGCACGGGAGGCGGTAAAACTCTACAAAACCCTAGCCGCGACCCGACCCGATGTGTTCAATCCCTATTTAGCAGGTTCGCTGAACAACGTGGCAAGTTTTTTGAGCGCATTGGGAAAGCGAGAAGAAGCACTAGCGGCTGCACAGGAGGCGGTAGAACTCTACAAAACCCTAGCTGCGACCCGACCCGATGTGTTCAATCCCGATTTGGCAATGTCGCTGAGCAACGTGGCACTTCGTTTGAGCGACTTGGGTCAGCGAGAAGAAGCGCTAGCGGCTGCACAGGAGGCGGTAAAACTCTACAAAACCCTAGCCGCGACCCGACCCGATGTGTTCAAGCCCGATTTAGCAAGGTCGCTCATCGTTCTGGCGTTGCGGTATGAAGAAATGGGCAACCTTGCCAAGGCTTGCCAATTTGCCCACGAAGCTGTTTCCACCTTGCAAGCCAGCTTTATGCAGCGCCCCTTTGTGCATCAACGATTGATGGTGTTTATTCTTCAAACCTATACCCGTCAATGCCAAGCCGCAGGCATTCCAGCCGATGCGGGTTTAATCAATCCATTGATACCCATACTTCAACAACTTCAAACCAAGGAGCAAACCCATGCTTGACCCCGCTACCCTTTCCCTGATTGCCTCCACTGTCGCCGCGCTTTCCCCTTTGCTGGGCAAGGCGGTGGAAAAAGCCGCAGAAAAAATCGGTGAACTGACGATTACAGGGCTGATTGATAAATTCAAAAACCGCGTTCCCGAACCTACTAAGCAAGCAGTGAATGCTTTGGAAAAGAATCCCGCTAATGGAGATCG
>JBDKGR010000111.1:0-9200 GCA_039798085.1 Pseudomonadota bacterium
CGGGCAAGCGTTTACTGCCCAGCCACACGCTGCAAAAAATCGGCGGCGTGCGGGTAGCGTTTGTCGGCGCGGTGACCAAAGATGTGCCCAAAGTGACGGTTGCCAAAAGCATCAAAGGGTTGCGTTTTACCGATGAAGCCGAAGCATTGAACGCGCTAGTGCCCGAATTGCGTGCATCGGGTGCTCAGGTTTTGATAGCAATCGTGCATGACGGTGCGTATTTTGAAGGCGATCAACGGCTTCCCAACGACTCCACCTACGCCTGCCCCGGACTCAAAGGGCGGGCGGTAGAAATCGCTAAACGCATCGATCCCGCCTACGCCGTGGTTATCAGTGCGCATACGCATCAGGCATATACCTGCAAAATCAACGGCAGATTATTGGTACAAGGTGGCAGTTCGGGGCATTGGATTACGGAAAGCCGTCTGGTGCTGGAGGTGCAGAACGATAACGTCCACATCACCGAATCCCACGCCGTAAACCACCCCGTGCGGCACGCAGGGCGTACACCCGACCCCGTGCTGGCAGCACTGGTGGAGAAAACTGCGATCCAAACCGCTGCGCAGCGCAACCAGCCTATTATCAGCATCACTCGCAGCATTACCCGCGCGATAAGGGAAGGTTTTGGCGATTCGGAATTGGGAAATCTCATCGCCGATGCCCAACTCGCCTACGCCCAAAAGCGCAATGCCGAAGAAACCCCCATCGACATCGCCTTCACCAACGCGGGCGGCATTCGGGCAGATTTCATCGCTAAACCGCAGCCAACCGCAACCACGAGCAATACCGCCACCAATAGCACGACGATTACCCAAAGCGATGTGTTCACCATACAACCGTTTAATAACGATTTGATTGCTTTAACGCTTACCGGAGCAGAATTGCAGCAGGTGATTGAACGCCAACCCGCGCGGCGACAGGGTGGTAGCTTGTTGCAGGTTTCGCATACGCTGCGCATTGCGGGGGATGCCATCACCGTGCATGGCAAGCCGTTGGAATTAGAACGGGATTACCGCATCGTCGTAAACCAATTTATGGCAGATGGTGGGAATGATTTAAGCACCTTCAAAAAAGGTCGTGACCGCCAGATTATTGGCAATGATTTAGAGGCGCTAGAAGAATATCTACGAGATAACCCCAAAGCCCTGCAAGGGATTGAACGGGGGCGGATTGTGGGGCGTTGAGTTGCTATGAAAAGTGGAGCTTGTGATGCACGGTGGACGGGCGATACAAGCCGATTTTGCTAAAAAACCACAAGTGCGAAAAACCGCAGAATGCTGGAAACTGGAAACTGGAAACTGGAAACGTAAAACGGGGAGGTAAAACCCAAATTCACAAAGACGGGCTAACGTAGAGTTCAGCAGCGGCGAAGCCGTCCGCTGCAACGACTTGTTAGCGATATTCTAGCGCTTGATTTCATAAGTAGAGCCTGATCCAGATATTACAATTTCCTGCTCTTCCCACGTAAGTGTAATCTGTTCAAGGGTGGTAAGTTGAATATCCTCAATTTCAGAAATGACAGGGCGAATATATTTCTCAATAAAAACAGAGACAACTTCGCCAGATTTTTCTTCCATATAGCGCCATGCTTCTGCGCCCTGATAAAACTCACCACCGCAATCGAGAAATTTCTTCGAAAGCTCTTCTAGTCGATTTGACGGGGTTGGGTCTAGCACCAGTAAAACAGGGGATATTCCTGCAACCTGACACTCAGAAGGGAATGACAATTCTTCACCGAATCTACCCTGACCACTCGCCGCAATAGTTACGCGGAGCTTCAATTCATATGCAATGTTTGAAGATGGGACATAACAATCAATCTGCCTACCATTTGCTGTTTGACGACCATTGTCATCTACTCGCTTAACTGGGGAATTGCGAGCACCTACAGACTCACCACCGAGACAACTAGCAATTATTGGCTCGAATACATAACCAGTTTCTTGTGCAGCTCTATTATCAATGTCGTAGATCCATTTCCGCCACGTCATCCAATTTGCTAACAGACGGGATTCACATGAGCCAAACTCAAGAAGAACCCGAGGCCCTATTTGATCCATCGTTGGCATTGGTTGAGCAGACAAAATTCTTCGGTATTTCACTCTCCTGCGATGTAACGCGGCAAGATTGTCAATGTACAAAACAAAATCTTCGCTTCTATTTTTTGCGGACGTTATTGTTTCCATAATGTCCATTGCAGAAGCTGCGATTGAAAGTCCTTCAAACCACCCAAGGGGGATTTCATAGTAATTATTACTCGGCAGCACAATTGGTCTTGTATGAGTGTCGTTCTCAATCCAGCCCAGATCATTTAATGCAATGACAACCAATGCGTAAAGTTCATCATCAGAAAGAACCACTTGTGCATCGCCAGTGCCGTGCATTTTGCACTTCGCATAAATATTTTTTATAAAAAGTGTGGTCATATGGGAAGAATTCCTTGGGAGTGGCTGTCAAGTAACTGATCAAGCAGTACGCATGTTTTTTTGAGTGCTGGGCTCATCGCATCCGCCTTTGTAACGGAATATGCAATTAATTTCCCTTTTTCTATATCAATACCATTAAACCCATATTCATCTCGTATATGTTCAGCAAAAATTCTGGCCATTAATGGTGGGATTGCATTGCCTATTTGTTGTATTTTTTCAGAAGAATTTCCAATAAAAACAAAGTCATCTGGGAATGTTTGAATTCTTGCGCACTCCCTAATTGTTAGTGGTCTATCAAACACTGGGTGAATAAACTCTCGTGTGGCGGCTCCGGTGACTGTCAAGCATGGTTCATCAAAGATTAGGCGCTTTAAGCCAGATGGTGATCCACCTCGTTTCTCAGTTGGGGTGCCGTCCTTTACTCTCCTATTTGCACGCTTTTTAAATGAATCATGTTGAAGGTGTTCTGGAATATCTTTCATTGTTTGACCTGGCAGTAATGCGCTAATTCTATCTAGCTGCAACTTGACTTGATCTGGATAAAAATGATCTTTGATAGTGGTTGATGCCCCTCTCAGGTATCGTTCAAACTGATCGCTTGGATTCGATTCATAATGAATTTCAGTCGATTGATTGATTGCGGCATTAGGCAAATCTCCGATTGCATGGCGCAAGGTAACATCTGAATTTCTAAAAATCTTGCCGTTTAACCTAACTATTGGCGCTGGTAATTTGAAATCAAAACCAATTCTATTGCCGACAATTAAAACACGCTTTCTCCTCTGCGGAACTCCAAATTCATGGGTATATATCTTTTCAACTCGAACTGCGTAACCAAGAGCAATGAAGGCTTTTACTGCTTCTTGCAAATACTCACCGCTTTTTGCAGTAAGGAGCCCTTCTACATTTTCCATTAGAAACCATTTTGGTTTTACGCTTTTAAGTGCGCTCACGTAACTTTTTAGAAGATCATTCCTTGGATCTTCCCAGAAGCGCAAGCCAGCCGTAGAAAAACCTTGGCAAGGCGGTCCACCGATAAGAATGTCTAACTCGCCTTTGGCGATACCTAATTTTTTTAAAAGTAATGGAAAATCAATATTATTAATATCTTCTTTTTCAAAGATTGTCTCTTTGAAATTTTCTGAATAAGTTTTACTGGCTGATTTATCAATATCACTAGCAAACAAAATGTTATAGCCTGCCTGCTCAAAACCCAAAGAGCAACCGCCTGCACCAGAAAAAAGACTTATTACGGTATTACTCATATTTATGCTGGAAACTGGAAACGTAAAACGGGGAGGTAAAACCCAAATTCACAAAGACTGGCTAACGTAAAGGTAAGGGGTGCGCGTAGCGCATCCCACTTGACCCCTATGTTAGCCTAATTGAAAACACCCACAAGCTGAAAAAACCACCACAGCAGAAAAAACCATTCCGAAGCCACAATTGCTACTAAAAGCAGAGCAAGCAATGCACAGCAGATAAGCGATAGCAGCCGATTTTTCTAAAAACCCACAAGTGCGAAAAACCGCAGAATGCTGGAAACTGGAAACGTAAAACGGGGAGGTAAAACCCAAATTCACAAAGACAGGCTAACGCCTGAATTCACGGGCGGCTCGCCGTCCCGTGCAATGACGGGTTAGGCGCTGGTTTTTGGTTCGTCATAGTGGTGGAGGCATGCATTCTGGGTAGCGGGCTGCAAGAGCTAGGATTTCTCGTTGCAGAGGCTGCAAGCCACTGAGGACTGATGCCTGCATGGCCGCAACAATGGCTAGCCCATTTGCATTCTTGGCGATGCTTTCAATGAGTTGGACGGGGTAGCCCTCAGCATGCCGCCTCAGTGGGTGAATACCTGCATGGGCATATGAGTTGAGCGATTTCCACGAGTTTTCTTTGAAACGCTTCAATGCGTCATGTGCTTGTGGTGGACCTTGCCGCTCAACAGCGCACATCATGTCTGCCACCATGGGGAGGTTCTTGGCGGCTTGCTCCGATTCAAGAGTGAGATCGGATGAAAGTCTCTCGATTTGCGAGTCTGACGCTGCGTACAGCACCCAGATAGATCGAAGCAATGCCTCGAATTGTGCGCGGTGAACGGTAACCGCAGAAGGAAGCAACGCGGAACTAAGCAGGTTGATGCTGGCAGACCAATGCTCCAAAGACATTGAGCAGGCAACATCGCTGGTTTTTAGTCTTGTAGATTGATCGTAGAGAGGTAAATCAATCAGGGCAAAAAGCTTTGCTGAAAGTTCCTCAGTAGCTAAAAAGAGGTTTCTGTTCATATCGCCTGAAAGAGCCTAACGTAAAGGTAAGGGGTGCGCGTAGCGCATCCCACTTGACCCCTATGTTAGCCTAATTGAAAACACCCACAAGCTGAAAAAACCACCACAGCAAAAAAAACCATTCCGAAGCCACAATTGCTACTAAAAGCAGAGCAAGCAATGCACAGCGGATAAGCGATAGCAGCCGATTTTTCTAAAAACCCACAAGTGCGAAAAACCGCAGAATGCTGGAAACTGGAAACGTAAAACGGGGAGGTAAAACCCAAATTCACAAAGACAGGCTAACGCAAAGTTCAGCGGGCGTAGCGTAGCGAAGCTCCGCTGGAACGTTGAGTTAGATGTGTTTGTTAAGTATTTGATGGGTTTCGCTATCGCTCTACCCATCCTACAATTTACCCATCTTACGGGCTACGGGCTTGAGCGTTGAGTTAGACGATTTTTTCATTTAAAACAATTCTACGTTTATTGGACCACCAACAATACCTTCTTCATCCCCTTCGACATTTTCTATGCTAATGAATGCGACTTTAAGCTGCGGGTTCTTTTTCTTGAAGTCATCCGACAGATAAGCTTGAGGCTCATTCATTTCAATGAAGTATTCATCATCTGCCACACGCTTTAGTCGATAAAAAGAAAGCTGTCCAGGAAAATGCAGCTTATCGTTATCGTTTAACCCCTCTAGTTGCTCCCGTAATTCTCCAACACTTATTGGCTTATAAGGCATAATCTCATCTCCTAATAGAAAGAATTAAAATGTGTTTCTCTAAAAACGTCTAACGTAAAGGTAAGGGGTGCGCGTAGCGCATCCCACTTGACCCCCATGTTAGCCTAATTGAAAACACCCACAAGCTGAAAAAACCACCACAGCAGAAAAAAACCATTCCGAAGCCACAATTGCTACTAAAAGCAGAGCAATGAATGCACAGCAGATAAGCGATAGCAGCCGATTTTTCTAAAAACCCACAAGTGCGAAAAACCGCAGAATGCTGGAAACTGGAAACGTAAAACGGGGAGGTAAAACCCAAATTCACAAAGACGGGCTAACGTGTAATAGACACCTCCATAGGTGTCTATCTAAAAAACAAACGGTGTATAACAACGCAAGTCTTCGTTTGGAATCAAACGACTTACATTGCAATCCTCAACATAATACACCGCAATGACAGAAAAACCACACCTTTTCAAACGTGTTTACGTTTATTTAGGAAGGGATTGAAGTGGGTGGATTTCAAGTTGCTAGCCATTCCCCAAACCCCACCCCCACTTGCGGCCATTCATCCGCGCGGTGAATCTGCCGTTTGCCTTGCGCTAGGAGCATCACGGCGCGGATGACTCCGGCGTGGGTAATCCAAATTTCACCATTCTCATCCCATGCCGCTGCCACACGCGCCATGAAGGATTCCACATTCTCCCCGCCACCGCAGCGGTAGGTGAAAAAGGAATCTGTCCACGCTTCTAGCTCGGTGCGGGGGATTTCGTCCCAGCGTTTGCCTTCCCAAATGCCAAAATCCATTTCGCGCAAACGACAATCGGGTTTTGCAATCAAATCGGGTCGGAACGCTTGTAGGGCGTGCATAAGCTGCTCACATCTTTGTAGCGGTGAGTGGACAATAATCGCCCCTTGTGGCAGATTTTTTGCCAACGCCATCGCTGCTTTTTGGGTAGATTCGGCATCGGCTAGAACGTTTAATGCGCCATAACAAATACCGCTTGCAATCAACGGGCGAGCGTGGCGAATCAAAATCATGTTGATTCTTGCGTCATTGCATCATTGCATCGTCATGGCGATGCCGATGTAGAACGCCAGTTCGCTTACTTGCTGCGTCGCACCCAAACCATCTCCCGTAAAACCTTGTAAGCGGCGGTGCAGCAAACTCAGCATCGCGCCGAATCCCAGCATCGAAGCGATAAAACCCGCGCCAATCGACATAAACGAGAGTGAATCGAACGCAATCAACACCAGCAGCATCGCGCTCAAACACCATGCCGTTCCAGCCACCAATGTGGTGGTTTCGATGGGTTCGGCAAGGGCGGGGGCTTTGGATTGTTCGGTTTCTCCGGCATAGGACAGCAAGTAAATCACGCACACGGGCCAAAAGCGTGACACCGTATGCCCCAACCAGATCGCTAGCAGCATCGGGGCGGGGTCTATCGCGCCCAAAAATGCCAGAACGCTGATTTTTCCCAACAACATCAAGCCCAATGCCACCACGCCAAACGTACCGATGTGGGAATCTTTCATAATTGCCAGGGCTTTTTCTCGGCTGGCATTACCACCCAGAGCATCGGCGGTATCGGCAAGACCGTCTTCGTGCAATGCACCGGTGAGCCATGCGCTGAGTGCCGTTCCCAAAGCGGCCACCACCAGCGGCGTGAAGAGGTTGAATTGCATGGTTCCAAAGAATACCAGCGATAACATCACCACAAGGCTACCGATCAGCATTCCCACCACCGGCAAATAGGCGGTACTGGCACGCTGCATTTCGGGGCTGAATCCTACCCACACTGCCAGACGTTTACCCAACGGAATGCGCGTAAAAAACTGCACCGCCAGCAAACAATGCCGCACTCCCTGAAGAAGTTGTTGGGATTTGGGCGGATTCGTTTCCGGCGGATTCGCATTCGGTTGGCTAGTCGATGGAGGTTTCTTGGGAGGGGATTTTTTGAACTTTAACTTCAATTTCAACTTATCGAAATATTTTCGCATGATGCTACTTTCTCAGAAACGCCAGCCGATTCAAAGCTCGCCATATCGCGCAAAATCGCGCAGGCCGATTCCAGTAAAGGCCATGCCAACGCCGCACCTGATCCTTCACCTAAGCGCAAGTCTAAATCCAACAATGCTTGCACACCCAGATGTTGCAACATGAATTCGTGTCCGCGCTCGCCGGAACGGTGCGCAAAAATGCAGCGTTGCAACACCAGTGGCTGCATGGCGTGGGCGATGAGTACCGCGCTGGTGGTGATGAAACCGTCCACCACAATCACGCGGCGTTCGTGCGCTGCTTGCACAATCGCGCCGACCATCGTCGCAATCTCAAAGCCGCCCATTGCCGCCAAAATTTTCAACGGCGCATCGCTTGGAATGCGGTGATGATGTGCCAATACTTCTTGCAAAATCGCGGTTTTGCGTTGGACGGCGGGAGCATCCAAACCCGTTCCGGCTCCGGTGCAGATGGCGATGTCCAATCCGGTGAGCTTCGCCAAAATCAGCGAAGCAGCAGACGTATTCCCGATTCCCATTTCCCCCAGCAGCAACGCATTGCCCGCCAGATTTTTGACCACATCCGCACCGTGAGCGAGGGCAGTTTGGCATTGTTGTGCCGACATCGCTGCGCCTTGGCTGGAATCTGCCGTTCCCCAGCCCACTTTGCGCACTTGCAAACCTTGGCGGCAACTGCCTACTGGAAAATCCTCAAAAAAATCGTGTGCCACACCACAATCCACCACCGTGAGGGCGATTCCATTTTGCCGTGCCAGCACGCTCACGGCAGCACCGCCAGCGAGGAAGTTTTCGACCATCTGCCACGTCACATCACTCGGAAACGCGGAAACCCCCCGCGCCGCTAAACCATGATCGCCCGCAAAAACCACCATTTGCGGCTGCTGCAAGACGGGTTTAGTCGTACCCAAAATTTGCCCGATTTGCAACGCCAACGCTTCCATCCGCCCCAGCGAGCCAAGCGGTTTGGTTTTGTGGTCGATAGCGTGGCGCAGGGCTTGCGTTAAAGCAGGATCGGCGATGTTGGTGAGGGTGGAAAGGGTGGGGAGGGTGGGGAGGATGGAGGGGGAATTGGTCATGGTTTTTGATCCTGTAGTTTTTGTAGTTTTTGTAATTGGGTGATTGGTAAAAACAAACACAGCGGTTGATCCAAACTTGGATTAAATCCCAGTGTTTGATAGAAATGGCTGGCGTTATCGTCTTTGGCATCGACTACCACCGCATAGACTCCGACTTGGGTGGAAAAATCCAGTGCCAATTGCAACGCAAATGCCATGAGCTGCTGCCCGATTCCTTTTCCTTGGTGCAAGCGGTCAACGCCTAAACGCCCTATGCGAAAAATCGGAATCGGATAGCGTGGCAATTTCAACTGCGGAGGTAATTGCGCGGTTTGAATCTGCCCTACGCTCACGGCGATAAATCCTTGCACGGTTATGCCATCATCCGCCACCGCCACATAGGTTTTGCTGACGTTTTTACGCGCCAGTTGCCCCGCTTGCTGGTGTAAAAATTGATTCAATGCGGATTCGCCGCAATCAAATGCAGTGCGTTGATGGTGTGCCGAAAGAAGTTCAATCCGAACGTTCATTTCGCTTGCTTCGCTCATTTACGCGATGCCATGAGTTTTCGCAAAGCAGGTGTGGGTGGAGGTGGATTCTCGCAAGCGGCGATAAAAGCGGCAAAATCCCGTTGCGATAGCATGATGGTGTCCTTATCCGTCACGATTCGGCGTGCTGCCTCATAAGCGTTTTGCAGCATAAAGCTGGA
>JBDKGR010000112.1:0-8798 GCA_039798085.1 Pseudomonadota bacterium
GGCGCATCGCATCATCCGAATCAGTACCAAACGAAAATGCAATAATTTCAAATCGTTTTTTATCGTGCTGTTCCCACAATTCTGCCATGAGAAAAGCGGTAGCATGGGCATGAAAATCGGCAGAAAAATAACCAATCCGAATTTTTTTTGAGGGTTTGCGTGGTGCAATACGACCCAATGCGGGGTTGGGCGGATGCTCGGTATGCGTCCACATCTTGGCCACTTGGTATTGCAATGCCAGCGAGTCGTGTAATGCCAAAAAGGGAAAACAAGGGGTTACTTTCTCATCCCGCGCAATGCGTTGAATGAGTTGTTTTAATTCGATTTCGGCATGACTCCAATCCACAATATAGGTTTTGGTATGCAGCCGCAACCCGCGTAAAAAAGGATAATCGGGTTGGATTTTGAGTAAAACATCGTAACTTTTGACCGCTGCGGCATATTGCCCAGATTCGCGCAATGCGTTGCCGCGATTGGAATACGCATCTCCATATTGCGGTTTAATGGCAATGGCGCGGCTGTAGCTTTCGATCGCAGCGGGGTATTGCCGTAGTTCACGGAACACGTTGCCGCGATTGGAATACGCTTCGGCGTACTGAGGGTACAGGGCAATGGCACGGTTGTAGCTTTCAATCGCAGCTTGGTGCTGTTTCAAATCATGCAAAGCGATACCACGATTGCAATGCACACCCGGGTGGCGGGGGTTGAGGGCAATCGCTTTATCAATCCATTCCAATGCCTCGGTAGGGCGATCGGTTTGTAGTTCAATCGCACCTAAAAGATACAAAGCATCAAAATGCTGGGGGTGTTGTGCCAGTATATTCTGATAAATTTCCCGTGCTTGGGATAATTTACCTTGCTGATGCAGGGTAGAACCTGCATTAAACTGAATTTTAAGGGCTTTGATGTCTTGGGGGAATTGGCGATTCATTTTTTCAATTCTCGGTTCTCGGTTCTTTTATTATTTTATTCTTTTGTTTATTTATTCGTTTATTCATGCCACAATTAGAGCCATTATGTTTTTAACCATTCCTACCATCATGACTTGGACGCGCATTTTTGCGATTCCTTTGATTGTGGGTGTTTTTTATCTTCCTGAAGCATGGGCTACCACGGCAGAAAAAAACATCCTTGCTACCGTTATGTTCGTGGTGTTTGCCGCGACCGATTGGCTTGACGGTTATTTAGCCCGAAGGTTAAACCAAACATCCTCCTTCGGAGCGTTTTTAGACCCAGTAGCCGATAAATTTTTGGTATGCGCTTGCGTGTTGGTGCTGGTGCATTTGCAGCGAACCGATGTATTTGTGGCGCTTATCATCATCGGGCGTGAAATAGCCATATCGGCGCTACGCGAATGGATGGCACAGATCGGTGCTTCCAAAAGTGTAGCAGTCCATAGGATTGGCAAGCTCAAAACCGTGGTGCAAATGATTGCTATCGGATTTTTGTTGTTCGATGGCTGGGTGTTTGGAATCATCAACACCCACGCATGGGGCGTATGGCTGATTTGGATCGCCGCCATTCTCACGATTTGGTCGATGGTGTACTACCTGCAAAAAGCCCTGCCGGAAATTCGGGCGCGGGTTCGTTAATTTTTCTCCAACGCCGCCAGTTGCTCCGCCGCCTCATACGCTTGCAGGGCATTGACTACATCGTCTAAATCGCCTTCCATGATGGTGAGTAATTTGTAGAGCGTTAAATTGATACGGTGATCGGTAAGCCGCCCTTGCGGGAAGTTGTAGGTGCGGATGCGGTCGCTGCGGTCACCGCTACCGACTAGACTTTTGCGCTCGGCGGCATCTTTGGCGGCACGTTCGCTGCGCTCTTTTTCGTGGATACGCGCGGTTAGCACTTTCAGCGCTTGGGCTTTGTTGCTGTGCTGGCTGCGTCCGTCTTGGCATTCCGCCACAATTCCGGTCGGAATATGCGTAATCCGCACCGCCGAATCGGTTTTGTTGATGTGCTGCCCGCCCGCACCACTGGCGCGGTAGGTGTCGATGCGCAAATCGGACGGATTGATTTTGATTGCCTCCGCCTCATCCTGCTCCGCCAGCACCGCAATCGTACACGCGCTGGTGTGGATGCGCCCTTGTGTTTCCGTGGCAGGGACGCGCTGCACACGATGCCCGCCGCTTTCAAATTTCAATGCACCATAAACGCCATCGCCGCTGCTGCTTTCAATGCGAACGACAACTTCCTTGTAACCCCCGAGTTCACTGGATGATTCGCTCACAATTTCAGAGCGCCAGCCTTTTCTATCGGCATAGCGCGTGTACATCCGCAGCAAATCGCCGGCAAAGAGCGCGGATTCATCGCCGCCCGTTCCCGCCCGAATTTCCACAAACGCCGGACGCGCATCATCGGGGTCTTTGGGCAGCAACATCCGCTGCAATTCGGTTTCCAGTTCGGTGAGTTCGGTGGTGGCACTGGCGATTTCTTCTTCTGCCATTTCGTGCATTTCCCCCATATCGGGGTCGGATTGCATTTCTTCGGCGCTATGCAAATCGGCTTCACGCTGCTGGAAACGCGCCCAGCGATTCGCAACGGCAGTGACTTCAGTATGCTCGCGGGAGAGTTTCAAAAACTCTTCCATATTTTTCATAATGTCTTCGCGCGAAAGGAGAAATTCCAATTCTCCTTGGCGGTCGGTATAACGGGCTAATTGTTGGCGGAAAAAAGGTTTCATGGTTTTTTATTCTGATTTTTTAAGAAGTATGCCAATGCTCGAAAAAGGCTAGGGATATGGCGCAAGCTATCTATTGGTTCTTTTGCATAGAAATTGCGTGCAAATTCTATAGATAAATCATCTCGATAGGTTTTTGATATTTCAGGTTTTTTTGGGTGTTTGATGTTTTCCCAAGTATTTTTTGATTTTGCAATAGTTAAAAGAATATGAGCTAGCTTATTCTTTTCTACGGCTTCTTTTGCTTCATCCTGAAAATCGCTCTTCCACGCATTTATAAATTCTTGGATAGATTTTTCCTTATCTTTATCATGTAATTTTACTGAAAGAGTGTGGTGGCTAATACGCTTTTTGGCTTTGTCAATAGAAAAATCTCCAGCATTTGGAATATCATTTAATATATACAAATATTTGCCTTGAAGCTCAATTCCCTCTCTTTCGAAAAAAGATGATAGCTCTGGTATGAAAAAATAAGATTCCTTATGCAAAAATCCAGTGGTAAGAATTTTATTCTCGATTGCTTTTATTGTATTATTTTTTGATGTATCAATAGTCCCATCGCTATATAAATCATTGTAAACGTCATCTAAATTTTTATAAGCTCCGTTAGGGAGCTTCTTCTTCTCAAAGTCAATATCAACCAGTGCAAATAGTTTTTCAGGATTGAGATAGGACTTTTCTGGTGCTTCATCATGCTTTTTTTTAATAATGTCATAGGCATATAGTACATTGTCTCTATTGCCACAAATACAAAAAACCGGTTCATTTTGTCCTTGTGTTTCCATTTTCCACCATTTAGGAATGGTGTTGTAGTAAAACGAGGCATCTTGTTCCTTTTCTGAAAATTCTTTGATACCGCTGCCATTTTTCAGACCTGATATTTTACCTTCGCAGAGAATCACAATACGATTCCTAATAGATGGTTCAAGTATTATTTTCTTGCAATATTCATCTAATTCGTCTTTGGCAAAACTCATATGAATTACTCCGCAGGATTAAATAAATTTGGTGCAAGTTCCTTGATGTGCGCAGGTGTTATACCTCGGCACAATTCGTAAGAATGGGTTGCCAGAATGTATTGATTGGTTGGATTCCATGTAACCAAATCATCCACAATATGCCGCTGCCAATCAGGGTGAAATCCATTTTCCACCTCATCCATCAAAATAACCGAATCGTTAAATCGCTTTACGATGGAAAAAATAGCAAGCCGTTTTAATTCACCGTGACTTAAATCTTCAGGATAAATAGTTTTCCCATTGGGTAATTCAAATTTAATACCTTGAATTCCATCTTTCACATGGCGTGGCTGTATTTTAAATACTGGCTTAATTTTCTTGCCATCTAGGAATAGGTTATTAATTTCATTTTCTAGTTTTATTGTATTGGCAAATGGGTTTTTATCGTCCCTTTGTTGAAAGTCTTTATCTCTTGCTAATCTGAAAAGTTCAGTTAGCAGTTCAATTGAATCATAAGTGAAAAAATTAGGTAAATCCATTTTTATTTGTTTGCTAAAAGAATGGTAATCCAATCTATTTCCTTTTGGTAAAAATAGATGGCTCTGATTTGATGGTGAAATCAATATTATTTTTTCCTTGATTTCGTTTGCATCTACATAACCACCTTTATTCTTTATATCTAAAGACTTCTGACCAAAAAACAATCCTTTTTTGTTATTTTTTGATTTAATGAAATCAATAACAGACTCATCTATTGAAATAGATGCTAGTAATGGGTTTTTTATAAAATCTTCGTTTTGATTTATATCGGATAATATTTCTCGGTAAGATTTTTTTTTCCCAATATCATGAAGTAAAGTAAAAATTAATTGCAGTAAGGTACTTTTTCCACCTCCATTAAGACTTCCTAACGGAAATACTTGAGGATTGAAATCGGGTTCAAAGCTGATGTCAACATTTTTTAAGCCGCGAAAATTTGGAACTTGTACACGTAGTAATTTCATGATTTTTCCTTGAAAGAATTATTTTGTCCGCCCCGCAAAAAGAAATGCTCAACCGCATGGCTGGCGCGTTCGCGGGAATGGGCATCGGCGGCGCGAAGTTCTGCCATTGCACCATGTAGCATTTTTTGCGTGATGCCTTTGGCAAGCGCTTCCAAAACTGCCTCTACGGGTTCGCCTTTGGCAAGCAGCTTTTTGGCACGCACCAATTCCGCCGTGCGCCATACATCCGCCTGCGCGTTGAGTTGTTGGATGAGTGGCACGATATTGCGTTGATCAACCCAATGCAGAAAACTTTGTACCCCCGCATCCACAATCGCTTCGGCTTGCGCGACTGCTGCTTGCCGATTCGCCTGCGCGGTTTGCACGACCGTGGCTAAATCGTCCACGGTGTAGAGGTACACATCTTCCAATTCTTTGATCTCGGCTTCAATATCGCGCGGCACGGCTAAATCCACCATGAACATGGGGCGGCGGCGGCGTTTTTTCAGGGCGCGTTCGACCGCTCCGAGTCCAATCAACGGCAACGTACTGGCGGTGCAACTGATGACGGCATCAAATTCATGCAAACGATTGGGAATATCGCCCAAGTGCATCACCTCGCCCCCAAAGCGGCTGGCGAGTTTTTCGCCCCGTTCCAGCGTGCGATTCGCAATAGCGATGGATTTCGGATTCTTCGCGGCAAAGTGCGTTACACACAATTCAATCATCTCCCCCGCACCAATAAAAAGAATGTGGATTTTGGCTAAATCTTCAAACAAATTTCCTGCCAATCGCACCGCAGCCGCTGCCATACTTATAGAGTGTGCTCCTATTTCCGTAGCAGTCCGCACTTCTTTGGCAACGGAAAATGAGCGCTGAAATAACTGCGATAACGTCGTACCCAATGCCCCGGCATCATCGGCAGCGCGAACGGCATCTTTGAGTTGTCCCAAAATCTGCGCCTCACCCAGCACCATCGAATCCAAACCACTGGCAACGCGAAACGCATGGCGAGCCGCTTGCCCGTTTTGCAGGCTGTAGGTGTGACCGCGCAGAGCATCAGGAGTCATGTTCGCAAACTGGGCAAGCCAACGCAGGGTCGATTCGGGGTCGGTTTTCTCGCCGGCACAATAAATTTCGGTGCGGTTGCAGGTGGAAACAATGGCCGCTTCGGGTGTGTGCTGCTGCGAATCTTGCAAGGTATTGCGCAGTGTATCCAGATGCGGGGCGATTTTGTCCATGGCAAAAGCGAACCGACCGCGCACATCTAGCGGGGCGGTGGTGTGGTTGATGCCAAGTGTCCAAACAGCCATAGTGTGCTTTACAAAAGGGGAAAAAAAAGGGAAAAATGGGAAAAATGGGGTCGATTATAAAATCCACCCCATGAGCTTCTTTGATGTCCTCTTTCACCTTCTTCATTTGATTGCCCCTGCCGTTGTGGTGGCGGTGGTTTTGGCTGTGGTCGGCCCCCAGTTGGTTCCCAAAGGACCTAAAAGCACCCATACTGCCACGATTTTGGGGATTAACATCCCTTTGGGTATCGCTATTTTGTTGTTGGGTCTCGCCGTTTTTGGGCACGATGGACAAATCGCAACCTATGGTCTTCTGGTTGCCGTGCAAGCGGGCGTTCAGTTGGCGTTTGGGCGGGGATTGGAGTGACAAAACCATTCAAACCATTCAAACCATTGAAATCATTGAAACCTTTGTTATTCGATATTTTTTGCCGCGTCATCGACAATTTTGGCGATATTGGCGTGTGCTGGCGCTTATCAGCCGACTTGGCAGCGCGTGGACAGCAGGTGCGCTTGTGGGTGGATGATGCGTCTGCTTTGGAATGGATGGCTCCCGCAGCGCTACAAGATGAATGGGCGGGTATTCAGGTGCTGGCGTGGGCGCAATCGCACAACCCTGAATTTCTTTCAAAAATCCCTCCTGCCGATGTGTGGATAGAAGGTTTTGGCTGCGATATTGCTACTGAATTGGTAGCACACTATGCACAATCTACGGGCATTCCAGCATGGATTAACCTCGAATACCTCAGTGCCGAATCGTGGGTGGAGCGTTGCCACGGTTTGCCATCGCATTCGGGTAAATACTTTTTTTATCCGGGGTTCACCGCAAAAACAGGGGGATTGTTGCGCGAGTTGGATTACCCTTTCCACGAATCGCAAGAACCAATTTCTCCCAATCCCGAACGCACCATCTCTCTTTTTTGCTACGAACCCGCCGCGCTTTCTGCGTTTTTATCGGCATTGGATGCGCTTTCAACGCCTACGCAACTCCTCGTCACACACGGGCGGGCGACGGCAGCGGTGCAAGCCTTATCCGCGCAAACGGAAAAATGGGAACGTGTGCGAATTCAATACCTTCCCCCCATGACACAACGCGAATACGATGCGCTGCTGCGTCGCTGCGATTTCAACTGCGTGCGCGGTGAAGATTCGCTGGTGCGGGCGATTTGGGCGGGCAAACCGTTTGTATGGCAGATTTATCCGCAAGACGATGATGCGCATATCGACAAATTAAACGCGTTTTTGGACACGATCAACGCAAGCCCCAGCCTACGAGCGCTGCACCATGCGTGGAATATATGGAATGTGGGAACGCCGCTTCCCCCGTTGGACGATGAGAGTGTTTGGGAAACGTGGTCAGCCGATGCGCTACGGGCGCGTGATAAGTTACGAGCGATGGACGATTTGACGACGCAGCTTTTGGGGTTTGTTCAAGGAAAAATCAGTTCCACCGCAGGGAAATAAGTTTTATACCGTGCGGCATCACGGGTTAAGAGCGTCCATTTTTCGGTTTGAGCGTGAGCACCAATGAAAAAATCGGCTAACACGCCGGTCTTCGTTCCTTTGCGTTGGCGGTATTGCAAAAAAGCCATGCCAGCTAACCAAGCGGCTGAATGCGGAGTATCTTTTACGGTGATTTTGGCAAGGCGCAAAAAACGATCCAATGCAAGCTGGCTATCGAATGCAGGTACTAATTCGGCGTAACCCACGGTATTGATGGTCAAAACGCCTTGTTTTTGGGCTTCAAATAGTTGAATTTCTGACCATTCCGCCCAGACGGGATCGTTTTGCACCAAATCAATCAACACATTGGTATCGACCAGCGTGGTGCGTCTCATGCTTGGTTCCAATCTTCACCGCGCGTCATGGTCATCATTTGTTCGGTGGTGTGCTGGCGATTGCCGATTCCACGCAAAGCGGTGAAGGGGTTGTCGTTTTTAGCCGCTTGCACCAGCTTAGGAACGCGGCGCAGGTGTTTTTCCAAAGCGCGTTGCACAACCGATGATTTGCTGACGTTTTGCAAAGCACAAAATTCAGTGAGCTTGTATTCCAACGATTCGGGTAAACGAACGGATAGCATCGTAGTTCCTTTCTTGTTGATGTCTGGATGTCTGGATGTATGACAAATGAGAAGATTGATTGTATGACAAAATAATTTTGTAGGAAACAAAGTTAGAATAGTGGGTTTTATTGTGGGTTTTATTGCCCTTTACTGCTCCTACTACGGGACTTATTTTTTTATGAAAATCGCTCAAGAAATCCGCGCTGGTAACGTCATCATGCACGGTAAAGACCCTATGGTCGTTTTGAAAACCGAATACAGCCGTGGTGGACGCAATTCGGCTACCGTGCGCATGAAACTCAAAAGCCTGATTGCTAATTTCGGCACGGAAGTCGTCTTCAAAGCCGATGACAAATTGGATCAAATCGTGTTGGATAAGAAAGATTGCACCTATTCTTATTTTGCCGATCCGCTCTACGTGTTTATGGATGCCGAGTACAACCAATACGAAGTCGAATCCGAAAACATGGGCGATACGCTCAATTATTTGGAAGACGGCATGGCGGCTGAAGTGGTTTTTTATGACGGTAAAGCCATCTCGGTGGAATTGCCTACCAGCGTGGTACGCGAAATCACTTGGACAGAACCCGCTGTAAAAGGCGATACATCCGGTAAGGTTCTGAAACCCGCCAAAATTGCGACGGGCTTTGAAATCGGCGTGCCAATTTTCGTGGCACAAGGCGATAAAGTTGAAATCGACACCCGCACTGGCGAATACCGCAAGCGCGTGTAATTTTATTGCCGCGCGGTTCGGATATTGCGCGGCAGCTTCTGCACATAGCTGGTGCGGAAGGGGTTGATGTCCAACCCACCTCGGCG
>JBDKGR010000113.1:0-8771 GCA_039798085.1 Pseudomonadota bacterium
AATTGTTGAAACGCTGCCAAGAGCTTAGGCATATCCAGTTTACGTTCGGGGGTTAAATACCATGCTTGATCGTGCGTGATGCGGGTTTGGGTAATCCAAGTGAGTTCGCGCGGAATGACTTCACGGTAAATGCGATTAGAAATCCGAATGTGGGGACGCTCGGTAATCAAACCCAAATCGACCACATATTCTTGGTCATCGTTAAGAAATTGGCTACTGGCTTCTTGGTCTTCGCTCGCCAGTACACTGGCGATAATACGCTGGACACGGGGTTCACGCAGTTTGTCCGAGAGCGCATCCAAGTGCGTGGCGCGGCTGCGAATCAATCGCTCACGGGCTTTTTTGTATTGCTCTAACCGAATCGGTTGGCTACGGTCGTGGGCGGATTTATCTTCCCATATACATTCTGCGGCTAACGCATTGACCAACCAAGGTTGTCCTTCGGTATCTAACCAAAGTTCATTCCAAATCGCATCGTCAAATACCTGTCCGGTTTCTGCGGTGTGTTGTTGCCACAATTCAATCGTTTCTGCTTTGCTAAAATTGCCGAGGCGCAATGATTTTGCTTTGATATTAAAGGCACTGCCACCCGTAATAATCTCGTGGTGCGCAGTATGAATACGGTAATCGCGTATATCCCGCACGCCACACAAAATAATCGTTTGGGGAAACGCATTCGGGCGCTGCGCATAACCTGCACGAATTTGGCGCAATAACGATATTAACGTATCGCCAACCAACGCATCGACTTCATCTAATAATAATACCGTAGGGCGATTTTGACCTGTGGGGTCGGATTGGCTCCAATGTGCGAGTAAACCGGTGAAACGATTGACATAACCAATCAATCGCCCTTCGGTTTGCCACCACGTTTGAATAGAACGGTCATTTAAATACAAAGTGCAAGCAGCAGCTAGAGAATCACCCATTGCTTGTACGCCATCTTCTACACGTCCCCGCACTGCCTGTGCGGCTTCGATATTGACATACAACGCACGGTATTTTTCCTCTGCATTCAAATGGTGCATCAACGCCAATAAACACGTTGTTTTACCCGTTTGGCGTGGAGCATGAAGAATGAAGTAACGCTTATCTTCAATCAGACTTTCGATGCTTTGCACGTCAATGCGTTGTAACGGGTCAATCATGAAATGGTCGCCCGCTACGCTGGGGCCTGCGTTGTTGAATTTCTTTGCCATACACAGATGATAGTGGATTTAAATGAATGCTTCAATCGGTTTAATTTTATAATCGAATTCAAGTATTCATTACTTTTCTAATTCTCACCTCTCACCGCGTTAATTGATAAACCGAAGTTCCTGCTAATAAATTCGGCAAGAATCGCACGATCGTGCCGTTTTGTAGCCCGAAACTATCTTGCACTTTTAAGCCATTGCGTTCCGCCAAAATCGCTAAATCGGCGTGCGTGCCGACGCGGATATTGGGCGTGTCGTACCACTGGTAGGGCAGGCGGCGGGTGACGGGCATTCGACCTTGCAGCACGCTCAGGCGATTCAGCCAGTGCGCAAAGTTCGGAAACGCCACAATCCCCACCCGCCCCACGCGCACGGTTTCACGCAGCATCACCTCGGCGTTGCGCAGATGTTGCAGCGTGTCGATTTGCAGCACCACGTCAAACGATTGGTCGCCAAACATCGCCAAACCTTCGTCCAAATTCAGTTGGATGACGTTCACGCCCCGTTGCACGCAGGCGTGGACATTGGCATCGTCGATTTCCACGCCATAACCCGAACAATCACGCGCTTGACGCAGGTAAGCCAACATCGAACCATCGCCGCAGCCCAAATCCAACACGCGCGAACCCTTGGGCACTAATTCTGCCAAGGCTTTAAGGGTGGAAAAATCGCTCATACAGATGCCTCCAACGATGCGGCTAAAGAGGATGATATGCTATCAAAATAAGAGCGTACTATGCCCATGTAGCGTGCGTCTTCGAGCAAAAAGGCATCATGTCCATGCGGCGCGTCGATTTCAGCGTAACTCACATCGCGCTGGTTATCGAGCAGAGCGCGGACGATCTCGCGGCTGCGTTGCGGGCTAAAGCGCCAGTCGGTCGTGAAACTCACCAGCAAGAATTTGCATTGTGCCCGCGCCAAGGCTTTGCTTAAATCACCACCAAAACTACGTGCGGGGTCGAAATAATCCAAAGCGCGGGTTATCAATAAATAGGTATTGGCATCAAAGTATTCGGCAAATTTATCGCCTTGGTAACGCAAATAACTTTCAATTTGAAATTCCACATCCTGCGTCGAATACCTATATCCTTCGGGATTGGTTTTTACCGCATCGCGCAGTTGCCGACCGAATTTTTCATTCATCACATCATCGCTTAAATAGGTGATATGCCCAATCATGCGGGCGATGCGCAATCCGCGTTTGGGTTTTACACCGTGCGCATAAAAATTGCCACCGTGAAAATCGGGGTCGGTGGTGATGGCACGGCGTGCGACTTCGTTAAACGCGATATTTTCCGCATTCAAATTGGGCGCACTGGCAATCACCACCGCATGGCGCATACGCTGGGGGAATTGAAGCGTCCAACTCAATGTTTGCATTCCGCCCAAACTGCCGCCCATCACCGCTGCAAGTGTTTCGATACCCAAAAAATCGAGCAACCGGACTTGGGCATTCACCCAATCTTCTACCGTCACCACCGGAAAATCCGCGCCATAAATTGCTTGCGTAGCGGGGTTGATGTGCATCGGCCCGGTAGAACCAAAGCACGAACCGATATTGTTCACGCCAATCACAAAAAAGCGGTTGGTATCGACGGGTTTATTCGGGCCAATCATGTTGTCCCACCAGCCTTCGGATTTGGGCTGGTTTTCGTAAACGCCTGCAACATGGTGGGATGCGTTCAAAGCGTGGCAAATCAACACCGCATTGCTGCGCGTGGCGTTGAGCGTGCCATAGGTTTCAAAACTCAAGGAATAATTTTGCAGCACAGCCCCACTTTGCAACGGCAAGGGCTGCATAAAGCGGTGTGACTGCGGTGTAGCGGTAATAGTTGGTACATTGGGCATTAACGACCCTTTCAAAAGCAATCTTCAAAGCAAAAAGCACAATGCCCGATTATCATAGGTGACACTATGACCCTACCCCATCCATTAAACCGACTCGCCCCCTACCGTAAAACCGCTTGGAAGCCGATTACGGAGATGATTGAGGCACATTCCGCGCCCCAAGCCGATTCTTTATCATCATGCCCCGAATGCCAAAATCCAATGGATTTGTTTTTGCATTTGAATAGCAATGATTTACCCCAAGAGTTTTCCAAAGATAATCCATCCCATTTTCCATCCCATTTTCCATCCCATTTTTCCGGCACGCTACAGGTATTTTATTGCACGCATTGTGATGATTGGGAACCGTTTTCAAAATCCAATTTTGTCAAATTGATTGAAAATGATAAGGATAATCATCAGTCGGAAAATAAAAAACCATCGCAAATCGGAAATAATGCCATTGTGGGCTGGGAGGCAATGGATGATTATCCTAATTCCGAAGAATTATCCGATTTAGGTTGTGAATTAACGGATGCAGAAGAGGATGAACTACACGAATTGGATTATCCCCAAACTGGCGATAAATTAGGTGGTTATCCTTTTTGGGTGCAGGGTGTAGAATATCCCCATTGTCCTGAATGCGGTGAAGCAATGCAGCTTGTTTTTCAGTTAGATTCTGAAGATAATATAGATTATATGTTTGGTGATAGCGGCTGCGCCCACGTCACCCAATGCAAAAATCACCCGCACCAACTGGCTTTGGGCTGGGCTTGTTATTAACCTTTTAATTGCCGCTTAATTGCCCCGTAATTGAGGGTCTTCCACGGATTGGGTGGAAACTACCTTCAAATCGGATGTAAAAATAATCGTGAAGATTTTGCGGTCACTGTTATTGGGGCCGTCTTGGTAACGCCAATCGTAATGCCAACGTGCCTCGCTGGGGAAGGGGGTCATCTTCATGGGTTTGCCCAAACGCCTACGCACTTCTTGCGCATCCATTCCGGGGGTGATTTTGGCAAAATTGGCGGGTGATAGTACCTGCCGCAGGGCGGTCATTTTGCTATCTGGGCCGATACTAATCATGTAATTGACCGTTCCTTCGGGTTGGCGGTTGTATTCCAATACGCGCACACCGTTCGGTTCTTGCCAAATTTGTTCGGGTTCACCAAACTTCATGCGTACATCGCTTTCGGTGGATAAGCCCTCTTCTAACTCGGAGATACGCTGTGGATCGCACGCGGCGAGGGAGAATACCAGTGAGCTGCTGCACAATAACCAAAGTAGTTTTTTCATCGTGTGTTCATCATTTATAGATAGTTTGGGGATGTTCTGTATACGTTATACGTTATACGTTGTACGTTGTTAATAACGATAAGAATCATTGCGGTGATTATGCGGGTTATTCGGATTGGGGCTCTGGTTGTAACGGGCTTCCGTGCGGATTTCGCATTGTTTCCGCTCTTTGGGTGCGGGGTCACCAAATAAATCATTGGTACAAAAGAAAGAATAATTCACGATGCGTTCTACATAATGTCCATTCGCGCCATAGCGCACAAGGGCTGGTTTTCTGAGTCGGCAGATTTCTTCTTCGGTCGCGCACACTACCCACCGATTCTGCGTTGGAACAGGAACTGCCTGCGGGGGGGGAATGTACTGTGGTGGAACTTTCTGCACTCCCGCCGGTGGTGGCAGCGGTGGTTGATAGGGATAATTAGGCGAGTACGTTTGCGCCCAAGCAACCGAACAAGCACCCGATAGAGCGAGCATCAACCCCCTCTTCCAACGACTAAGCAACGTATCAAAAGACATCAAAAGACTCCAAAATTCCTATTTTTCACCATTTATCACCATTTATCATCACGTCTTCTTTAACGCGATTGCATCGTAAAGCGCTGACCTTTGGATGATTTTTGGATGATTTAATGATTTAATCATTGATGATGCTCTCTATTCCCCGCCATGCTAATCCACTGTACCCACCACCCTATCAATCCTACCAACCGCATTAACCGCACTGTGCGCACTATGCGTATTTTTTTTGCGATTTTCCTGCTGGGGGGATTGTTGCTTCCCACATGGGTGCGTGCCGATCAGGGGAACGGGTGTGCTCTGGCTTCGGCGATGGGTCATGGTGCAAAACCGGATATTGGTTTAACCGCTGGTACGGTGTTTCCATCCGAATCATTCACCCGCATTCCCCGCATCGCTTTGTGGGGGGATAGCCATACCTCGGCGGGCGTGTTTGTCGATACCTTGATGGATGCTTGGGGACAATCCCCTGCGACGGGTGCGCGGATACGTTCGTCGTTTATTCCAGCGACTATGGGTTTGGCGGGTGTGCGTTTGCCGGTGCGTCGCTACTGCTTGGGATCGGGGTGGAAATCGCGTTTGATGCAGTTATCGTCCGACACGCCCAACGACATCCTTTGGTTGGATTTTGGCAGTGCCGCCCAAGGCAATGCCTTGAAATGGATTAACGTGCATTTCAACAAAACCGATGCACAAGGTCGCTTGATGCTGGCGGTTTCCATTAACAACGGTGCGGAGGCGATGGTCGGCCTATCCGACCGTGCGTTGCCCTATTTTCAAGTGCGCGGTGATCAACCGATTGAAACCCTGCGTTTGCGTTTGGTTGTGGGGCAAATCACTTTGCATTCGTTAGAACCAGCGTATATGCAATCGCCCAATGTGGTGCTTGATGTATTCAGCGCCCCCGGAGCCACTGCGAGTATATGGAGCCGTAGTTCTCTGCAAAATCAAAGCCCGATCCCTTACGATATGGTGATTTTTCAATATGGAACCAATGAAGCCGCCAATCAATCACTGGATTTTCAGGCGTATGCCAATCATTTGCGCCAAAGTTTGAAGCGTCTGCGCGAAGTGCATGCACATTCACGTTGCGTGTTGATTGGTGCGCCAGATCGTGGAAATGGAAATTATTCGGCACAACACCAACGTGTCAATGCGGTTCAAGCACGATTGAGCCAAGACTTTGATTGCGAATTTTGGAATTGGCAAGCCGCCATGCCCGAAGGAATGCGCAGTTGGGCCAATGCGAGTTTGGCGCAGCCGGATTTGATTCACCTCACTGCCAAAGGTTATGCCCAGAGCGCCCGTACTTTTGCCAAAGCCATTGCGCCACCTTGGAATTTAAGATAAAAAAATAAAAATATTTATGGTTATGGCTATGGTTATGGTTAGGGCGCAACCCCCTGTATCTTCTTCTGAACGCGTGCTTGGACTGGAAGCCGTGCGTGCGCTTGCTATTGCGGCGGTTATTGCCTACCACCTCAACATCCCGGGGTTTTTTAACGCGGGATTTTTGGGGGTGGACATTTTCTTCAATTTGTCTGGTTTTTTGATTACGTCGCTCCTATTAAGAGAGCATCAAACGCACGGTTGTATTACGTTGCGGTCGTTTTATGCCCGCCGTTTCAATCGTTTATTTCCTGCTTTTGCCATAGCGATCACCGGTTGCGTTGTGCTGGCGGTGGGGTGGATGAGTGTTGCTTACCAGAACCGCTTGCGCACCGATTTTTTTCCGGCTGTTTTGTATCTTTCCAACTGGTGGCAGATTTATTCTGAGCAATCGTATTTCGCCAATTTTGGCAGCCCCCCTCTGCTGCGGCATTTATGGTCGTTGGCAGTGGAGATGCAGTTTTATTTGGCATGGCCATTGCTCTTGGGATTGGCTCTGCGTTGGGGCGGTGTGCGCGGTGCATTGGGCATGAGTCTGGGTTTGGCACTTGCCAGCACCGGATGGATGAATTGGGTTTTTCTCCACGATGAAACCAATCCGAGTCGCGCCTATTTGGGTTCGGATACGCACACAATGGGCTTGTTTTTGGGTGCTGCGATGGCGTGTATTTGGAGTCCGCTGCAAACCCAATCGTTATGGGCGTTAGAAAACACCGCACTTGGCACGGCGCGTGTCCGTGTAGGCTTGTCGATTCTTGGTTTGGGCGCGATTGTTGCCATGCTCTCGCTGTGGACGGATGTCAATCCCATTCTGTACCAAGGTGGATTTTTGCTGGTTTCGCTGTGCAGCGTGCTCCTTATCGTGGTGTCTTGTACGGGAGAATTGGCAATCGGAACCGTGGGCAAGCGTATCGTGCATTGGGTTGGAACGCGCTCGTATTCAATTTATTTGTGGCATTGGCCTTTGTTCATTTTTTGGAAGGGTGATACAACGCCCGATACCCTCACCGTGGTGCTGTGTTTGATGAGCACGGGGGTGGCCTCAGAATGCTCGTATCGATGGGTGGAGTTGCGGAAGAATTTTGTTCCTTTTACGCTGCTAATGCTGATGTTTGCTGCATCGGCAGCTATGCTTTTTCTAGCAAACGATGAGGATGTTCAACGTGCTGCGCTTCAATCTAGCAACACGGAATTGTCTTCAAAATCATCCGATTCATCCGATTCTTCGGGTTCTTTGAGAGTACCACCTTTGCCTGCCAGTGCGGCATCGGCGGCGAAAGCGAAAGCGGGTTCCAAGGCGGCGGCGACCAAAGCCATCGCCCCAGAGGATGCTATGCCCCCCTTGCCAAGCGATGCGCGTATCTTGGCGATTGGGGATTCGGTGATGCTAGGCGCACGCTTCCGTGTTGAGCAGGCGATTCCGGGTATTTTGGTCGATGCCCAAGTAGGTCGCCAAGCCAGCCACAGCGTACCGATTGTGAATACACATTTAGAACAAAGTTTAAATATCGAACGGGTGGTTATTCATATTGGAACCAATGGCTATATCTATGAAAAAGATTTGCGTAAATTGCTGGCATTGCTTCAAGAAAAAGGCGTGCAGCGGGTGTTATTGGTCAATATCCATGCCGATAGACGCTGGACAAAAACCAATAATGAATTGATTGACCGCATCAGCCCCGAATTTCCCAATGTACGCATTGGCAACTGGAGTGCCGCCAGCCAAGATAATCCGCATTATTTTGTGGCAGATGGCATTCATTTAAGCAGTGCGGGTATTAGTGCATTTGTGCAACTCGTGGGTACGGGTTTGGGCGTGGCGTTGATTCCTCCCAGCACCCGACCCAAGGAGGTAAAACCCAAAGAAAATAAAGAGGTTAAAGAGGTTAAAGAAATCAAACTGCCAACTAAACCCTTGTCCAAAATTTCATCTCCCGCCCTTCCGTCATCGGATGCTACGACGGATATAACTACGGAAAATCAAGATGCCAAAGACACCCCTATTATTAAAGATGTTAAAGAAACCAAAGACATTAAAGAAACCCTTGAAGAATAAAACCACTTGGCTGCAACTCGCACTGTTTGCTCTGCTGTGGACAATCAATACGGGATATGCCTTGGAACTATCGGTGCAAAAAATGACCGTATTGGTGCAGCCGCAAGCGAATGTGACCGATTTATCGTGTCCTGCTGCGCCGGCTCGTTCCAAAAAAGTGAAACCCAAAAAAGCACCCCCCACATCCCAAGGCGAAGACGACGATGAAGATGCTTTGGTCATTCCCGATGCCGAGGATATTCGCAATGAAGCAGAGGGGCTAAAGGACGGAATAGCGGGATTCCAACCCGATACCACACGCTGGAAACCCGCCCCCGCGAATCAACCGTTTCGGATCGCATTTTGGGGCGATAGCCATTTTGCAGCAGCATTTTTCACCCAAGAGTTGGGTACGGCACTCGGTTTAACGCCGGATCAAGTACAAGGAGCGTTTATTCCAGCCACCATGAACCGTTCGGGTGTGCGTTTACCGTGGGTGCGTAAAACCTGTA
>JBDKGR010000114.1:0-8758 GCA_039798085.1 Pseudomonadota bacterium
TAATCAAAGATAATGCGGATATGCGATACCTATTCCTATTCCGTTTCCTACTTATACTCCCGTTGGCTTTATTGATGACGGGATGTGGTCACTTTTGGCATCATGGTGGACATCACGGTGGACATGATGGCGGGAATCGCCACCGTTATGTGCAATCTCAAAATTATTTATCCCCCGTTATTTCCCATTATTTCCCGTATTGATAAGCGGCGTGACACTCATTCCAGATGGAATCACCACGGTATTGGAATTGCCTTTTTCGGCGAATTTGAATAATGCTTGATTTGCTTCGTGTTGAAGGTATTCACGGGTTAAGGAACCAGCGATAATTTTGTTCGCCTCGGCAATACCATGTGCTTCGGTCACTTTGATTTCCGCTTCCCGCTTGGCTATTTCGGTTTGCACCTGCATGGCTTCCAGTTTTTTCTGATTAGCAACCGCTTGTTGAATGGATTGTTCAATGGAGGCATCTGTTTGTATCGAACGCACCACTGCCCGAGAAACCGTAAAAACTCCTTTATCGGTTTTATCCAATTCTTCTTGTAATTTTTTGGCAATAGCTGCCCCTAACTGGTCGCGCTGCGTGTGAATAACCAGAGAATCTAGTTTGGCAATTTCTTCATAACACGCATTACGTGCAATGCGCCAAATGAGCTGATAAGCGGGCATATAGTATCCATCATCATGCCGCGAAGATTGAGACGCATATTTAGCCGATAACTCAGCAATCGCCTGCGGATCGGCTCGATAATATATAGAAACATCCATATCCCGTAGCGATAAATTATCTTTTGCTTTGGGAGTTAAATCGGCAATTTCAATCACAATATCCTTGGCAGAAAATTCTTGCACCGAGGAAATAATCGGCAACTTGAAATAAATTCCCGGTTCAATTTCTTCTTTGGCAATAATACCCAATGTCGTTCTAATGCCGACGTTGCCTGTTTGTATCGTCCCGGCTGTTGCCAGCAAAAAAGCAGCCACTGCAACCGTGATAGAGACCGTTGCAATTTTGCCGAAGGGAATGGAAACCATAGAAAACTCCTGTGTTTGTTACATATACATATACATATACATATAGATATACGTATAGATTCAGAATAACGCCTTCATTATGGCGCTTTTTTGTCCACAAACTGTTGAATAAAACCCGCACCAGCCCACATTCCAACCAATGTAAGCCATGCAGTCAGTGCGAAGATAGAGCCGCCCGTCATGCCCGCACCGACCGCACAGCCGCCCGCCAACATCGCGCCGAAGCCCATCAAAATGGCTCCAACGATGTAGCGCGTCATGCTATAGCCGTCTTTGAAACCTTCAATTTGCAAATCGCCACCGTACCATGCTCCGATAAATGAGCCGGCAAACACCCCCGGGAGCAAACCAAATTCAAAGCCGATTTTGTGATTGGGATCGGCTAAAACGCGCATCAACCATTCGGCGGAAGGACCACTGAACGTTAAACTTTGGACTTGAATCGGTTCAAATGATGCGGTGGATATTTGATAGCTAAACCACCATCCTGCCGCCACTGTTAGCCCCACGCCGACACCACCGATCCATTGCAGCACCTTGCGTTCAGGATTCTTCCAAGAAAAAAACAGGGCAGCAGCAAACCACACCAATCCGGCAACCAAGCCGCCCCAATGCCCGAATCCGGTCAGGGCGAGTAAATCACGCGATGCGCCGCCCTCTATCGTCCACCATTCGCTGATGCCCACGCGCATGGGAGAAAGCGCCCCGCCTATGGATGCTTGTGCCGCCACCGCAAAAATCAAACCCGATAACAAGGCACGCAAATTACCGTTTGCCGATAACACCAGCAAGCGGCTGGCACAACCGCGCGTCAAAACCATACCGACTCCGAAGATAAGCCCTCCCATCAACGCCCCTGAAATGCTCCCCCGAGAGGCAATTTGGCGTGCGCTCCCCACATCCAAACCTCCGGCAAGTTGTAAAACCTGTACGGCAATCACCGCGCTGGAGAAAGCGAACAGCCAAACCGAGAGTTTTTCGCCAAAACTGCGGCTCCAAAACTCCAAGACAGCAGCACGCAAGCAAAAGCGCGAACGTTGTGCCAAAAAACCAAACATCAAACCAATGAACAATCCGCCACAAGCTAGCACCGTGCTATCTCCGTATTGTTCCAAAAGAGTTGCCAGATTCATGGGATTCCTCAATAATTCCGTCAATTTTTATATTAGCAAGTAAGGAACTTAATGATACACCGCCGAACTTTATTGCAGCTAGGCTCTGTCGTGGCGATGGGGCAAGCGGGCTGGGCGTGGTCGGCGGGGGCGGTGCTACCCGCTCCCCAATCGCTGAAAGAAGAACTTGCCAAAGCACTGGCAAAGGGTAATCCTCTGGTAATCATGGTGAGTTTGGAGCGCTGCCCCTTTTGCAAAATCGCCCGCGAGCATTATTTGGAACCCTTGGCACGCAAAGAAGGCATTCCGGTTTTTCAGGTGGATATGCGCAACCCTAAAGGGATTCAGCATTTTGATGGCAACCCGAAAACCCACGATCAATTAACCCGCGATTGGGACATCAAAATCGCGCCCACGGTACTATTTTTTGGCGCAAACGGCAAAGAAGTGGCGGAACGTCTGGTCGGTGGCTACCTGCCCGATTTTTACGGTGCGTATTTGGATGAGCGCATCGCCAAGGCACGCACAGCAATCCGTTAGGTTAGTACATTAGGGGTGATTCGGTGATCTCAGCGTGAACGTGGACGCACCATACTCTTAATACGTGGCCAATGGTTGATGAACAAATTCAATTTTCCGGCTTTATCATCGTTCAAATACGCATAATCCAGTGCGAGGAATTCTTCCACCAAACGGTCGTGGTTATCACGCAAAAAGGTGGATTCGGGATTCAAATTTTGAATCACCGCCAAGCCCGTAGGCGCAGTGCCGATGGTGTGAATTTGCAAATCGGGTCGGTATTTTTTCAACAACACGATGACGCGCCATACATCCCCGCTCCAATGGCTGGGGCGGGGTTCACGTCCAGCGGATTCTTCGTCCAGTGGATAACAATCGTGAATCAAAATCACGGAATTGGGATTGCAGTACCGTTCGATATTGGCAAAATCCCGCAGAGCGAAATCAAACTGGTGCATTCCATCAATAAATGCCAAATCGACACGGCGGTCACCGAGTTCGGCGATGAGGTCGTGCTGGGCAAAAAAATCATCGCTGGTGGTTGGGAAAACCCGCATATTGGGTTCCAACGACCATTGAATTTGGGGCACTGGATCAATACCAATACTGCGTTTGGTGGTTTTTGTTAAACGCAGGGTTGCCCCTTGAAAAACCCCAATTTCCACGTAAGTGCGGGGTCGGAGGTGGGCAATGATGCGTTCTAGCACTTCTTTGTAATCTTCTCCGGGCAAGCGCAACTGGGTTAGCAACGTAAAAGCGGGAGCAGAATCGGGGTCTAATGCGCGTGTTTTTTCACAATGCACCAAGGCTTTGGCGTTATTGCCCATTTTGTAGTGGCATTGCGCCAGTTCCCAATGGCATACCGCATGATCGGGATTGCGTTGCAAGAGCAATTCCAACAACTCGCAAGCGGATTGGTATTGCCGCTCGTTCATAAACAGTTGAACCGCTTCCAGAGCTTCTTTTTCTTGTTCAGCTTGGGATTTGAATAAATCTTTGATTACGCGCAGTAGCATATTGTTCTCTTGATTTTTCTTGATTTTTCGTGTTTCAAGCGTTGTGGGATGCAATGCCCCATTTTGCCAATGCCGTATCGTCGCTGATACGGGCATCAACCCATTTTGCACCAGCGGCGGTTTGCTCTTTTTTCCAGAAGGGCGCTTGGGTTTTCAAATAATCCATCAAAAACTCGCACGCCTGAAAACTCGCCCCCCGATGCGCAGATGTTACCGCTACCAGCACGATTTGCTCGGCGGGTCGCAACACACCCACGCGGTGGATGATACGGGCAGCCACTATGTTAAAGCGTTGCTGTGCCGCTTCGATCATCGCCTCAATCGCTTTTTCGGTCATTTCGGGATAATGTTCCAATTCCAGAGTTTGCAGCGTTCCATCGCCCCGCACCGTGCCCACAAAGCTGCACACCGCCCCCACGCGCAAATCCCCTGCTTGCAATGCCGCCAATTCTTTGGAAACATCAAAATCTTCGGTTTGAATGGATACGGAGGATACGGAGGATACGGAGGATGTTTTCATTATTTATCCCCCCGTTACCGGAGGAAAAAACGCCACTTCCGCGCCCTCTGGCAACGCTGCATTTTCCTCGCACAGCGTTTGATTCAGCGCCACCCGCACCGCTTTGCCCCGCGCCAACGATGCCGCATACGCACCACCGCGAGCAATCAACTCATCGCGCAATGCAGCCACCGTTCCCGCTGAGGTTTCGCAGATTTCGTGGTTGCTTTTCAGCGCTTCCCGAATCGAGGCAAAGTATTTAATAGAGATTTTCATAAGCTATAAATTGCACCATATCACCCGCTGCGATGGTTGTGCCAGCGGGTTTATCGACCAAGCCATCGCCCCACACCACGGAAGTGAGCACGCCCGAACTTTGATTCGGGAACAAATCCAAACCGCCTTTTTCATTGCGCCGCACGCGCAGGAATTCTTGGCGTTTATCGGCTCTAGGGCACGTAAAATCTGCACGTAGAGCTATTTTTTTAATATCCACATCCACATCCACATCCACATCACGCGCACCTTGCAAACGCAGCAAAAAGGGACGCACCAAAATCAAAAAGGTGACAAAACTCGCCACCGGATTGCCGGGCAGCCCCAAAAAGTGCGTTTTACCGTTTTCTCCAATCCGCCCATGCGCAAACGGCTTGCCGGGTTTGATGGCGATTTGCCACAAATCCAAACTGCCCAAGGCTTGCACGGCGGGTTTGATATGGTCTTCCTCGCCCACCGAAACGCCACCGCTGGTCAGAATCACGTCATGCGTTGCCGCTGCGGTTTGCAGGGCTTGAATCGTGGCTTCGCGCTGGTCGGGGACGATGCCCAAATCGCTCACCTCGCAGCCCATACGCCGCAGCAGTGAATGCAGAAAAAAGCGGTTCGAGTTGTAGATTGCACCCGCTGGCATATCCTCCGGCGCGATGGTTCCGGGCATGACCAATTCATTTCCCGTTGATAATAACGCCACACGCGGGCGACGTACCACATCGACATGAGAAAAACCCAAACTTGCCGCCAGCCCTTGACTGGCGGGCGTAAGGCGATCGCCTTTCGATAGCACTTTCGCGCCGCGCGTTACGTCTTCCCCCGCACGACGAATGTTTTGGTTCGGCTTGGGAACGGCGTTGATTTGCACGCTACCGTTTTCCAAAAGGGTGCATTCTTCCTGCATGATGACGGCATCCGCCCCCACGGGAACGGGCGCGCCCGTGAAAATCCGCGCCGCCGTTCCCGCTAGCAATGGCGTTCCGACCGTTCCGGCAGCAATACGCTGCGAAATAGGAAGTATCGTGGGCAACGCCGTACCCGCCGCCGACACATCGGCGCAGCGCACGGCGTAACCGTCCATCGCGCTGTTATCGTGCGGCGGAACGTGCAATGCCGATACCACATCTTGGGCTAACACACGTCCATCGGCTTCCAAAATGGGTAAACGCTCGACATCATTCCGTATTTCGACCGAACCCAGCAAGCGCTGCAAGGCTTCATTCAGACTAATCATTTCGCACCCTCTTTGGCACATTCGGCTGCAATCAAGGCTTTAATCGCGGCTACGTCGGCATCCATGATTTGCACGCGCTTGGGCAGATTTTCGATGCCTTCAAATTTGGCAGGGCGATTGGGTTCGCGCCCCAAGGCTTCCACAATCGTGGCGGCGAATTTGATGGGCAGCGCGGTTTCTAAAACAATCATGGGGACATCGGATTGGCGGTGTTCTTGCGCGACTTTGACACCATCGGCGGTGTGCGTATCAATCATTATGCCGTGCTGGGCGAAAATTTGGCGAATCGTCTCCAAACGCTGATGGTGCGTGCTTTTACCGCTCACAAATCCATAGCGATTGGCGCAATCGGCAAACGCTGCATCGGCGCTTAAATCGAACTTGCCTTGCTTGCTAACTTGCGTTCCGAACAAGTCCGCCGTGCGTGCGCCATCGCGCCCCAGCAGGTCGAAAATAAAGCGTTCAAAGTTGCTGGCTTTGGAAATATCCATTGACGGGCTAGAGGTTTCATGCGTATCCGCACTGCCGCGCACGCGGTAGATTCCGGTGCGGAAAAATTCGTCCAACACATCGTTTTCATTGGTGGCGACTACGAGATGCGCAATCGGCAATCCCATTTGACGTGCGACGTGCCCCGCGCACACATTACCAAAATTACCGCTTGGCACGGTAAAACTGACTTTTTGCGAATTATTGACACAGTTATTAATTGCATTATTAGTAGCTTGAATATATCCTGCAAAATAATAAACTACCTGCGCCAACAAACGCGCCCAGTTAATCGAATTGACCGTGCCGATTTTGTATTGGCGTTTGAATTCTAAATCGTTGGACACGGCTTTTACCATATCTTGGCAATCGTCAAACACCCCTTTCACCGCGATATTATGGATATTATCATCCATCAAACTAAACATTTGCGCTTGCTGGAAGGCACTCATACGACCATGCGGGCTGGTCATAAACACGCGCACGCCTTTTTTGCCACGCATCGCATATTCTGCCGCACTGCCCGTATCACCACTGGTTGCACCGAGGATATTCAGTTCTTCGCCGCGCCGTGCTAATTCGTATTCAAACAAATTACCCAGCAACTGCATCGCCATATCTTTGAACGCGAGCGTAGGGCCATTGGATAATGCTTCCAGATAAAAATTATTTTCTAATTTTTTCAACGGCACAATTTCGCGCGTACCGAAAACTTCTTCGGTATAGGTTTTGGCACAAATCGCTTTCAAATCCGCAGCGGGAATATCGTCAATATACAGCGACAAAATTTCAAACGCCAAAGCCGCGTAGCCTTGTTCGTTATAAATGGTGCGCCATTGGCTTAATGTGGCATCGCTAACGTGCGGATAACTTTCCGGCAAATACAAACCGCCATCGGGCGCAAGCCCTTCGAGCAGGATTTCACAAAATTTGCGGGGGATATTGGTAGCGGGCGTGCCGCGAGTAGAGAGGTAGTTCATAGCTTGAATTGTATTTGTTGCAGAAGCGCCGGAAGGCACGAAGGATTTACAAACGTGTCATGAAACGCCGGGTTCTTTGCAACCGTTTGCGGTGGAAATCGGAATCGGGAAGTACGGCGACCAACTGTTGCCGCAATGCCAATGCTTCATTGCAGTACGCTTTGCGCGATGCCATTTCAACACTATCCGAAGCTGCTAATTTCTCTAACGAAACCGCTAAATCATCCAGCACTCATAATGATGCGCTGCTTTCCTCTGCTTTTTTCTTGCACAATCTTATCCCATGAACCCATTTACCCCCTCTACCCTCTCCGCCCTTGCCACCGAACACGGAACCCCTTTATGGGTTTATGACGCGGCTACGATTCAACGCCAAATCGCGGCATTAAAGCAGTTTGATGTGATTCGCTTTGCGCAAAAAGCCAATTCCAATACGCACATTTTGCGGCTGATGAAAGCCGAGGGCGTGATGGTCGATTCGGTTTCTTTGGGCGAAATCGAACGGGCGATAGCTGCTGGATTTCAAAACCACGAAATCGTTTTTACCGCCGATGTGTTGGATCGCCCGACCTTGAAACGGGTTGTTGAATGGGGTATTGCGACGAACTGCGGTTCGATTGATATGCTGAATCAGCTCGGCGCGGTGAGTAAAAATCACCCCGTATGGTTGCGCATTAACCCCGGATTCGGACACGGACACAGCAACAAAACCAACACCGGCGGCGAACACAGCAAGCACGGTATCTGGCATACCGATTTGGTGCTGGCGTGCGAGCGCGTGCGTGCCAACGGCTTATCGCTGCAAGGGCTGCATATGCACATCGGTTCGGGGGTGGATTACGCGCATCTGCAAGAAGTGTGCGGCGCGATGGTCGATTTGGTGAAGCGCGTTCAGGCGCAAGGGCTGGATGTGAAAGCGATTTCGGCAGGCGGTGGCTTGTCCATTCCCTACCGCGCAGAAGATGCCACCATCGACACCGCCCATTATTTCCAATTATGGGACGCGGCACGCAACGAAATTGCTGCGTTATTAGGTCACCCCGTCACGTTGGAAATTGAACCCGGTCGTTATTTGGTTGCCGAATCGGGCGTGCTGGTAACGGAAATCCGTGCCGTGAAAAACCAAGGCACGCAACCGTTTACGCTGGTGGATGCGGGCTTTACCGAACTCGTTCGCCCCGCCATGTACGGCAGCCACCACGAAATGGAAATTATTCATACCAACGAAGCAACGGGTGCGTTGGTCGATACGGTGGTGGCAGGCCCACTGTGCGAATCGGGCGACGTGTTTACGCAAGAAGAGGGCGGCGTGGTGCTGCGCCGCAGTCTGCCGCAAGCGCAAGTGGGCGATTTACTGGTGCTGCACGATACGGGCGCGTATGGCGCGTCCATGTCCTCCAACTACAACACGCGCCCCTTGGTTCCTGAAGTGTTGATCGAAAATGGCAAACCCCGCCTGATTCGCCGTCGGCAAACGGTGGCGGAGTTGCTGGCGTTGGAAGATTGATTGATTCCCCATTTTCCCAATTACGCTTGTGCCGCTGCCATCACGCGCTCCACGAACCAGAAAGAACCCAAACCCATAGCAGCGTAAGAAGTCCATT
>JBDKGR010000115.1:0-8743 GCA_039798085.1 Pseudomonadota bacterium
CGGATGGATTCCATATCCTCCACATCGCCGCTGGCGGTAAAGCTGCGATCATCCGCCGATACGGTAGCTTTTGCTATGAAATCCGTAGCTATATCTGCAATGTAGTCGCCGTTGTACGCCGATTCGGGCCATTGTGCATCCCCGGGTTGAATGCCTTTGGCACGGCATTGCGTGCTGTTGGCGAGGGTTTGGATTTGTACGCCTGCATCGTTGTAATAAAACTCACGGTGTACATTCCAACCTTGGGTGGAAAATAAATGGCAAATCGCATCGCCCAACGCCGCTTGGCGACCGTGCCCTACATGGAGCGGGCCGGTGGGGTTGGCGGAGACGAATTCCACCAGAATTTTCTGTCCGTTATCGGCTTGGTAGCCGTAGCGTGTACCTTGTGCCAACACGGTGCGCACGACCTCTTGTTTAGCCGAGGGTTTGAGGCGGATATTGATGAACCCGGGGCCTGCAATATCCACATCCTGCACCCATTGCGTGAAGCAGGGTTGCTGCAACAGGGCGGTGCGTAGTTGTTCTCCTAGTTGTCGCGGATTTTGTTTCAAGGGTTTGGCGAGCTGCATGGCAGCCGTGATGGCGTAATCACCATGCGCAGCCATTTTGGGCGATTCAAACGCGGCTTTGGATGCCGAACCGGGCGCGATTCGCTCAAGGCAAACCGCGAGAGTTTGTAGAAGTTGGTTTTTTACAGATTGCATAGGCGTAATTTTACGGGGCGCTTGTCAACCGAGGGGTGCTGCTTGCGTTATGGTTGCATCGCTATATTGTTTTTAGCAATTTTTCAGCAATTTTTCACTCCACAATCCACAAAGGAAACATCATGAGCAAAATTCTCGCATTCTTGGCATTGGGCGTATCGCTTTCTTTTGGTGCAGCCCACGCTGCTCCAGATGCACCTGCTTCTGCCCCTGCAAAAGCAGCACCAGCCCCTGCTGCGGATGCGGCTAAAGCTCCAGTTTCTGCACCTGTTGGTGGACCCGGTAAACATCATGGTCAAGGACATAATGGTCAGCAAGGTAAGATGAAGGCTTGTAATACCGAAGCTGCTGATAAAAAAGGCGATGAGCGCAAAGATTTCATGAAAGAATGCCTGAAAAAAGCACCCGAAGGTAAGCCAGAAGGCAAACCCACTCAACAAAACAAAATGAAAACTTGTAATGTGGATGCGGGTGACAAAAAAGGTGATGAACGCAAAGCCTTCATGAAAGAATGTTTGGGTGCTAAAAAGCCAGATGCTAAACCAGACATGAAACCAGAAGCCAAGCCCGAAGCTAAACCCGAAGCGAAAAAACCTGAAGCGGCTAAATAAGGTTATATGGGTTAGTCGCCAATAATCTCACGGTAGCGTGGTTTTTTGCTGCGTTGCCTGTGGTGCGAGTCCCTGATAATCCAGCACCATGAAGATTATTAACTTATTCAAAAACGCTTTCAGCATTCACTGGGCAATGGGGATGCTGATGTCGGCACTGGGTCTGCTGGTGCTTGCTTTTTTGTTTGTGTTGGGAAGTGCCATTTATTACTTCCCTCAGTTGCCCGATACATCCTCCCTTTCCAATTACAAACCCAAACAACCGTTGCGCGTTTTTACGTTAGAGGGTTCTGAAATTGGCGGCTTTGGTACTGAGCGACGGGTGTATCAGCGGATTGAGCAAATCCCTCAACTGATGAAAGACAGCCTATTGGCAGTCGAAGATTCCCGTTTTTATTCCCATATTGGGCTTGATCCAATTGGTATTGCCCGTGCCATTGTGTCGATCATGACGGGTGGACGCAGGCAAGGTGCATCCACCATCACGCAGCAAGTGGCACGGACTTTTTTTCTGGATCGCTCGGTGACGGCAGAGCGAAAAATCAAAGAAGCCCTACTCGCTTTCAAAATTGAAGCGCAACTCAGTAAAAATCAGATTCTTGAGTTGTACATGAACCAGATTTATCTCGGTTCACGCGCTTATGGTTTTGAAGCGGCGGCACAAATCTATTTCGGTAAAACCCTCTCGGCACTTACGCCCGCAGAATGTGCCATGCTAGCGGGGTTGCCACAGAATCCTTCTTTTGCCAATCCCCATCGCAACCAAGTGAGTGCCCGCAATCGCCAGCTCACGGTGTTGTACCGTATGCACCACCAAGGCGTGCTTGATGATGCCCAGTATGCCGCCGCCAAAGCCGAACCTTTGCGATTGCGCAAAGCCAGAGATATGGAAGTTCATGCGGAATACGTTGCCGAAATGGTGCGCCAGCAAGTTTATGCCCAATACGGTGAATTGAGCTATACCACCGGATTGAATGTCACCACCACCTTGCGTGCAACGGAACAGCAAGCCGCTTACACCGCTTTGCGCCGCACCTTGATTGACCATGCTCTGCGGCAAGTATGGAGTGGTCCCGAAGGCAATGAAACCCTGTCCGATGAAGTAACTCCCAGCGACACCGCCATCACCCAAGCCTTATCCGAATACATGGATGATGATGATTTACGCCTTGCCGTGGTCACAAAAGCATCGCCTAAAGGGGTGACGGCTATTTTGGGATCGGGGGAGACGGTGCAAATCACCGGAGCAGGTTTGCGTCCCGCCCAATCGGGTTTGGGTGATAACAGCGACCGTAGCCTGCGCATCCGCCGAGGCTCTATCGTGCGGATTTATCTGCAAGGCAAAAACTGGACATTGATACAGTGGCCACAAGCACAAGGTGCATTGGTAGCTGTTGATCCCTCCAATGGGGATATTCGTGCATTGGTAGGCGGATTCGATTTTCACCGCAACCAATTCAACCATGTTACCCAAGGCTGGCGGCAACCGGGTTCGAGCTACAAGCCTTTCATTTATTCGGGTGCGATTGAAAAAGGGGTACAACTGGAAACTTTGGTGAATGATGCCCCCATCCAAATAGGAGATTGGATGCCCGAAAATGATGACGGTAGCACCGATGGTCCGATCAATTTACGTACTGCTTTGGCACGTTCCAAGAATTTGGTTTCCATTCGATTGATGCAGTTTTTAACCCCAAATGGGGCACGCCAATGGACAAGTTTATTTGGTTTTGATGCCGCCAAGCAGCCCGCAGACTTAACGCAGGCATTGGGCACAGGTTCCACAACTCCTCTACAAATGGCGAATGCGTATGCCGTGATTGCCAATAGTGGATTTCGGATGCAGCCCCGTTTTGTGCAACGTGTTGCACGTGCGAATGGCGAGGTGGTGTTTGAAGCGCCCCCCCAATCTATCAACACCGTAGAACGGGTGATTCCAGCGCGTAATACCTTCTTGGTATCCACCTTGTTGCAAGAGGTTACCCGATCTGGCACGGCTGCGCGGGCGCAAGCCATGTTACGTCGCCCGGATTTGTATGGCAAAACCGGAACAACCAATGATGTAGTGGATGCGTGGTTTGCAGGTTTTCAGCCCAGCCTGTCGGCGGTGGTGTGGGTGGGCTATGACACACCGCGCAGTTTAGGAACCCGCGCATCCGGCTCGGCATTGGCATTGCCAGCATGGATTGAATTCATGTCCACTGCGCTCAAAAAAATTCCGGTGCAAGAAGTACAACCACCCTCTGAAGGTTTGGTACAAGTCGATGGCGAATGGCGTTACACCGAATTCGCAAATGGCGATTTTGTTCGTAAACTGGGGATAGTCGAAGCGGTTGTATCCGAAGCGGGAATGGTTGCACCTGCGGTAAGTGCTGCACCTGCGGTAGGCGCTGCACCAGAGCATTAGGCTCTTCAATAAAGGGGTTGGAAAAATGAAATATGGGAAATGGTGGCTGATGGCTGGCAGCGTGGTTTGCTTAATAGGATGCGGTGGTGCAGCCGATGCGGTTCAATCCACGGCATCGGGTGTACAACCCAGCGATATAGTGGCTGCCCATAATACGTGGCGTGCGCAGGTCGGTGTAGCGGGACTGACGTATTCGGATACATTGGCAGCATCGGCACAGGCGTGGGCGAATCACCTAAAAACCACCAATAACTGCAATATGCAGCACAGTACGGGGGGAACGGTAGGCGAAAACTTGTATTGGGCAAGTGCATGGTCGAATGGCGCGGTGCAAAACGTGAAATCTGCCGATGTGGTGAATGCGTGGGGCGGAGAAAAAGCCGATTACACCTACACCACCAATACATGCGCCGCTGGCAAAGTGTGCGGACACTACACGCAGGTCGTCTGGAAAAATACGACCAGCGTCGGCTGTGGCATGGCAGTGTGCGATAGCCCTAAAAATCAAGTGTGGGTCTGTCAGTATTCTCCAGCGGGTAATTACGTCGGTCAGAAACCGTATTAAGGCAAACCCCCACTATGAGAATATGGTCATTACATCCCCAATACCTTGACCCGCAGGGAATCGTTGCGCTGTGGCGCGAAACCTTGTTGGCACAAGCCGTAATGAGAGGTTTAACCAAGGGATACCAAAATCATCCGCAGTTGATTCGGTTTAGGGAACAAGAATCGCCCTTATCTTCCGTTGCCATGTACCTTCAGGACGTGCATCAAGAAGCAACTCGGCGCGGCTATACGTTTGATGCCAGCAAGGTAGGGGAGATTGTCACCACACCCGCGCCTATGTGGGTGACATCGGGACAAATGGCATACGAATGGCAGCACTTACTCGCCAAACTGAAAGCCCGCAGTCCAGCACTTTATGAAAAATACCACTCGCTGACCGAGCCAGAAGCACATCCCTTATTCAAGGTACGCGCTGGTGTGGTGGAATCGTGGGAACGACTGTAATTTTTACCACTACAGGTGGTCAATTCAATGATTCCTCAAATTGTTTCCGGCGACCTGCTCGATCAGAATGTGGACGTTATCGTTAATGCGTGGAATCGCAACATCATTCCGTGGTGGTTGCTGATTCCGCAAGGCGTTTCAGGAGCGATTAAGCGGCGTGCAGGTTATGCCCCGTTTTGGGAATTGGGAAGAATGGGCGCGATTCCCCTAGGGGGTGCGGTGCAAACTTCGGCGGGACGCTTGGGTTACCGTGCCATCATCCATGTGGCGGGAATTAGCATGGGATGGCGCTCATCCCGGCAGTCGATTCAAGGTTCCGTTGCTTCGGCAATGGCATTGGTCAATCAGCACGGTTACCCATCTGTGGCATTCCCTATCATCGGCGCTGGAACTGGTGGTTTTGGCGAAGAAGGCGCTTTAGACCTCATGCTAGAAGCATTTGCAGTGCTGGAATCCCCCGCACGGGTGATTATTGTGCGTTATCGGCTGAAATAACCCACCAAGCAAACCACGCCCAAGCTGCCAATGCGTTGCACGGGCAAGTTGAGCGTGGAAACCCGATACGGGTGTTTAAGGGCGAGCGCTTTGTTGAGTAAAGGCTATACCGAATGCTATACTGAAAAAAGCAAATCAGGTGGTCTGTGCCTTCGTAACGCACAGACTGAAACGGGAAGTCGGTACATTCCGACGCTGCCCTCGCAACGGTAAACGAGTCGAAGTTTATTCATCACCACTGTGTTCTTGCTGCATTTTTTGAATGCACGGCATGGGAAGGGAATAAATGGAAAGATTTTTCACTCGTAAGCCCGGAGACCGGCCTGTATTTTTATTCCACCCATATCACGCGAAGGGCGTGAAAAGGAAGTATGCAAATTCAATCACTATCCCAGCGGGTAGGTGCGGGTGTTTTCTACATCTTTAGTGCCACCAGTACCACCATGTACGCCCAAGAATTGCCTGCCGTCACGGTGAGTGGTCGGCATTACGATAACGCCATCGGCAGCAGCGATGCCGCATCGCAAGGCACGATTCGAGCCGAATTATTAGAAAACCGTCCCATTCTGCGCCCGGGCGAGGTGCTAGAAGCTATTCCGGGTATGGTCGTTACCCAGCATTCGGGCGACGGTAAAGCGAACCAGTATTTTCTGCGCGGCTTTAACCTCGATCACGGAACCGATTTTGCGACCACCGTCGATGGAATGCCCGTCAATATGCCCACGCACGCACACGGGCAGGGCTTTTCCGATTTGAATTTTTTGATTCCTGAACTGGTGGAACGTATCGAATACCGCAAAGGTCCGTACTTCGCTACGCACGGTGATTTTGCCACCGCAGGCGCTGCCGATATTGCCTATAAAACCCGTTTGAATGCACCAAACGATGCCCCATTTTTACAGCTTACTATGGGGAAGAACGGCTACCAGCGTGCATTAGGTGCTATGAATTTTGATATAGGAAGCGATAAGACCTTGCTGGGTGCGGTGGAGTGGATGGGCAACGATGGCCCGTGGACTACCCCCGAAGCCTTGCGCCGCAGGAACGCCGTATTGCGTTGGAGCCAAGGCAATCGTGCCGAAGGGGGTTCGATTAGCCTCATGGCATACAACGCCCAATGGAATGCTACCGACCAAATCCCCCAACGCTTGATAGAGGCCGGCACGTACCAAGGCAAACCGTTTTCGCGCTTTGATTCTTTGGATGCTAGCGATGGCGGTAACACCTCGCGCTACAGTGTGTCGGGGCAATGGCATCGCAACGCGGAGAACAGCCAGTTCAAGGCAAGCGCGTATGCCCTGCAATACGATTTGCAGTTGTTTTCCAATTTCACCTATGCGCTTGAACGCCCCGATACAGGCGACCAATTTTTGCAGCAAGACAAGCGGCAGGTTGTCGGATTCCAAACGTCACAGGCGTGGCAACATCTGTGGGACGGTAAAGAAATCAACACCGAAATGGGTTTCCAATTACGCCATGATCGCATTCAAGTAGGTTTATACGATACCCAACAGCGGAAAATAATCACTACTACCCGTGAAGACCGTATTCACCAAACCCAAATCGGCGCGTACCTGCAAAGCGGTGTGGAATGGACTCCGTGGCTGCGTACCGTTATGGGGGTGCGTTTGGATCAGATGCAGCCTTCTGCCCACAATCTGGTATCCCCCAAGTTCACGCTGGTTGTAACGCCTTGGGAGAAAACTGAATTCTTTTTCAATGCAGGGCAAGGCTTTCATAGCAACGATGCGCGGGGTGTTTTGGATAAAGTTGCGCCCGTTCCGGCATTGGTGGCAGCGCGGGGCTGGGAACTGGGCGTGCGTACCGAACGCATTCCGCACTTGCAAAGTTCGTTGGCTATTTGGCGGCTGGAATCGGATTCGGAATTGGTGTATGTGGGCGATGTGGGAGCCACCGAAGCCAGCGATGGAAGCATCCGCCGAGGCATTGAATTCAACAACCGCTGGACACCTACCCCGAATCTGCTGGTCGATGCCGATTTGGCGTGGACACAAGCACGTTTTAGCAAGGGGAATTACGTTCCCAATGCGGTGGATTCGGTGGCTTCGATTGGCGTGACCCTCAAAAATGGAAAAGCGTGGTCAGCCAGTTTGCAATGGCGGTATTTGGGCAGCGGGGCATTGATTGATGACAATTCTGTGCGTTCAGAACCCACTTCAACATTCAATTTACGCCTCAACCGCGATATGCGGGATGTAACAGGTCACCGATCGGCATTGACGCTGGATGTCTTCAATCTATTGAATACCCCAGTGAACGATATTCAGTATTACTACGCATCCCGTTTACCGAATGAATCGGCTCCGGTGGATGACAAGGTGATTCATCCAGCCGAGCCTTTTTCCATCCGCTTGACGTATCGCATGAGTTTTTAATGAGAATAGGCGTTACTTCGCAGCTTTGGTTTCTTTGGTTTCTTTAACTTCTTTTGCTGCTTTCACGGCACAGGCTTTACCACCTTTGGCTTTATTGCCTTTGGTTTTGGCATCGGCTTCGGCCATGTATTCGCCATCCTTGGTTTTGCCGTAATCGGGCGCACCTTCACAGTGGTAAATTTTAGATTTGTGATTTACCCACACTTTACCGTCGCCACCGCCCGGAGCTGCAGGAATTTCGGCTTTGGTAGGTTTGGCGGGTTTAGCGACCTTGGCATCCTTGGCAGCAGGTGCTTCGGCACTGGCCTTCACCGCAGGAGTGGGCGCTTCCGCAAACGCAGAAGCAGTAAATAACAAACCAAGAGCAATAGTAAGAGCACGAGCAGCAGTTTTCATTGGAAATTCCTTGGGTAAAAATGGATTCCATTCATTGAAATCCTGCATACGCAACGCACGCCGCGCCAAAATGTTGACACAATCATCAACATACAGGGTAAATACGGAATTACGGAAATACGGAATTACCGATTTACAGATTCAAAGGTGCTTCCTGCATCGCTTCGATCTGCCCTTCCAGCATTTGGACTTGACCCTGCCAATAATCGCTGGTTCCGAACCACGGAAAATTAACGGGGAAAATCGGATCGCTCCAACGGCGGGCAAGCCATGCGCTGTAATGAATCAGCCGCAGCGTGCGCAAGGGTTCGATGAGTGCCAATTCGCGGCGGTCAAAATTGCGGAATTGCTCGTAGCCATCCAATAACACGCTGAGTTGGTACGTGCGTTGCCGACGGTCGCCGCTGGTGAGCATCCACAAATCTTGCACTGCCACGCCGCTGCGGGCATCGTCTAAATCAACAAAATGCGGCCCAGCATCGGGTGTCCAGAGGATATTCCCCGGGTGGCAATCGCCATGTAGCCGAATAATTTTTTCAGGAAAATCGGCTGTAATGCCCGCTAATACTGCATAATTAGCTATTAAATCAATAGCAATGTGGCATTTTTTCTGCCATGCACTTTGCACATCCAACGGAATGAAATCGTTTTCCAGCAGCCACTGCATCGGCTCGATGCCAAAGGTTTTCACATCCAAACACGGGCGGTGCATAAACGGCT
>JBDKGR010000116.1:0-8677 GCA_039798085.1 Pseudomonadota bacterium
AACACCTTGAACGCCTAGCCGTTTTCAAACAGTACTTCCCACAGCTCAACCAGCACACCGTGTTGGGGGCAGTAGCTGGCATGGTGATTGCCGACGAGGTATGCGACTATGCCCACAGCAAGGGGCTATATGTGTTGGCACAGTCTGGTGAGAGCGTGGAGATTCGCAATCCCGATCGGTTTGAACCCAACGAATGGTAAGGGATTAACGAAACGCCCCCGTTCCTTGCAAAGAGGAGTGGGGGGGGGGTTGTTAGAATCACAATGATGGATGTTTACATAACGTTAAATGGTGACTCGTTCGTTTGGAATGCAGCAAAAGCTCAAAAGAATTTACATAAACATGGTGTTCGGTTTGAGGAAGCTGCTACGGTTTTTTGCGACCCATCATTTATTTTGGTACAAGCATCAAGAAATGAAGAGGCACGCGAGGCAGCCATTGGTTTTGATACCGCAGGTCGTCTACTTTATGTAGTGCATATAGAATTTGAAGATCAGTATATCCGCCTCATTTCAGCACGACGGGCTGATACGAAAGAGGAACAAATTTATGCTATCTGAACGCTTAAAATCAAGATTGCGAATTGATCGTCCGATGACTTCGATTACTTTACGTATCCCGACCGATGTATTGGAATCTATGCAAGCTATAGCCTCTAAAAAAGGTTTCATTGGATACCAAACATTGCTCAAATACTATTTGAGCGAGGGACTGCGCCGTGACGAGGCACAATTTCTATCTACCTCGAACGCACAGTTAATGGAAAATTTGCTGAAACACGGTGTTGCAAAAGAAATCTTGGAGGAAGCTGTTCGGGAATTGAACACCGCCTAATGACTGCAAACCATCGATAAGCCAAAGCCCCCGTTCCTTGCAAAGAGGAGTGGGGGCTTTTTTTGTTGGGTGAATGAATACAATAAGTGTATGCAAAAATTTGAATGGGATGATAATAAAGCGGCAAGTAATTTGCGTAAGCACGGCATCAGCTTTCAAACTGCTGCGCGTGTTTTTACCGATCCATTTCTCCAGCCAAAGGTTCACTTAGAACCCCAAATAATGATTTACTCAATACCTTATTAAGAAAGGATATGGAGTTAATTGAAGCAGCATGAAATTATGAATACCATTGAAACATCCCCCCACTTCACTACACCTGCCCCTACATTCAACGATGTGTGGCGTGCCCTCATGCAAACTCAGCAAATCGTGCGCGAAAACGCCGATGCTGCGGAAAAACGTGCTACTGCTTTTGAAGCTGCCGCTGAAAAAAGCCGCATTGAAGCCGAGAAACGCGCCATTGAAGCTGAAAAACGCGCTATTGAAGCCGAAAAAAGCCGCGTTGATTTTGATAAGCGTATGAAAGAGTTGTCCCGCCAACTGGGTGGGCAGGCCAATCGTTTGGGTGAATTTGTGCAAGAAATGGTGCGTCCGGCAGTGGTACGTTTATTTCAGGAGCGCAGGCTGCCCGTTCACCAAGTATCATCTAATATGAAAGGATTTGGAGACGATGGAAAACTGGGAATTGAAATAGATTTGGTTGTCGTCAATACCGAAACTTTAATTTTAGTGGAATGTAAATCCAAACTCACCAACGATGGGGTGAATGCGCATTTAGAACGTCTGGCAGCATTTAAGCAATACTTTCCCATTTATGAAAAATATACTATTTTGGGTGCAGTAGCGGGAATTGTGATTCCCGATAATGTGAGCGATTATGCGAAATCCCAAGGATTATTTGTATTAGCACAATCCGGCGATAGCATCGAAATTCGCAACCCCGAAGCGTTTGAACCGAAGGAGTGGTAAATGCGACCTAGACCGAAGCTACAAACCGCCACAGCAACCGCCGTCAATGTGCAAGATGCTACTAAAAACATAGCTGTGAACGCAGCATTGGCAGGCGATACAAGCCGATTTGGTTTTGGAAAATCCGTCAGCATCAAACACGTTTTGGCGATGACCGAGCAGCTTTTAACCCTGCAAGATGCGGGTTTGCCGCTGGATAGAGCGCTGCATATTACGCTGGGTAGTATCGAACATGGTTACTTTCGCCGCGTCATGCAAAACGTGTTGGTAGAGGTGCAAAAAGGGCACACGCTAGCGGATGCGTTTGCTGAAACACCGCAGGTTTTTCCGCGCTTGTATATCAATATGATTCGGGCGGGCGAAGAGGGCGGTATCTTGCCCATCGTGATGAAGCGCTTGGTCGAGTTTTATACCCGCAGCTTGGAATTTCGCTCGTTTTTGATTAGCTCCTCGATTTATCCGGCGCTGCTGTTTGTGTTTGGCGTGTGCGCGTTGTTGGGGCTGACCGTGTTTGTGCTGCCCAAATTCGGGCAAATTTTTGCCGACATGAACCAAGAATTACCGACTCCAGCGGCGGTTTTAATCGGTGGTGGCGAATTTTTACAGGTTTACGGCGGCTATATGGTGGGTGCGTTGCTGCTGCTGGTACTGGGATTTGTGAAATTGTTAGAAAATGCAACATGGCGTGAACGTTGGCAAATGTTCTTGTTTCGCACGCCGCTATTGGGTTCTTTGCTATTAAAAATAAAGCTAGCCAATGTCTGCCGCACTTGGGGTACGCTACTTTCTAGTGGTGTGCCTATTTTGACGGGGATGCGCATTGTGCGCGAACTGTCCGACAATATCCCCCTCGTGAAGGCGTTGGATCGTTTGGTGGTGGCGGTGCAGGAAGGGCGCGGTGTGTCTGCTCCGGTACTGGCTGACCCATTTTTTCCACGCTTGTTAGGACAACTGGCAACCGTGGGCGAAGAATCCGGTTCGCTGGACAAAATGCTGATTAAAGTCGCCGATCAGTACGAAAAGGAAATCGAAAAAGCCACCCGCAACCTTGTGGCGCTTTTTGAGCCAGCTATGATTTTGGTAATGGGTGGTTTGATTGGAGTGGTCGTGGTGTCCATGCTGGTCGCCATTTTCTCCATGAACGATATGCCGTTATAAACGAAAAAAAGATGAATATAAAGATGATGAAAATGATGAAGATGATGAAGATGAAAAAACAAAGTGGTCAAAGCGGTTTTACGCTGATTGAATTATTGATTGTGATGGTGATTTTGGTGCTACTGGCTTCGCTGGTCGGCCCTAAATTGTTCGGTCATTTGGGGGGGGCAAAAACCAAAACGGCGAAAGCGCAAATCGAAATGCTGGGCGCATCGTTAGATGGTTACCGCTTGGATATGGGCAAATATCCCACGACCGAACAAGGTCTCGCCGCCTTGGATAAAGCCCCCGCCGATGCAGCACAAGCCACCAACTGGCATGGCCCGTATTCCAAAAAGCCGGTAGAAAAAGACCCTTGGGGCAATCCTTACGCCTATAAAGCACCGGGGACGCATGGGGAATACGACCTCGTTTCCTACGGATCGGATGGCAAAGAAGGTGGAACGGGCGAGGATGCCGATATTCAAAGCTGGAAATAAGGGGTTTACCAAGACCAAGGGGTTTACCCTTTTGGAATTACTCGTCGTCTTGGCGCTGATTGGGATTGCGTCGGCGTTTGCCGTGGCGGCGGTGGATCGCATCGCAGGGCACATGAACGAGCGGCGTTGGGCGGATCAAACCCTGCAAGCGTTGATGAAACTGCGCAACAAAGCGGTGATAGAACGAAAAACGATCACCGTTCCTTTGGAAAACTTGGTGAAACTTCCACCGGATTTCCATTTTGCGACCACCCATCCAACCGACCGCATCCCCGATACCTTGTATTTTTACCCCGACGGCACAATGGATGAAGCACAATTCGATTTGGTCATGCCGCATGAAGGGCGTAAACGTTATTACCTGAAACGTTTCACCGGAAAAATTGCAATGGAAACCCCCGCCTCATGATGCAACGCGGCTTCACCCTTTTGGAAGTTTTGGTGGCAATGGCACTTATCGGCATCGGTTTTGCAACGGCTTTTGTTGCATTGTCGGGTTCGCGGAATTTGGCAGAGCGAGCGTCTGCCCATGATGTGGCGATGCAATTAGCCCGTTCTAAATTGGATGAAATTTTGCATTCCAAAGGCAATACGTTGATTGAAGATTCGGCAGAATTGCAACAATTACGTTATGCGGGTCAATCGTTTGGATACCAAGTCAAAATCCGTCCGGTGGCGATTCCGTTGGCAGTAATGACCGATGAAGCATGGGTAGAAGAAGTGGGCATCGAAGTATTTTGGGGGCAGCAAAAAGATAAAAAACAATCGTATCAACTTGCAACCCTACGCATGACTCCCAAGGCATTGGCATTGGCAACGGCGAATCCGGCAGCGGCGGCTTCTGCGGCTTCCTCGGCTGCTGCTTCTGCTTCTGCTTCTGCTTCTGCTGCTGCTGCTCCGGTATCGAATCCATTTGCGGCACTGTTCAAATGAACCATGCAATAAGCCCAACCATGCGAACAAGCCAACACGGTTTTACCCTGTTGGAGATGATTGTGGCATTGGCGCTATCGGCACTGGTTGCCATGATTGGGGCAATGGCGTTGAATGGCAGTATAGATTCTTATACCCGCAGCAATGCCCGCCGCCATAGCCTTGAACCCCTTTCCATTACCCAACGTGCTTTGCGGTTGGAATGGGAAAATCGGGGACGCAGCCGTGTGCTATTGGCGGATAACGCCATCGAATTTGATGCCAACACCCCCGTTTTAACCACCCCCCGTATGGGAGTCGTGCGGGTACGCTATCGTTGCGAAAAAGAAGATTCTGGTACTTTGCGCTTGCGCAGTGAAATTATCACCACAACCACCACCAAAATAGAATCTAAAACCGAACCCATAACCGAAACATGGATGACGGGCTTGAAAGAATGTGAGATTACCGCTTTTCAGCGCACCATTAGCGAAAAGGGAAAGGTATCGGCACAATGGGTCAAAGCATGGAGCGATAAAGTCGCCCCGCCAGAATTGATTCGCCTCCATGTACAGGGTGAGTGGGGTGCATCGCCTCCGATGGTTTTTTTAACCCGTAAGTCACCGTAACATCACCACGTAACATCACCATGAAACCAAAAAACGAGGGTTATATCCTGTTGTTTGTGCTGGGCGTACTTTCGGTGGTAGCGGTGCTGGCATTGGGAATGTCCACCACCCTGCGCTTGGATGCCCAGCGCACAGGTTATGAAAAAACGCGCTTACAAGAAGACTATATGCTCCAAGGCATGGTGCAATACACTGTGGCGCGTTTGAATGTGGGGTTGCAAGCCCAAAAACAAGCCCGTGCCCAACCCTTGGAGGTCGCCGAACGGAGGGCGTTGTGGTTGGCAGAAGAAGGACCGTACCCCATCGAATTTGCAGGGCTGGCGGCAACCGTGCAGTTGGATGATGCCGGAATTTTTCCTGATGCGAACCTATTGAATGAAATCGAATGGCAGCGCTTGTTCACCGAATGGGGCGAGAAAGATACAAAATTGATAGCATCCTACGCAAAGGCGGTGCTGCTTTCCAAGCAATCTATTGTCATAAACCAAGGGGGAATGGGCTTTACGTCGTTGAACGAACTGCGCCATACGCAGGCGCTACCGCAGCGGTGGGTGCGCAAAATTCACGAGCATCTGGTGGTAGGAACGCAGCTTAAACAGTTGGAGATTAACCGCACACCCTTGCATTGGTTCAAGGTACTGGCGGGGTTGGATGAGGTGCAGTTGAAGGCTCTACAATCCACGCGCTCGCGCGGTGCGATTGCCGCGTTGGATGCCCCCCAATTCATGGCAGGTAGCACGACCCCGTTGATGAGCCAAAAATCCCATTTTCTGCGCGTGCGTATTTATCTTAAAACGGGCGACGGTTCAGACAATGCACCTGTTGCTATGGCACTGTTAAAAATGGAAAATAATTCTTATAAATTGCTGGATCAGTTTGTTGCACAACCATGAAGAAAAAACTATTTTCCCGACAGCAACGCATCATGATTTCTGTATCGTCCATAGGTTTGACGATTGCCCAATTTCGGCTAGAGTTTTTGGGTTGGACGATTTTACATACAGAAAAAATCGCATTACCCGAAGCAGAGCAAGATTTTAACGCGATAGCAGAAAAAATCCAAGAATTAACCAAGGCATGGAATGTTCCAACCGGAACATGGGTTTCTTGGATTTTACCGAGTGATATATTATCTGTCTTGCACGGTAATGTAGCAAATACAACCGAAGTAAAAAAAACCGAAGAAATTGCCCCTCTCGTTCCTTATCCATTAAACGAACTGCAATTTTCAGACAAAAAAACATACTGGATTCATACCGATTGGATTCAGGCATTGCAACAAACGGCACAAAAATTGGGCTGGGTGGTGGATGAATGTTATTCCCGTGCCCAGTTATTTTTATCTTTATTACCCAAAGCGCTCAAAAAACAAAATCGATTTTTCTTGGAAAGCGATGGAGCAATCCAGTATTTGCATATATATGCCTCAAACGGGGCTGTATTGCGCACGACCAAAATTCATGCCGATAATACCCCCACTTTTATCGACATGGTACGCCGAGAAATGGTATTACTGCAAACCGATGATAAGGCAATCGATGCGGCAATATATGGTTGTAATATAAAAATAGCAGAATTGCGCACAGAATTAGGATTAAAACAATTATCCGATTGTTCTACCGAAATACTTTTGTTGCCTTTATTAAAATCCACGCAAACGGGTATTTCTATTCAACCGACTTACGACGCGCTGTTGAATCGCGTTAATGCGTGGAGTTTAGGTTGGGCGGTGGTAGGGAGTGCATTGGTCGGGGGGATGGTGTGGCACGATGATCAATTAAAAGTACAAATCGAAGACCAACGTTTTGCTTTACGCCGTGCAACCACAGCTTACCAAAATGCCAAAGCCATTCGGCGTGACACTTTTTTGATGGCGGATGCAGTGGCGGTGAAAAATCAGTTTTCTGCTACTACACCTTCTTTTCAACCGTTGGCACATATTATCATGGTATTAAATCCTCCTAATACCATACCAGCCCGATTAACATATTATGAAAAAACGGGTAAAATAATTCGAATTGAATTCACAGGTGGTAAATTGAATGCGATTGAAAGCGAATTGAAAAAAAATAAACATTTCTCCGATCTAAAAATCAATAATACAACCGGCGTATGGGAAATGCAATGGAAGGATGTACCATGATACGCGATTGGATTCGTGCATTCCGTCACAAGGGCATCATGGCATTTTTAATGCCGGTATTGGTGATTATTTTAATGGTATCGGCTTATATAGAATATGTGGATGATTATTTTGCGCATTTAGAAGAAGCTGAACAGGTATCCAGCAAATTAGAAGCAACAAACGAAGTCATTCGCATTGCCAAAGAAATGGATAAACGCAAAATCGTATTAAAACCCGATTATGATTTATGGCAATCCCGCGCCTTTATTGCACCAACGCGTGAAGAAGCGAGTAAAGCCATTCAAGCGAACCTCACACAAATACTGCAAAGTTTGTATTTTGAAAAAATCACAATCGAAGAACTTAAAGAAATAAAAGGGGTCGTTGCTACTAATACGAGCACCGATTTATTGATGCTGGAGGCGAAATTTATCGGTGTGCCCCAGCAACTGCCGCGTTTAGAAGCAGAATTACAAACGCAAGCCAAAACTATTCGGTTGGGCGATGTCAAAATCAAAGCCATTATTCCGCCCAAGCCCGTAGCCGCCAAACCCAGCAGCAAAAAAGCGAAAGAAAAAACCGCCAGCGAACCAGCCGCTCCGGCGAATAACGATCCTTATTTGGAAATAACCGCGCGTTTTGTCGTGCCCTATTTGGCGACTTCCGCCGTAGTCACCGCGACCGCCCCTATGCCAGCAGCTTCTGTGGCATCGAAACCCTTACCGAACACCAAATAATGCAAATAATGCAAACGATGCCAATCATGCGAGCCATGCACTTTTCTCAAAAACAGATTGCCGCTGCGATTGCGGTATGTTTCTTCACTGTCAGTAATTACCCATTGGCACAACCCAGCAATCCATTTGCAGCGGCGATTGCGGCTGGAGCGGCATCGGCGCAAAAACCTGCTACACCCGCTTCCGCTCCTGCATCCGCTCCACCTGCTGCGCCCTTTCCGGCTAAACCTGCATCCGCCGCATCTGCTCCATCTGCCTCTGCCTCTGTACCTGTACCTGTACCTGCTGTAAATCCTGCAACGCCTACAAATCCTGCTGCACCACGGGTTGCGACTCCTCAAGTGGCTCCTCAACCCGTGGCTAATTTGTCGCAAATTCCCAGTGGTGGTGTCAGTTTGATGTTCGATAACGCCGATATTTACGATGTGTTGAAGGTCATTTTGGGCGATGCGCTCAAGTTGGATTACGTCATTGACCCTTCCGTACAAGGGCGGATTACTCTGAAAAGTTCGGGTGCAGTGAACTTGGGCGATGTCTATAACGTGTTGGAAGCGGCATTGGCAACCAGTGGTGTTTCCATCATCAAGCAAGATAAGCTCTACCGTGTGACCAAGGAAGCCACCGCACTGCGGGAAAAAATTCCCACTACGGGGCAAGGGCCGGGGTCTCCGGTGATGCAGATTATTCCGGTCAAATTCGTTCAGTCTAGCCAATTAGCGAACACGATTCGGAATTTTCTGGGACCGCAAGCGATTGTGACGAACGATGCCACCGGACGTTATTTGATCGTGGCAGACCGATCTTCTTCCTTGGAAAAAGTGGTAGAGATGG
>JBDKGR010000117.1:0-8641 GCA_039798085.1 Pseudomonadota bacterium
GAACGTACACATCGTTATTCAAGAAAGCGATGATAAAAATGGCTTTTTGTGTCCCTTCATCCAGTGATGCGGGAATCAACGAGAGGGTGAGCGACCCATCCACCGCACGAGAAGCCGTAAAACGCGACGGCAAAAATGTAGGGTGGGTGGTTGAAGCTGCCGCTGTGGTGACAGGAATATCCGCCGCAATACTGGCAGTGACCGTGGCACTTGCACCCCATAACGTGGCGACAGCAAGAGCTAAACTCAGGGTAGTAGGTATAAAACGTGTGATTTTCATAATAAACGCATCTCCGCAGCCCGTGCATGACTTGGTAAGCCTTCGCTGTGGGCAAGCACCGAGGCTGTTTCTTACTAAAACTACACCTCTGCTGACCGACTTCAATCAAGCGAGGGTGCTTTTAAGAATCATACACGCCTAACGGGACTAGAGAAAAACGCCGTGCCGCTGGGTGGGAACATACCTTCTCGTTAGACTCATTCCCACCCTATCAGGCTTTTTAATCCGCACTGTTACGTTCAACTAGGATCGGAGATCCTATTGGCAATCCACCGCAGTCAACAATCGTAATTTCTTTTAACGGCTTATCACGGTTGTCTGTCTTGCTAGATTCGATCTTTCTGACCACGTCCATGCCTTTGAGTACCTTGCCAAAGACAGTGTGCCGTCCATCAAGCCACCGGATTTGGGTGAACGTTATGAAAAACTGGGAGCCATTTGTATCCGGTCCCGCATTCGCCATCGACACCCAACCGCTACCGTAGTGGCTCAGTTTGAAGTTCTCGTCGGGGAATCGCTCACCGTAGATCGACTTGCCGCCAGTACCGTCACCATTCATAAAGTCTCCGCCTTGACACATGAAGTTCTGGATTACGCGGTGGAATTTACTGCCTTTGTAACCAAAGCCCTTGGCGTTAGTTACCAACGAGTAAAAATTTTTCACGGTCTTGGGTACTATCTCACCGAACAGACCGATCTCGATCCGACCTATTGGCGCACCATCAATGGCAATATCGAAAAAAACCATCTGGGTTACGTTATCGAGCATACCAATCTCCTAAGTTTATGATGAGTTTTCATGGTTTATAAGTTTAACGTGCAATAGACACCTCCAAAGCAATTAACCCCACATCCACCCGCATTTCCGCCGCCCGCGCATGCCCCTGCAAACCTTCACTATGCGCCAACACCGAGGCAATTTTTCCTAAAACTTGCGCACCTTGTTCGCTCACTTCAATCAAACTAGAGCGTTTTTGAAAATCATAAACCCCCAACGGGCTAGAAAAACGCGCCGTGCCGCTGGTGGGCAAAACGTGGTTCGGGCCCGCGCAATAATCGCCCAAACTTTCGCTGGTGAACGCGCCCAAGAAAATCGCTCCGGCGTGGCGCAACAACGGTTCCCAGCGGTGCGGGTCGGTGCTGCTCACTTCCAAATGTTCGGGCGCGATGCGGTTGCTGATTTCGCAGGCTTCTTCCATGCTGCGGGTGTGAATCAACGCGCCTCGGTCGTTTAACGATTTGGCGATAATTTCTTTGCGCGGCATTTCGGGCAACAAGCGGTGGATGCTTTCCTGCACTGCGTCGAGGTACGCGGCATCGGGGCATAGCAAAATGCTTTGCGCCAATTCGTCATGTTCAGCTTGGCTGAACAAATCCATCGCCACCCAATCGGGCGGGGTCGTGCCGTCGGCAAGCACCAAAATTTCGCTGGGGCCGGCAATCATGTCGATGCCCACCGTGCCGAAAACGCGCTTTTTCGCACTCGCCACATACGCATTGCCCGGGCCGGTGATTTTGTCCACCTTGGGGATGGTCGCCGTTCCATACGCCAACGCCGCCACCGCTTGCGCACCGCCAATCGTGAACGCGCGGCTCACGCCCGCTATGTATGCCGCCGCCAGCACCATCGCATTTTTCTCGCCGCGCGGCGTGGGAACGACCATGATGATTTCACCCACGCCCGCAACGTGCGCCGGAATCGCATTCATCAACACGGAAGAAGGATACGTCGCCTTGCCACCCGGAACATAAATCCCCACACGATCCAACGGCGTGACTTTTTGCCCCAACAACGTGCCATCCTCATCGCGGTAACTCCAGCTTTCGCCGCTGGCACGTTTTTGCGCCTCGTGGTACGAACGCACCCGCGCGGCGGCCGCTTGCAGGGCTTCGCGCTGGTCGGTGGGCAGGTTATCGAAGGCGGTTTTTAATTCGGCCTGCGTGAGTTCCAACGCGGCAACCGAGGCAGCTTCTACGCCATCCCATCGCGCGGTGTAATCCAAAATGGCGGCATCGCCACGTTGCTGCACATCCAAAAGAATATCGGCAACGCGCTGCTCAATCGCGGCATCGGTATCCGCTGACCAATGCAGTTTGGCTTTGAATTGCACATCAAAATCGGCGCTAACGCTTGATAGGCGTGCAGGTGTAGCTATTAAATTCATAGCGATTTATTAAAAAAGTTTATTAAGATAATGAGGAAAGAACTGGTGTGGTGTATGAGTACCCACGCTTTTCTTCCAATTTACGGTATTTTTCTGTAATTGCAGGGTCTGAAAACTGCCCTTCAATTTGGTTGATTTCACCCAAACCATCCAAACCTTTCAGCGCAATGGTACTCATACCCCATTCACTGCGTGGAACTTTTTGTTCTTTGTATGCAAGAAGATACGCATCCAAAATTCCTTTGCTAGGCGTTTCGATTTCTTGACTTAGGGCAGTGAGGTAATCTGACTTATTCGTCTTGTGCCAAGCAATGGAAAATCCGGCACGATGACACAATTCGATATGAACCAACAACATGGTTCGCCCATTGCCATCCAAAAATGGGTGTCCGTACGCAAATAGCCCCATAACCTCGCCGGGCTTTTGTGCCATGAATGCGGTGTTTTGCCCCAGTTTCAAACCATGCTCTACTGCCAAACGCGCGGATTGAGGGTGAGCAAACAGCACACTTCCCTTTTTTACGGCACTGTGCGGCAATACCATTCCTCTGTCTTGCCCTGCCCAAGGATAGTAGTCCGCAAACAAAATGCGATGAACGGATAAAAAATCTTCGTAGGTCAGCACTTTTCTGGCGGCTAAATGCGCAAAAGCCGTTTCGATATGGGCTTCAAATAGATCATGCTCAAAGCGTTTAATGTTCCGAGCATCTTTATCCTTTCGGACATTGCGAAGATAGCCCTCCGTCTCAAAATCATTAAACGGGTCAAACATGGCGCGTCTCATCAAAATAACGCCCTAAAAGCAGCACCATCATTTGACCGCTGATGACGTTAGCACGACGCAGTGCGATCACCAATTTTTCGGTTTCATCCGGCTTCACATCATCATCTGCCAAGCTGGTAATAACCTGCGCCAAAGCGCTGCTGCCCGTTTTCCGATACGCGATGCCATACTGTTGCGCTAAATTCGCAATATACATGCCCATTCCCGTAGTCGGAATATCCGCGCCAGTCATCGCACTGCATTCCCAAACGCATCCATAATTTTTCGAATCGGTTCGCGCTTCAGCTTCAATGCGGCTTGGTTCACCACCAAACGGGAACTGATTTCCATGATTTTTTCGACTTCGACGAGGTGATTCGCTTTCAGCGTATTGCCCGTCGAAACCAAATCGACAATCGCATCCGCCATGCCGACCAGCGGCGCAAGCTCCATGCTGCCGTAGAGTTTGATTAAATCAACGTGTACGCCTTTGGATGCAAAAAATTCCCGAGCAATGGCGACGTATTTGGTCGCTACCGTCAAGCGTGAACCTTGTTTCACGGCATTGGTGTAATCAAAATCCGAACGCACCGCCACGCTGATGCGGCATTGGGCGATTTTCAAATCCAGCGGCTGGTACAAGCCTTGCCCGCCGTGTTCTAACAGCGTATCTTTGCCCGTAATGCCCATATCCGCACCGCCGTATTGCACGTAGGTTGGCACATCGGTGGCACGTACCACCAGCAGGCGCACATTCGACAGATTGGTATTCAGAATCAGCTTGCGGGATTTATCGGGATCGTCCAAAACCTCAATGCCCGCAGCTTTCAACAGCGGAAGCGTTTCTTCAAAAATGCGACCTTTGGAAAGCGCCAACGTAATCATAGTACCCGTGCCGCTCATGCTTGCTTCGCCCATTCTGCGGGGGTGAACGCTTTGATGGCGAGGGCGTGAACTTGGTCGTTTTTAATGCGATCACCCATCGCGGCATACACTTTTTGGTGACGCGCCACCGCACGCACGCCTTCAAAGCTGGCGGATACGACGGTTGCGTACCAGTGCCGTCCATCACCTTCGACTTCGCAATGGTCACAAGGCACATAGTTCACGATAAGGGATTGGATTTCTTCAGCGGTCATAAATTTCGAGAATCGAGAAAATAAAAAAATTAGCTACGGATTTTGTAACCCGTGCGCAGCAAGTGCATGGCGATGAGGGATACGGCGCAAAACGCACCGCCCACAATCGCAAGGCTCAACCAAGGGGATACATCGCTCACGCCAAAAAAGCCGTAGCGGAATCCATCAATCATGTAGAAAAACGGATTCAAATGGCTCACGCCCTGCCAAAACGCGGGCAGGGAATGAATTGAATAAAACACGCCGCTCAAAAACGTCATGGGCATGATGACGAAGTTTTGAAACGCCGCCAACTGGTCGAATTTATCTGCCCACAAGCCTGCAATCAGCCCCAACGCGCCCATCAAACCCGCGCCGATGAGGGCAAAAATCGCAATCCACAACGGATGCGCGAACGCCAGCGGCGCAAACCACACCGCCACCAGCAGCACGCCCACGCCCACCACCAGCCCGCGCACAATCGCCGAGCCGACATACGCCGTAAACCATGCCCCATGCGATAAGGGCGTGAGCAACAAGAACACCAAGTTGCCCATGATTTTGCTTTGAATCAGCGATGAGGAACTATTAGCGAACGCATTTTGCAGCACGCTCATCATCACCAGCCCCGGAATCAAAAACGCGGTGTAACCGATGCTGTCGTACACCTTCACATGGTCTTCCAGCACATGACCGAAGATCAGCAAATACATCATCGCGGTCAGCACAGGGGCGGCAACGGTTTGAAATCCGACTTTCCAAAAGCGCAGAATTTCTTTGTAAAAAAGCATTTGCCAGCCGGTCATGCCGCACCCCTTTGCATGATTTCGATAAACACATCTTCTAAATCGGCTTTGCGCATTTCGACATCTTCTACTTCGATGCCCGCTTGCCGCATGGTGGCGAGGTGCTGTTCGATTTCCAAAGCGTTCTGAACCGGTAACTGCACGACATTGCCCGTAACCCGCGCTTTTTGTGCAATCGAATCAGGAAGCGCAATCGCATTGCCTGTCGTGCTATGAATTTTGAATCGCAGGACATTACCCGAAGCGGCTTTGAGCAGATTGCTGGTGCGATCCAACGCCACGATATTGCCGGATTTCAGCATCGCCACGCGCCCGCACAAGGCTTCGGCTTCTTCCAAATAATGCGTGGTCAATAAAACGGTGCTGCCTTGTTGGTTCAGTTGGGAAATGAATTTCCACAGCGTTTGGCGCAATTCGACATCGACACCCGCCGTCGGTTCGTCCAAAACAATCACGGGTGGTTTGTGTACCAGCGCCTGCGCGACCAGCATCCGCCGCTTCATGCCGCCGGAGAGTTGGCGCATATTGGAATGGGCTTTATCGGTCAATCCCAGACTTTCGAGGAGTTCATCAATCCACGCGCCGTTATTCGTAATGCCGAAGTAGCCGGATTGAAAACGCAGTGCCTCGCGCACATTGAAGAATGGATCAAACACCAATTCTTGCGGCACGATGCCGAGCTTGCGGCGGGCGGCGGCGTAATCGGATTGCACATCGCTGCCCATGACGCGCACGCTGCCACTGGTGGCGCGGGTCAGCCCCGCCAAAATGCTAATCAGCGTGGTTTTCCCCGCACCGTTGGGGCCGAGGAGTCCGAAAAATTCGCCCTCTTCAATCTCCAGCGATACGTTATTCAGCGCGAGAAAAGGGGCGGTTTTACCCGCATACGATTTGCTGACCGATTGAAAAGATAAAGCGTTCATTGCAACAGGGTTTCAATGCCGTAGAGTTTCGCCAAATCACTTAAATGCGGCGGTTGCGCCTGCACTTGCAGCGTTTTTTGGCTGCGTTGGGCGATACGGCGCAATTCCAACAGCACGGCGAGGGCGGAGGAATCAAAACGCTCCAAAGCCGACGCATCCACCACCACAGGTTCGCCGGCTGGTGCAGCCTCCAGCCCCGCACGCAGTTGCGCAAGGAGGGCGTTGGCTTGGCTGTGGGTTAATTCCGAAGGAAGGCGCAACACGATTAAGGCTTCTTCACACCAGACGCAGAAGCCGAAGCCGAAGTGGGGCTAGATGCCGCCGGTGCTGCACTCGCCTTGGCATTGGCTTTGTTGCGCTCGGTCAACGAAGCAATCAAACCATCCACGCCCTTGGCATTGATTTCCTGCGCAAACTGGCTGCGGTACGTTTCCACCAACCACACACCCAGCACGTTCAGGTTGTAAATGCGCCAGCCAGCCCCTTGATTGGGGGTTTTTTCTAAACGGTAATCCAACTGAATCGGATCACCTGTGCCTTTCACTTCGGTTTTGACCAACACTTCCTTGTCTTCTGGTGCAGCACGTAAAGGCTTGAGTGCGATGGTTTGCTCTTTCACCTGCGACAGCGCACCGGCATAGGTACGCACCAGCAAAATCTTGAATTCTTCTTGCAAGCGTTTTTGCTGATCGGGTGTCGCTGTGCGCCATGCGGGACCGACGGCGGAGGCAGTCATGCGCTGAAAATTCACATTCGGCATGATGCGGGTATCAACCAATTCGATGATTTTGTTGGTATCACCCGCACGGATGGTTTTATCGTTTTTAATCGTATCCAGCACATCGGTTGCCAAGCGCATAACCAAGGCATCGGGCGCTTCATCCGCCGCGTGCGCCAAGGGGCTGACCAAAGCACCGAAAGAGGCGGTTAAAGACACCGCCGAAACCGCCAACAAGCGGCGCAAGAAAGTACGTTTTACAAAGTTCATGGAGCTTTCTCCTCAGTAGGGGGTGTAGAAGGTGCAGAAGGTGCAGAAGGTGTGGGAGGCGAATCAGGCGGTGTTTCTACCGTTTCTTCTTCGTCGGGCGGATTGCCATCGTAAAGCTGGTTGCGCCTGCGTTGCAGGTACAAATCCCGCATAAAGCTGTATTTATCCAAGGATGCTTCTTCCAACATCGTTCCGGCTCGGAGCAAATTCGCACGGGTATCCACCAAATCCAAGACGCTGAGGGTATTACGAGCAGGCTCATCGGCGATTTGGCGTACCAAATTACCTTTCAAATCAACGGGATATGCCATTGCATCACGCAGAGTACGGGGTCCAAACACCGGCAGCACCACATACGGTCCAGCTCCTACACCCCAGTGACCCAGTGTTAAACCGAAATCGGTAGGGCGACGTTCCATTTGCATTTCGCTGGCAATATCCAAAAGCCCGCCCAGCCCAAACGTGGTGTTGATCGCAAAACGTCCGAAGCTGTTGGCGGTGCTCTCCCCTTTGAATTGCAGAGCGTTATTCACACCCGACCACAAATCTTCCAAATTATTGAAAAAGTTGCTCACCCCTTTGCGGATGACGGTCGGCAACACGGCTTGGTACGCTTTTGCTGTGGGTTGAAGAATGTTCTCATCCAATCCCTCATTAAAATTGAACATACTGCGGTTGAACGATTCCAACGGATCGTGCGGATTCGGGTGGCTAACCGTTGCACATCCTTGTATGTTTGCTACTAAAAGAATAGCTATCATCGCAGTGCTTATGCGCGTTACAGGCGATTTTGTCCAATTTTTCACTTTTTCGATTCTCCCGCACCTTCAGCCGCTTTGCTGTATAAAAATTGGCTAATCAAGTTCTCTAATACAACGGCGGATTGGGTGGCACTGATGACATCTCCACCCGCTAAATTCACGGTATCTGAACCCGCTTCAATGCCGATGTATTGTTCACCCAACAAACCTGCCGTCAAAATTTTGAGCGAGCTATCTTTGGGAAAAGCATAACGGCTTTCCAACGCCAGCGTGACACGGGCTTGGAAGGTTTTATCGTCAAACGTAAGCGATTCAACCCGCCCCACCACCACGCCGCCACTGCGCACCGCCGCCTTGGGTTTTAAGCCGCCCACATTGTCAAATTTGGCGCTAAGGTGGTAGGTTTTTTGGAAATTCAACGTGAGCAAATTCGCCGATTGCAATGCCAAAAACAAAATCGCCACTGCGCCAATCAGCACAAAAAGCCCAACCCACACATCATTTTTAGAACGCTGCATAAAATTCTCCTTAAATCGTAAACATCATGGCGGTGAGGATGATGTCCAGCCCCAACACCGCTAGCGAAGCCGATACCACCGTGCGCGTGGTTGCACTGGCAACGCCTTCGGGGGTGGCCTGCGCCTCAAAACCTTGAAAGACGGCGATGAACGAAACGGTCAATCCAAACACCACACTTTTCAGGATACCGTTGCCCACATCCAACCAAACATCGACTCCACCTTGGACTTGGCTCCAAAACGAACCCCCATCCACACCAATCAACACCACGCCCACAACCCAGCCCCCAATCACGCCCATTGCGCTGAATACGGCGGC
>JBDKGR010000118.1:0-8514 GCA_039798085.1 Pseudomonadota bacterium
TGATTTGCGTTGATGTACCGTAAGTCGCATCGTAATTGGTGTACTTCTTCGACCCATCCCGTGAGGAGCCATCTGCCGTTTTACCTTCCCAGATGAGGTTAGTGGTCGTATCCTTTACGCATTCGGTCTTGTCATAAGTGCCGACCAGTTCGTAGGCCGCTTGTGCTTGCCCTGCTGATCCTAGCAGCAACCCAGCGTATGCCAACTGTTGCACCAGCGGGCGTTGTTTTATCCAATTAAGCTTTTTCATACCCATCATTTCCTACCAATAAAAAGTTTTTACTGTAGGAAAATACCGTATGTTTTTTGCCCGCTGTAGGAAGTTGTAGTAATTCATCCAAAGCTGCCAGCCTTCCCCTTTCCATCATGCCCTTCATCTTCATAAAAAATCTTGTCTACGCCTTGCTATTGCTCTTCGCATTGCTACAGCATTCTGCGGCTTCAGCACAGCAAGCACCGGCTATAAAAACAAGCTATCTTATTGATAAAAATGGAGATTTTTCGGTAAATGCAGTGGAAAAAATGTCCTTCATCCCCATGCAAATCCCGTTTTCTCGTGGCTACACACCTACCGTAACGTGGATCAAAATTGAGGTGGCGGAAAGTGATGTACCCAACCTTGTGCTATCTATGCAACCCACATTTCTGGACAATGTTCGACTCTATCGCTACACACCAGAAAACGGATGGCAACCGGAGCAAATGGGCGATCACTTTCCATTCAATCAGCGTATTCGCAAGGAACGGGTGTTTTCATTCAACATCACTCCCCACACCAGCCATCCAAGTTTTTTCTTTGTTCGTATTCAATCAACCAGTGTGAGTCTTTTTGATATTCAAGTCAGAACAGAAGATGAAACAATTAAATATGAAATCATTGAGCACGGATTTATTGGATTATATATAGGATTTATTTTAATATTAATTACCATATCTGCATGGCAACTAATATTTAACAAAAGTATAATATGGAGTATTAGTCTATATTACCAAATAATAACCTTATGCGTTGCCATTGGGAATACTGGATTTGTTGCAAAGTATATATTCCCTGATATACCGCATGTGACAGATGGGTGGGTAAGTATAAATGTCATATTGCAAGCAAGTTTTGGCTCATTGTTTATGTATTTTATTGTAAAAAAATACCATCCTTATCGATGGGTGTTATGGATGTTTTTTTTCACAAGTTTTATCATTCCCATTGCCTCAATAACAAAAATTGTAATGGGAGAGGTTCAAGAAGCCATGTTGATCACGGTTATCACTCATCTTATATCACCTATTTTTACAACAATCGGTGTATACTTATTAAAAATTGATGATCGCATCACAAGAAACCTTTTAAGAGGAACTTGTTTGATTTTGAGTTCGTATCTTTTATATTTTCTTATGGGATTTCTTGGATTGGGTGTAACTAATATATTTCATATTTATCCACCATTGATCTTTAATCTCCTTGTTGCTGCCTTGAATACATTAATTTTGGTACGGAATGAACATTTGAAAAAGAAAGAAATTTATAGAGAAAGAGAAAAAGCAAAAGAAATAAGAAATGAATTCATCAAGGAGAAGTCTATGCGTATGGCAGAAAGTAGTCTTTTAAGTATGTTGATACATGAAATTAAAAATCCTATGGCAACAATACGACTTGCAACAAGGATGCTGACCAATGGACATATGGGAGATACCCAGAGAAAACACGAGCGAATTCATAGCATCGAAAAAGCTACTTCAGACATTGATAATATCTTAGAAAGAACAATAAGTATTGATGAGCTAGATAATAAATCCATTCACATCAATCCTCATAAATGCGATATATCTTTCCTTATTTATGAAATTGTTGAAGAATGCCCAATGCCAAGCCGTATTAGTGTTAATCTATCATCAGATATAGATGGATATATTGATGGAAAAATATTAAATATGATGATTAAAAATCTCATTAATAACGCATTAAGTTATTCTTGCTCTAGCTCTATTGTGTTTATTGATGTTGCTTTTAATGATGTAGGTGAGAAAGAAATGGTATTTCGTATTTCTAATATAGTGGATGATGGGTGTTTGCCTGACCCTAATCTTATTTTTACTAAATACTACCGATCAGATTATGCACGAAGATCGAGTGGAACAGGTTTGGGTTTGTACTGGGTCAATGGGGTTGCAAGTATTATGGGAGGGAAATTATCCTATCGTAGTAATGAAAATAATGTTATTTTTGAATTGGTTGTTCCATGTTAAATATAATAATTGTGGAAGATAATATCTCTCTGCGGCATGAGTTATTATTATTTCTGAATCGCCCTGGATGGTTTATTCGTGGTGTTGAAAGTGGAGCAGAAATGGATGTTGAGCTGAGAAAAAAACCTGCTGATATTATTATTTTGGATTTAAATCTTCCCCATGAAGATGGTATTAGTATTGGAAAACGTGTACGCTCTGCATTTCCATCTGTTCGGATTGTGATGTTGACTGCACGTAGCGCACCATCTGATCGTGCCCTTGGTTATGGCATAGGTGCAGACGTTTTTCTAACCAAACCTGCCAATGTTGGAGAAATTGAATCTGTGATTCACAATGTAGAAGTTCGTCTAGGAAAGAAAGAAAAACGTACTACGTTGAATCTTAATACGATTGAGATGACTCTAGAGAAAGATTTATATTTACCTATATCATTGACCCAAGCAGAACACGATTTTTTATATCAAATAGCAACTGCTAATGATTTACAAGTTTTTATACATGATTTTATGCAGAGTAAAAAAAATACTTCGGTAATCGTCAGCCGACTTCGACAAAAAATAAAATTCATTGATGAGCAAAATCTTATCCGTACTATCTATGGATTCGGCTATCAACTCGATCAGCCTATTACCATCAATAGGAATTAATATTCCTCCCTATTACTCATATGAGGAAAATCGCTGAGGTGGTTAATTTTTTCAATGCCACAAGTCCACCACCAACGCGCACCCACCGCTCCATCAAACAAATCGCTCAGGAAGTGGGATTTCAAAACGAAAAGAGTTTTCGGCGGTTTATGCGGGTGGGGAAGGGGATAGCGGAGAATTAAGGGTCAAGTGAGCGCCAAAGATACCAAGTAGCTACCGTGCAATAGGGTGTCCACGCGGCGGCGACTTCGCGTGCTTCGCTGCGACTGACGGCTTCGCCGGAAAAATAATTGTGGCGGATACCGTTAATCAACCCTGCATCGTCCAGTGGCAAGATGTTGGGACGCATCAGGTAAAAAATCAAAAACATCTCCGCTGTCCAGCGCCCGATACCGCGAATGGCGATTAGTTCAGCGATGATTTCGTCATCGCTCATCGCGTCCCAATGGGTAATGTGCAGCGTGCCGTTTTCAAAATGTAGCGCCAAATCGACCACGTATTCAACTTTGCGAGCGCTCAAACCCGCTGCCCGCATATCGTCAATTTTGAGCCGAAGCACATTCGCTGGAGTCATTTTTTCTGGCAAAGCCGCGAAGCGCTTCCACACCGTTTGCGCGGCTTTGACCGAAATTTGCTGTCCCACAATGCTGCGTGCCAGCGTGACAAAAGGGTCACCGCGTGATTCGAGACTGACATCCCCAAACTGCGGAATCAGGCGCTTCATGACCCGATCTTTTTCCATGAGGTGGTTGCAGGCTTCCTCCCAAAACGGAGGGGGTTTCATGATTGCACTTCCCACGTCGTGCCCGTGGCTGAATCTTTCAGCACAATGCCCTGTTCTAGCAAGGCTTTGCGGATGCTATCGGCCAGCGCAAAGTTTTTGGCGGCTTTGGCAGCGGCACGTTCGGCAATTTTTGCTTGAATCGCGGTTTCATCCAATATCGCGCCCGCTTGCAGGAAGGTTTTGGGGTCTTGCTGCAATAATCCTAGCACTCCCCCTAATTGGTACAAGCATTGTGAGAGGTTTTTATCTTTTGTGCGATTCACTTCCCCCGCCAAATCGTACAACACGGCAATGGCTTCGGGCGTGCCAAAATCGTCGTTCATGGCAGATTGAAAACGTTGGGCGTAGGGATTTGTCCAATCAACGCGCTCTGTACGCTCTGTAGTGTCTGAAGCGGGAGGGACTAAATCCAGCGCCGTATAAAGACGTTTCAAACCCGTGCGGGCATCGTTCAAATGCGTATCGCTGTAACCCAGCGCGGTGCGGTAATGTCCGCGTACCAAAAAAAAGCGTACCGTTTCCGCATCGTACTTTGCCAGCACATCGCGGATGGTGAAAAAATTGCCAAGGCTTTTGGACATTTTTTCGTTATCAATCTGCACAAAGCCGTTGTGCATCCAAAAACGTGCCATCGTTTTGTGCGTTACGCCTTCGGTTTGGGCGATTTCGTTTTCGTGGTGGGGAAATTGCAAATCTGCGCCCCCGCCGTGAATATCGAAGGTCTCGCCCAGCGTGTGGCAGCTCATCGCCGAGCATTCGATATGCCAGCCCGGACGACCCATGCCGTAGCCGTGACCATCGGCGTTGCCGTCCCATTGGGCATCGGCGGGTTCTTCGGGTTTGGCGGATTTCCACAGCACAAAATCCAGCGGGTCGGCTTTGCCATCATCCACGGTGACGCGCTCGCCAGCCCGCAAATCTTCCAGCGATTTGCCCGATAGTTTGCCGTAACCTTGGAATTTGCGCACCGAATAATTCACATCGCCCGACGGAGTTTTATACGCCAGCCCCTTATCTTCCAACGCATGAATCATGGAAAGCATTTGCGGAATGTATTGCGTGGCACGGGGTTCGATGGTGGGCGGTTCGATGCCGAGTTTGCCGATGTCCTCGTGCATGATTTGGGTCATCTCATCGGTGAGCTGGCGAATCGGGATATTGCGTTCCAAAGCACGGCGAATGATTTTGTCGTCAATATCGGTGATATTGCGCACATAGGTGACGCGGTAACCACTGGCTTTGAGCCAGCGTTGCACCACGTCAAACGCCATCACCATGCGGGCGTGACCGATGTGGCACAAATCATAAATCGTCATACCGCACACGTACATACGGACGTGTCCCGCTTCAAGAGGAGAAAACGGCTCAATAGAACGCGAAAGCGTGTTGTAAATACGAAGACCAGAGGGAGTCATGGAAAGATAAAATTGAATAATTATCTCTTTATTTTTATGATTTATTTCTTATGACTTATTTTTTGCCAAAAGCAATGATGCCGTTGATTGCGGTGCTGATTGGGGTGCTGAGTGCATCGGCAGTTGCAGCCGATAACCCCCAAACCCGCTTGGCACAAAGCAATCAACTGCGCGATGCGGGCAAACTGGATGCAGCCGTCATTATTTTGCAGAGACTCAACCAAGAATACCCCGAACTCCCCGAACCCTATAACAATCTGGCGGTTATCTACGCCAAGCAAAACCAATGGGAAAAGGCACGCGCTGCTTTGGAAATGGCGATTCTCACCAACCCCAATTACGCAGCGGCTTATGAAAATCTTGCCCATGTTTATACCCAACTCGCCGCCCAAGCCCGTGCCAAGGCGTTGCAGTTGAAGCCAATCCAATAGCGAATCTCCAAGCCATAGCATAATGAGAATAAATCTCATTATGCTATGGTTAAAAAAATTACGAATTCCCAGCCCAATTCTCAGCCCAATTCCCAGCCCATTACCTTTTACCCTCCTGTTTTGCGTGGAACACAGCGCAAGCGCATTGCCCTTGTAGGTTTACCCGGGGCAGGGAAATCTACCATTTTTGATTCCGTTGCCAGTACCGCCCCCCAATCGGGCGCGTTGGTCGGCACGGCACTGCCTTACCATGCGTGCGCGGTACAAATCGGATTGAATGAAATCCATGTGGTGGAATTGCCTAGCGTGCAATCTTTGCACCATGTTCACGATGAAAGTTTGGGTGTTTTGCAATATCTGGTGGGTGCGGATGATCCGCCCGATGTCGTTATTCAAGTGGTGGATGCCACCAACTTGCAAGCGCATTTGGAATTGACGTTGGAACTGTGTCAATTAGGTTTACCGGTGGTCGTTGCCCTCAACCACATGGATGAAGCGCGGCGCAAACGTTTACACATTCAGCACGAGGCGTTATCCCGTGCCTTGGGTGTTCCGGTGATTCCTATGGTTGCCATTATGGGACAGGGCATTGCCACGTTATTTGAAACCGCTATCGAAGTGATTCGCCAAGGAGTCTGCCCGCTCCCGCAAGAACCCAGCCCCCATATTGTGCAAGCATTGGCGGATTTGCGGGTGGCGTTGAATCGACCCGATATTCTGCACGCTCTGCACATTCCCCATTTTTTGCTGGTGAAACTGTTTGCAGCCGAGCATCCCTATTTTGAAGCCCAATTACAAGCGCGTTTTCCCGATGATTATGTGGTGTTGCAACATCTGCGTTGGCAAGCGCAAAAGCAGTTACCGCGTCGATTAGCCGATGAAATCCACGCCGATCGCCACCACCGTGCCGCTACCGTCTGTGAGGAGGCTTTGCGTATGGGGCAACAGCACGCAGCCAACGATTGGCGAGCGGGGTTGGATGCGTTTATGCTGCATCCGCAATGGGGGCTGCTTTCTAGCGTGCTGGTATTTGCGGGCGTGTTGTGGATGGTGTTTGAAGGCAGCGGCTGGATTGATGCCCACACCACCCAGCTCCTTGTTGCCGCGACGCAAGATTGGCAACCCACATCTACTACGGGTGTGGTCGGCAGGGCGATTTTGGACGGTTTTATCGGACTTATCGGCATTGTGTTGCCCTACATGATTCCGCTGGTGCTGCTGCTGATTGCGCTGGAAGAAGCGGGCATCATGCACCGCATCGCGTTTGTGGTGGACAGGGGCTTTCACCACATTGGGCTACACGGCGGCGTAGCGGTTCCGTTTTTATTGGGGCTGGGGTGCAATGTGCCGGCTATTTCGGCGGTCGCGCGGAACAACACGGGGCGCGAACGGCTGATTGCATCCGTGCTGATTACCTTTGTGCCGTGTTCGGCGCGATCCGCGATTATTTTGGCGATTGCCGGAAAATACCTCGGTGTCGCGGGGGTGCTGGGTTTGTATGCGCTCACCTTGCTGCTGATTGCGGCACTGGGCAAATTGCTCTCCCGCCAAGGGCAACGGGAAGTCGGGCCCGGACAAATCCAACAAATTCCGCCCTACGCACTTCCCCACTGGCGCACAATGGTGAAAGAAACATGGCTGCGCACGAACGATATTTTGACCATCGTCACGCCGCTGCTGGTAGGCGGTAGCGTGGTGCTGGCGTTGCTAGGGCATTGGGGAGCGGATGGAATCATCAACATCGCCCTCACTCCGCTCACGGTGTGGTGGCTGGGCTTGCCGCTGGCGCTGGGGCTGCCGCTTTTGTTTGGCGTGCTGCGCAAAGAGTTGTCGCTGTTGATGATTTTCCAAGCGCTCGGCACGCAAGAGCTGAACACGGTACTCAGCACCGCCCAAATCGCCACGCTGCTGGTATTTTTGACCTTTTACGTGCCGTGCGTTTCTACCTTCGCTGTGATGCTTAAAACAATGGGCGCAAAGCAAGCGTGGGGATCGGTGGCGCTATCGGTCGGCGTGGCGCTGGTGTTGGGGCTGGTGGTGCGTGGGGGGATGGTGTGGGTGTGAGGATTTAATACCTTTTTGTCCCCGGAAATTTTTTAGCCAGCACATCCAAAATTACAGGGTCGGAACGAAACACGGTTGCCCAGATGGAATATCCTTCTGTGACGATAAGATGAAGGAATTTGTTTTTCAAATCATTTGGCATATTTTGAAACTGAGTTTGTGTAATTTTTGCTTTTCCCCATTGTTGATAGCGTCTTTCATAACGATTGTCTGTGCTTGAAGGTGCTTTATTCAATTCCACTAATGCAAGTAAGGCACGGGCTTTTTCTTGTTGAGAGGAATCCAATTTTGTGGAAACCTCAATCGCCCCACTGGGTTTATAGGTAAAAGCAGAAAATGTGTCGTCTTTATCGGGCCATAAACATTCATCATGTTCAATCAATTTTTTCCCTTTACTGCTATTACAATTGAGGCACGCTAATAATAAGTTATCCCATTCTTTTTCCAGTGCTAAATCATGTGATTTAGGAATTTTGTGTTCCACTGCTAAACCAGCAGGAATATCACGTTCGCAATAACTGCAAAAACGCCCTAATCGTTCCTTCAGATAAGGTGCTGCATCTTGATAGGAATTAAATTCCACCCGTTTGCCGTTTTCTTCAGGATGGCTTCCTTTATCAACGGGGCGCATGATTACATTCCAGCCGCTGCACGGTGCATTTCAAGCCACGCGGCATAGGCGGGGTCGTTGGTATAGGGAATAATCAATTCATCCAAACGCGCTTTTACTTTTTGCACTTCCTGTGAATCGGTTGACTTTTTAGCAACTTCAAGTAATTCATAGTATTCCCTAGCCACATCTTTCATTGCGTGCCAGCGTTTACTGCGTTGGGGGAAAGGATGCACACCCATGATATTTTCTGCAATATCTTCAATGCTTTCATCATTCGGTTGAACTTCTTTTCTCGTTCCCAAGTCAATCACAC
>JBDKGR010000119.1:0-8443 GCA_039798085.1 Pseudomonadota bacterium
CCGCGCCCAACGCGGTGCAGGGCAAGAAGCGCGGGGCTTGGAGCTATTGCGTAAAGCTGCTAAATCGGACATGAATGAAATCACCCCAACTTCGGATCAAGCGCATCCCGTAGCGCATCGGTCAGCAGCGCAAAGGCGGTAACAAAAGTCGCCATCATGGTGGTGGCGGCGACCAGTTGCCACCATTTTCCCTGCACCAATTCGCTTTGCGCTTCCGATAGCATCGTTCCCCAGCTCACCATATCAATCGGCACGCCAAAACCCAAAAACGACAAAATTACCTCGGCTTTAATAAATCCAACAACGTACAAACTTAATTGCACCAAAATCACATGGCTGATATTGGGCAAAATATGCGTAAACATCCGCGCGGTATGCGATGCGCCTATCGCCTCCGCTGCCCGCACATATTCCCGCGCACGGTGTTTGAGGTATTCGGAACGCACCTGCCGATAAATCCCCGTCCAGCCCACTAATCCCAAAATAATAACGACCGTCCAAATGCCTTTGCCCAGCGTTCCCGCCAACGGCCCTGTGCGCAAAACCGCCGCAAACGTAAATACCAATAAAATATACGGAATCGCGGTAAATACGTTATAAATCCATTCCAACATATCATCGACCACGCCGCCCCAATAACCCGCTAACGCGCCCAAAACCGTGCCAATCAATGTGGCAACCAAGGCCGCCGCCAGCCCGACCGTGATGGAAACTTGTGCGCCTTTAATCACTTTGCTGACCATATCGCGCCCCATTTGGTCTGCGCCAAAGGGCAGCGTATCCGCCTTCACGGTAATCGTGGTTTTGAATTGGGCGGCGCGTTCGTTCCATTCTTGGTAACGCGGGGCTAATGGGTCAATATCGGCTATATCGAGCGTGGATACCGCATGAGTAGCTACGTTTTCTGTAGCATTTGGTGCGGATTCCTCGGTGCTTTCCACGATTTTTCCGACAAAATGCGGCGGCGCGAACGACACGCCGACTTCCTTCTTCCAATCGCTGGCGACTACGCCCGTCAGCGCCAACGCCACCAGCAGCAAGAATGCGCCCGTAATCCCCAGCGATACCATGCCCACGCGGTTGGCACGCAGCCGTTGCCATGCTTGCATCCATACGTTATTCATGGTGTGGCTCATTTCAATGTCACCCTTGGGTCGATGAATTGGTAGAGAACATCGGTAATCAGGTTAATTACCATCGTTAAAACTGCCAAATAAACCGTGACGGCTTGAATCACCGGATAATCGCTACGATTAACTGCCACGATAATTTCGCGCCCCAATCCGGGAATCGAAAAAAAGGTTTCAATTAAAAATGAACCAATAAATACCCCGGGTAAATTGGTGGCTACGTTGGTCAAAATCGGAATCATGGCGTTGCGCAAAACGTGTTTGAACAAAATGGTATTTTCACCCAACCCTTTAGCACGGGCGGTGCGCACATAATCTTGCCCGATTTCGTCTAAAAAGAAACTGCGGTACAAGCGCGTGAGCGGCGACAAACTCACCAGCACCGCCAAAAACACGGGCAGCGGCGCGTAGGTGGTGAGGTTCGTCCAAGTGCTTTGCGACCAGCCCTGCACCGGAAACCATCCCAGCACAAAGCCAAAAATGTACTGCCCGACAATCACGTAAACCAAAAAGCTAATCGACAGCGCCACCGTCGTCACCACCATAATGATGTGGTCGGTCAGGCTACCGCGCACATACGCCACCGCGATGCCAGCGATGATGGAAAACACCATTTCCAGCACCAAAATCGGCAGCATGATGGTGAGCGTAGCGGGCAGGCGCGTGGCAAAAATCGTCGAAACGGCTTCGTTGGTCGTCCAGCTTTTACCCCAATCGAAGGTCACAATTTGGCGGATAAAAATCCATAATTGCTCCCACACAGGGCGATCCAAACCGAGCTGGGCGCGGAGTGAGGCGATGCGTTCCGGCGAGGCTTTCATGCCCGCCATAATTTCCACCGGATCGCCGCCGAACCAGTGAAACAGAAAAAATACCAGCAACACAACCCCCAGCAACGTGGGAATCATTTGCCACAATCGACGAAAAATATAGGATGCCATAGCAACGATTATGCTTGCACAATGGTGGAAAGAACGCTCACCATGACGGCAATTGCTTGGTGATAAGAGTACATCACATCGCCCAAATACGGGGGGGGACGGCGGGTAGATTCCAGCCCACTTGCCGCCACGCCGCCCATACCGACTTCAGCAACTGCATCACCGTTTCCGCCTCATCGCCCAACACGCGCAGCACCACCACCTGCGGGTTGGGACTGGTAACACCGGCACTGGCGTTCAGGGGATGGTCGCTCACACACTGGCGTGCCGATTCCAGCAACAACGCTTTGCGATCCCGCGCCAACACACTGCCGCACGCAAAAAACAAACTGCCCATACAGCGATGCCCGTTCAGCCCCAGCGGACTATTCAGCAGCCGCGTATCGCTCGCTTCGATCACACCGCGTTCCAACCAAACATTCGGAATTTCAATATGTTGGCAGTACGAACCTTGCACAAAATCCAAGTTCGCATGACTCAATCCCAGCGTGCTGACATCCCACGCTAACAACTCGGCTGCGGGTTCGAGTTCGATACGCAGGCGGTTTTCGGCGCGGCAACCGCTGTACAAAATCGTTTCCAGCGGCAACCATTCCATCCGCGCTCCGGCTTGCAAATGCAGATGGGTTTGTTGCAGGGCAAGATCGCCTTCACTGCGGTAAAAGCGCGTTGCCCCGGGGGTGGTCACCAGCGCGTGGCAGCCGCTGGCAAGATGGGCGTGGATTTCTAAGGTATCGCCACCGACCAAGCCACTCGGAGGATGCACCAGCACGTTGTGGCAAATGCGCTCGCCTTCGGGGTACAGGCTTTTCAATACGCGCAACGGGCCGCTGTGGGCAAAATGCAGCACGCTGCGGTCGTCTTGCAAGGTGTAATTCAGTTCAAGGGATGCGTGCCAAGTCATGGTTGTGAAGAAAGTTGTTCTGCTAAAAAATCAATCAATGCCCGAACCCGATGCGGCACTTGGCGATTGCTGGGCAGCATCGCGTAGATACCCAATTCAGGGAACGGATGGTGGGGCAAAATGTGCTGCACGCGCCCTGCGGCGATGAATTCATCCACAATGAAATCGGGGCTGCAACTAATGCCCAAACCTTGGGCGCTGGCTTCGGTTAGCACCGTTCCGTTGTTGGATTGAATGCGGCTGCGAAACGGAAATGCCTGCGCACCATTGCGCGTTTCGGTGTAGCCCAAAAATTCGTGCTGGGCGATGTTTTCAAAGGCTTTTGGCTCGCCATGCCGCGCCAAATAAGCGGATGATGCTACCAATTTTAATTGGCTCACGCCCAATTTGCGCACCACATCGCTCGCCGCCAGACCACTGGCGCTGGTGATGCGAATGCTGCAATCAATGCCTTCTTCAATCAGATTTTGGCGGCGGTCAATGAATGCCATATCCAATTCCACATCGGGATAACGGCGGGCAAAATCCAGCAGCAAGGGCGCGATGCGCTGCGTGCCGAACGCAATCGGCATACTGATGCGAATCAATCCGCGCGGCACTTGGTTTTGCTGGGCGATGTCGGTTTCTGCGGATTCAAGCAGATTCAAAATCACGCGGCATTTTTCTAAATACGCCGAACCCGCCGTCGTGAGGCGCAAGCGGCGCGTGCTGCGCTCCATCAACTGGCTGCCGAGGTGTTTTTCCAGCGCCGCAATCTGCCGCGTGACCGCCGAAGCCGCCAGCCCCATTTGATTCGCCACCCCTGAAAAACTGCCCGTTTCCGCGATACGGACAAAAAGCTGCATGGCTTGAAGGCGATCCATTGTTACCCCACTGCGTTGGTTGTTTATTGATTATTGCCAATTTAAGAATAATGATTTGCGGATTATCCCCTTGTTGGAATCAATGAAAGCGCTTAAATTTCCATCATCGCAATGGATTGCTATTTTTTTCGATCGGAAAATCCCATGAACCCATCTCAACATCCACCCGAACACTACACCGCAACCGCCAAGATTTTGCACTGGGGCATGGCGATTGTGCTGCTGGGCTTGGTCGCATTAGGGATTTATATGCACGATTTGCCCTTCTCGCCCGAAAAATTGCAGTTCTATTCGTGGCACAAATGGGCGGGCGTGAGCGCGTTTTTCCTCGTGCTATTCCGTTTGGTGTGGCGCATCACGCATCGCCCACCCGCCCTGCCCGCGAGTATGCCCACGCTGCTGCAATGGGCAGCACACGCCGGACACGCGCTGCTCTACATTTTGATGCTGGCGATTCCGCTTTCCGGTTGGCTCATGAGTTCTGCCAAAGGTTTTCAAACCGTGTGGTTCGGCGTGCTGCCGCTGCCCGATTTGATTGGCAAAGATAAGGCGCTGGGCGAATCGCTTGCCACGTTGCACCAAGGTTTGAATCTGCTGTTGGGATTGACGCTGCTGGCACATATTGGCGCGGCGTTGAAACACCATTTCATCGACCGCGACGGCATTTTGCAGCGGATGTTGCCCTTTGGCGCGGCGGTTGTGGTCGGATTGGGTGCGGCAGGTAGCGTGAGTAATGCCCAAGCGGTGGAATTTCGCCAAGTGCAAGCCGATAAAAGTACGATTGGTTTCAGCTACCAGCAAATGAACGTGAAGATGGAGGGACGTTTCCGCCAATTCAATGCGCAAATCGCCTTTGACCCTGCCAAACCCGCCGCTGCGAAAGTCAGTTTTAACGTGGCGCTGGGAAGTGTGGATGCGGGTTCCGGCGATGCGGATCAAGAATTGGGCGGCAAATCGTGGTTCAACACCGCGCAATTTCCCTCGGCGCAATTTGTGGCGAGCAGCGTCAAAGCCTTGGGCAACAACCAATTTGAAGTGGCGGGGAAACTCACCATCAAAGGGCAAACCCGTGACATCGTGATTCCCGCCAAACTCACGCAACAAGGCAACACCGCCGCATTGGACGGAACATTCACCATTCGGCGCGGCGACTTCTCCATCGGCGAAGGAAGCTGGGCGAAGTGGGACATCGTTGCCAATGATGTGGTGGTTCGTTTTCACCTCATCGTTTCTTAAATTTTTTAACCAAGGAGTATCACCATGAAAAAGCAACTCGCCGTTCTCGCCCTCGCAGCCGCTGCCGCAACTTCGGCCTTCGCAGAACCCCAAACCTTTGCGATTGACAACAGCCACACCTTCCCGCGCTTTTCGTACAGCCATTTTGGGCTTTCCACCCAATTGAGCCATTTCGACAAAACGACGGGCAACATCGTGCTGGATAAAGCCGCTAAAACCGGTTCGGTGGATATTACGATTGACACCAAATCCGTGAACACCGGATTTACCACTTTCAACGAGCATATTCAAGGCGAAGACTTTTTAGATACCGCGAAATATCCCACCGCCACCTTCAAATCGACCAAAGTGATTTTTGAAGGCGACAAGCCCACGCAAATCGAAGGTAAATTAACCCTGAAAGGCGTAACCAAACCCGTGACGCTGACCGTGACATCGTTCTTGGCAATGCCCCACCCGATGATGAAGAAAGACGCGATTGGCGCAAACGCATTCACGGTGGTGAAACGCTCCGATTTCAACGCGGGCAAATACGCACCTTACGTGGGTGATGATGTTCGTATTGATATTGCTGTTGAAGCGATTCGCCAATAACGCACGCCCAATCTGCATAAGCAGCTATTGAATCAATAGCAAAAACCATTTTACCGCTGCGCCCGAATTTTCTTCACCAGCGCAGTGGTTGAATAACCTTCGACAAACGGGAGCGCCCGCGCGTGTCCGCCCCACGATTCAACCAACGCCGTTTCAGGCAGCTTGGACATATCGTAATCCCCGCCTTTAACCACTACATCGGGGCGAATTTCCCTGATGATTTCGACGGGCGTATCTTCCGCAAACCACGTCACTAAACTCACCGTTTCTTGGCTTGCCATCAATATAGCGCGATCCATTTCGTTGTTCAACGGGCGATCATCGCCTTTACCCAAACGGCGCACCGAGGCATCGGTATTGAGCGCCACAATCAAACTCCCGCGCCCCTCATCCGCCAATGCACGCGCTTGCGCCAAATAAACGACGTGTCCGCGATGCAGCACGTCAAACACGCCATTGGTAAATATCCAAGGTTTGGGCAAATCGGCAAGCTGGGTTTGGAGTTCGGCGCGGGGGCAGATTTTTTGCAGAAAAGCGGGCAAAGCGGACATGGTAGGGATTCACTATTTTGGAATATGGAAGATATTTTGAATATCTTTAAGCAATAAAAATAAATGGTAAGGATCGGTGGGGCTGGGTTCAAAATCCCACGATTCGTACCATTGGCGTGCGGCATCGTCCTTGGCGTGAACCAACAAACACCGAATACCAGCGATGTTGGCGGCTTGGGCGGTTCGCAGTAACGCATCTTTCAACAGTGCTTGCCCCAAACCTTGACCTTGATGGGCTTGATTCACCGCCAATCTTGCCAAAATCATCACGGGTACGGGATGGCGTGCCAAACCTTTGGTGACACGCGGCGGGGTCGATTCGGGGCTGACGCTGCCCACTGCCAAACTGTAAAACCCCGTGATAACGTCATCTTGGCAGCAGACATACGTCATTGCGCTATTAGCTTTTTGATTGACGAACGCATAACGCTGCAAAAACTGGTTCAGTGCAGGCTGACCGCAATCGAAACTATCTACCTTGTCGGAAGCTAATAATTTCCGAATCACCCCAAAACTCCCGGCTCATTGAGGAGTTTTTGGAGGCGCGGTTTGACCGATACCGGACGCTCTAATACCGCTTCAAACGCTTGCCATTGGGCATCGTCCAGCACAAAATGCCGCCGATCAGAAAGCGTTTGATTCGCCGCCGCCAGCCCCGCATCAAGCAAAAATTCGCTGACGCTTTTATGGCAGGTACGCGCAGCCTCTTGCAAAAGCTGCTTGACCGCACTGCTGGCACGCACATCAATACGCTCGGTTTTGGAAAGGATTAAAGTGCTCATAAGGGGCGCAATGAAGAAACACGTAGAAAGATTGTCCGGTCATTGTACCGACAAACTCCATTTCTATCAATCTTTCAAAAACCCATACGCATAGATTTTAGGTGTGATGACTTTTTGCAAGTTTTTCTGTGCTTCACGTAATGCGTCAATGAGCGCCATGTAAACGGCATCATCACTTTTATTATTCATTTTACCTTGGCTATTTCTACCTTGAAAATGGGCACGAATATCATAAAAACTGGCATTTACATAATACGTAGTATGATCCATATCGGTAGTTTGCTCATGGTAATAATGCCAAAGCGCTTTACCTGCTGCAAAAACTGCTTGCGCTTCTTTGGAAAAAACAAGCGGTGTGGTTCTTTGAATAGATTCACCAATCAAACTACCATGCGATTCGGGTTTAAGTTTGCCTTTTATGAATTGGATCATAAAAGAACTTGCAAATTTATCTTTTGCATTAACTTCTTGCTCGGAAAATGGAATCCAATGATTAACGCCATCCAAAGAAGAAATCCTGTTTTGAGAGTGGAAAAGAGAAAATGTTAAACAATCATTTTGAAATTGTGTATCGGTTTTCCAACCCTCATTGGGGTATAAAAATTGATCACGATCATTCAACCAAGAAGCCTCTATGCAATGCCGAACTGCAAAATAAATAGATACAGGAATAATATTCAACCGAGACAACTGCACCTTAGTATCATGTGTTGCATTATCAATAATTGTTGCAATATAAATATATTTTTGATTCTGAAAATCATTTCCTCGCGTGCTTAAAGTTCCAATTTTAATATGCGATTCATCATTTTTATAGAAATGAACAAGCCACTGATTGATGCTCTTCCTTAAATTTCCGTAGAATTTCTTTCTAGCAACAACTTTACCATTAGATTCTAATACTTCTGTTTTGATAGTTTTAATTTTATATTTTTTATCTAAATTCCAAAGTGTAAAACCAATAGGAAATTTACCTTTTACATTATCAAATGTATTGGCATGAACAATAAAACCACCAAGGTATTGAGCTAAAAAATAACCTTTGAATTGACGGAAGTTTGAACCCTGAATAAACTTCATTTTTGAAAATTGCCCTAAAATGGCATACGGCATTTTTTCATAAATTCTTGCCATGAACAAGGCAAATATCTCATTGGAGGCACTGCCAATTTGGGGTTTGTAATGTTCGCTGGCTTTGTGGGCGGTGGCAACTCCAGCCTTATTCGCCCCTGTTCCGGTTACAGTTCTCGCAGTAGTGGCTTCGGCATACGGTGGATTGATATAGACCACCAGTTTTTTGCATTTTTCAGGGTTTTTGATAATATCTTGCAAACCCTTGGGGAGCTTGGAAAAGTCATCGTTTAGAAAATCAAACTGAAATACGTGGCTCTCTAAAAGATTAGCACCATTTTTAATTCGGTCTTTCATGACTTCTACATCCT
>JBDKGR010000120.1:0-8200 GCA_039798085.1 Pseudomonadota bacterium
TATCGGAAATTAACCTAATCCAACGGTAACCCAAAGTTTATGATTTTGCATTTTTCTATTGCCGATTGGCTCAATTTATTCACCCATTTTTTATCACTCTCGCTTCTCGCCATCGGGGGTGCGATTACGACTGTACCGGATATGCACAGCTATTTGGTCACCCAAAAAGCATGGCTGACGGAAGGACAATTCACCTCTTCCATTGCCTTGGCACAAGCAGCCCCCGGACCGAATCTGTTGTTTATTGCCGTACTGGGTTGGAATGTCGGTTTGAATGCGGGGGGTGGCATTGCAGCAGGTACACAAGCATGGCTTCCCGCACTGGCTGGCGTGGTGATTGCAATGGTGGGGATTTTGCTCCCGAGTACCACCTTGGCATTTGCGGCATCGCGTTGGGGTCACAATAACCGCGAACGCCGCATCGTCCGTGCCTTCAAGCAAGGGCTAGCCCCGATTGTGATTGCGCTTTTAATCGCCACGGGTTGGGTTTTAGCAGCCAGCCAAGGCGGTGGTGAACGGTGGTGGTTATGGCTTATCAGCATTGCAACCATTGCACTCATGCGAACAACTTCCATCCACATGATGTGGTTGCTAGCGGCTGGGGCGGTTATTGGGGCGCTGATTGAGCGTTGAATGTTGAATGCTGAACATCACCACCCTGCACGATAGCACGGCGTAATTCGATACTGGGTGAATCTAACCATAACCCCGAAACCACCATGCCGTATTGCCAATCCAACTGCAAAACGAGGGTCTGCATGGGAACTTCGTTCCAAAGCCATGTTGCACCATTCCACTCCAAAATGCCAATGGGGGAACGATACCAAGCAATCAGGGGAATAAAAAAGAGTAGCAGGGAAAGCGGAGGTGCAATCGCCAATGCCATCAAAAACAATAGCACCACACACGCCAACTGCCAGCGCGAACGCCGAACTTCCACCCGAATCGGTGGTGCAGTTCGGCTACGAGGCATTACACGCGCTTAAAGACCAAAGAACCGTTCGTACCACCGAAACCAAAGTTATTTTTCAGGGCGTAATCCATGCGCATGGGGCGTGCGGCGTTGGCACAATAATCCAAATCACAAGCGGGGTCTTGGTTGATGAGGTTCATGGTAGGCGGCGCAATTTGATGCTGCAATGCCAGCACGGTAAACACCGATTCCACGCCACCCGCACCACCGAGCAAATGTCCGGTCATGGATTTGGTCGAGCTAACCACCACTTTTTTGCAATGATCGCCCAACGCGGCTTTAATTGCATGGGTTTCATTCAAATCACCCAGCGGAGTGGAGGTTCCGTGGGCATTGAGGTAATCAATTTGGTCGGGATTCACACCCGCATTGCGCATAGCGTTGAGCATGGCACGGCGAGGTCCATCCATATTGGGCGCGGTCATGTGTCCGGCATCGGCACTCATACCAAAGCCCGACAATTCGGCGTAGATTTTGGCACCCCGTCGTACCGCGTGTTCATAAGATTCCAACACCACGATACCCGCACCTTCGCCCAATACAAAACCATCACGGTCTTTATCCCAAGGGCGGGAAGCGGTGGCGGGGTCGTCGTTACGGGTACTCAACGCACGCATGGAGGCAAAACCACCAATACCCAACGCCGATACGGTGGACTCTGAACCGCCCGCAATCATGACATCGGCATCTCCGTATTCAATCATACGACCCGCTTCGCCGATGCAATGCAAACCCGTAGTACACGCCGTAGCGATAGCGATATTCGGCCCTTTGAAGCCGTAACGCATAGAAACGTGACCAGCCGTCATATTCACAATAGTGGCTGGCACAAAAAATGGGGAAATGCGACGAGCACCTCGATTGGTGAACTCACCGTGCATACTCTCAATCAAGGGTAAGCCACCCATACCCGCACCGATAACGCAACCGATACGGGTGGACTCTTCTTCCCCTAACGCATCCCCTGTGGGCAACCCCGCATCTTCCACGGCTTGTACCGCCGCAGCGATACCGTAATGGATAAAGGTATCCATACTACGGGCTTCTTTACTGGAAAGATAGGCATCTAGGTTGAAATTGCGTACTTCTCCCGCGATTTGACAAGAAAAAGTGGAGGCATCAAATCGGGAAATTTTTTGGATACCCGATTGACCTGCAAGGATGTTCGCCCACGCTTCGGCAACGGTATTGCCAACAGGACACACACAACCCAACCCAGTAACAACAACACGACGACGGGACATAGGCAAAATAGGCAGGAGTTAAGGGAAAAAAAGCAAAAAAGCAAAAAAGCAAAAAAGCTGAATTAAGCCTTGTAGTGTGCTTTCGCGTAATCAATGGCTGCTTGTACGGTGGTAATACCCTCTGCATCTTCGTCAGGGATTTCAATACCGAACTCATCTTCCAAGGCCATCACCAATTCAACGGTGTCCAAAGAATCCGCACCGAGATCGGCAACGAAGGATTTTTCACTAATTACTTGAGCATCTTCTACACCAAGTTGTTCAGCAATAATTTTTTTAACACGGGTTTCAATATCGGTCATAACTTCCCTTTAAGGGTTGGAAAAAAGAAAAAGAGCGCTGCATTTTACATGGACAAGCTGTGTAAGCTACATATACATACCGCCATTGATATGCAATTCCTGCCCTGTCACATAACCCGCCAAGGGCGAGGCGAGGTAGGCGACCGCATGGGCAATGTCTTCGGGCTTGCCGAGATGCCCCATCGGAATCTGGCTCATCAAGGCTTTTTGCTGCGCTTCGGGCAAGACGGCGGTCATATCGGTTTCGATGAATCCGGGCGCGATGCAGTTCACGGTGATGTTGCGCGAACCCAGCTCTTTTGCCAAGGCGCGTGTCATACCCGCCACACCCGCTTTTGCCGCCGCATAATTAGCTTGCCCTGCGTTACCGGATGCACCGATTACGGAAGTGATGTTAATAATCCGCCCATAACGCTGTTTCATCATGGTGCGCATCACGGCGCGGCTCATGCGGAAAACGCCTTTCAAATTGGCTTCCATCACGGCATCCCATTCCTCATCCTTCATGCGCATAGCGAGGTTATCGCGGGTAATGCCCGCATTGTTCACCAAGACGTGCAATCCGCCGTATTCTTTGGCAACCGCATCCACCAGCGCTTCGCCCGCACCCGCTTCGGTGACATTCAACATGCGCCCGCTGCATCCGGCGTAGGCGGAAAGTGCTTCGGTGATTTTGGCAGCGCCCGCTTCGGTGGTGGCAGTGCCGATTACACGATAACCTTGGCTTGCCAACGTCAATGCGATGGCAGCACCAATTCCGCGTGAAGCGCCCGTCACCAGTGCGATGTGTGCTACTGAATTGATAGTATTCATTGTAAATTTCCTTTTACATCTGCCAGCGTTGTGGGGTCAAAAATGGCTAATCCGGTCAAATCGGCATCAATGCGTTTCACCATCCCTGCCAATACTTTACCCGGGCCACATTCGACCAGCGTATCAATGCCCCGCGCTTTAATCGCACGCACACATTCCACCCAGCGCACGGGGCCAAAGGCTTGGCGATACAGCGCGTCACGGATGCGTTGTACATCGGTTTCTACCACTACATCAATGTTATTCACCAAGGCGATTTGGGGCGTGGCGATGTCGATTTGTTCCAGCCGCGCTTTCAATTTCTCCGCAGCAGGTTTCATCAAGCAGGAATGGAAGGGCGCGGACACGGGCAAGGGCAGGGCGCGTTTCGCACCGCCCGCCTTCAACGCAGCGCAGGCTTTTTCGACGGCGGCTTTGCTACCAGCAATCACGGTTTGGGCAGGGTCGTTGAAATTCACCGCTTCGACCACTTCGCCCGAATCAGCCGCGAACGAAGCGGTTACTTCCGCGCAACCCGCACGGACTTTTTCCGAATCCATACCCAAAATCGCTGCCATTGCGCCCACGCCAACGGGAACGGCGGCTTGCATCGCCTCAGCCCGCAGGCGCACTAGCGGCGCGGCTTGTGCCAACGTCAATGAACCTGCTGCGACCAAGGCGGTGTATTCACCCAACGAATGACCCGCGACCACGGAAGGCGCAACGCCCACTTCCGCCATCCACACGCGGTATGCTGCCACACCCGCGACCAGCATCACGGGCTGGGTGTTGGTGGTGAGCGCCAAGGCTTCTTTAGAACCTGCGTGAATCAACGCGCCCATATCTTCATTCAGCGCATCCGATGCTTCTTGCAGCGTTTGTGCAACGATGGGGTGATCGCCCCACGCATCCAACATTCCTACCGATTGGGAACCTTGTCCCGGAAAAACAAATGCAAAATTTTTCATGTTTCAAAATTTACAAAATAAGAAGCACCGCGCCCCATGTAAAGCCACCGCCAACGCCTTCTAACAACAGCGTTTGTCCGGTTTTGACCTGACCCGCACGCACAGCGGTATCGAGCGCCAAGGGAATCGAAGCCGCCGACGTATTGCCGTGTTGATGCACGGTTACCACGACTTTTTCCATCGGCAATTTCAATTTACGCGCCGTACCTTGCATGATGCGGATATTGGCTTGGTGGGGAATCAACCAATCAATATCGGCTTCGGTGCGATTGGCTTTTTGCAGCACGGCTTTGGCGGCGTTTTCCAATAAACCGACTGCGAGTTTGAACACCGCTTGCCCGTCCATTTTCAGAACCGGATCGCCCATGATTTGACCGCCGTTCACATGACCGGGAACGCACAAAATGCCAACGTGTTTGCCATCGGCGTGCAAATCGGTGGACAAAATTCCGGGGGTTTCGGAGGCTTCGAGCACCACCGCGCCCGCGCCGTCACCGAACAGCACGCAAGTGGTGCGGTCATTGAAATCCAGAATACGCGAAAAAACCTCTGCACCCACCACCAAAGCGCATTTGGCTGCACCCGATTGAATCATGGAATCCGCGATGGTAAGCGCATAAATAAAGCCACTGCACACCGCTTGCACGTCAAACGCGGGGCAACCGTTAGCGCCCAATTTATTTTGCAAAATGCACGCGGTGGAAGGGAACACCATATCCGGTGTAGAACTTGCTACGATGATGAGGTCAATATCCTGCGGATTTTTGCCAGCGGCTTCTAGTGCTTTCTTGGCAGCTTCTACGCCTAAATCGCTGCTAAAAACGTTTTCGTCGGCAAAGTGGCGCGATGTAATGCCGGTGCGTTCGGTAATCCAATCATCCGATGTTTCGACTCCGCGTTCAGCAAGCAACTGCACCATATCGGTATTATTCAGCTTGCGTGGGGGCAAATAGCTGCCCGTACCTGTTATTCGTGAATAAGTTTTCATAACGTGTTTATTCTGACATCATCAACGGTGCAGCATGGGCTACACGCGCTTGAACTTTGTCCAGCAAATTGTGGTGGGCTGCATCATACGCGCGGTTGAGTGCGGTTTCAAAAGCCAACGCATCCGCCGAGCCGTGACTTTTGAAAACCAAGCCGCGCAAACCCAAAAATGCCGCCCCGTTGTAACGCCGATGGTCAAAACGGTTTTTGAACGATGTCAGCACCGGATACGCCGCCGCCGCCGCAATTTGGGTGAACGTATTTTTAGAAAATTCCGCTTTCAAGGTCGTGCTGAACATGGATGCCAGCCCTTCAATCGTTTTCAAGGCGATGTTGCCGACAAAACCATCGCACACCACCAAATCGACCGTACCTTTGAAAATATCATTGCCTTCGACATTGCCATAAAAATTCAAATCGCCCGATTCGGATGCCGCACGCAATAACTCTCCGGCTTGCTTAATCACTTCGTTGCCTTTGATGATTTCCGTACCGTTGTTGAGCAAACCCACGGTGGGCGATTCTTTGCCCGTGAGCGCCGATACCAGCGTCGAACCCAGTACCGCAAACTGCAATAAATGCTGGGCAGAGCAATCGACATTCGCGCCCAAATCCAGCATCATGGTTCCGTTGCCCGTGATGTTCGGAATCTGCCCCGCCAGCGCAGGGCGTTCGACCCCTTCAAGGGTTTTGAGCAAATAGCGTGCAATCGCCATCAACGCTGCCGTATTTCCCGCAGAGACGGCAGCTTGGGCGCTACCATTTTTCACTTGCTGGATGGCAACGCGCATGGAGGAATCTTTTTTCTTACGCAACGCAATTTCGAGTGGATCGTCCATCGTAACGACCTCGCTGGCTTCAATAATGGTCGCGCGGGGGTGGGTAAAACCGCTCATGGCTTGCGGCAAACCGACCATACGCAGATGCGCTTCGGGGTGCTGTGTTAAAAATTGACGGCAAGCGGGCAAAGTAATCTGGGGGCCGTGATCGCCTCCCATGCAGTCCACAGCGATGGTTATCATGGTTTATATCGTACAGACAAAACAAAAGCCCGATGCCACGGTGAAGTAGCTTCGGGCTTGGATAAAAGAAACCCTTGATTCAGGAAAAGAATCAGGCTTCCGATTTGGTTTTCAACACTTTGCGACCACGGTAAAAACCGTTGGGGCTGATGTGGTGGCGCAGATGAATTTCGCCAGTGGTGGGTTCAACCGCGATGCCGGGTACGGTCAAAGCGTTGTGTGAGCGGTGCATACCGCGCTTAGAAGGGGATTTTTTATTTTGTTGGACTGCCATAATCGATTCCTAGGAAGTGGTTGGTAACGTGAATTCACGTAGATAAGCGCAACCAAGCAATAACTACCCGCGTGCGCAGCAACCCAGCATTATAGTTCTTATTTTTGGCTCTTATTTTTTGAGTTGCCCCAACACTGCAAATGGATTGATCTTTTCCTCAGCAAGCGGCACGGGAGGGGTACATTCTTCGTGCATCGCCACCATTGGCAGTGCCATGATGAGTTCATCTTCTAGCAGTTCGCGTAAATTGAATGCAGAAGAATCTGGGTTTTGCACCAAAATATCCTCTTCCGATTCTTCATCTTCCAATAGGGCTTGCTCTTCGGTGGCAACAAAGCGGAATTTTCGTTCAATAGCGATAGCCGTTTCCACCGTGGTGAGGCAGCGTTGGCACATCATCGGCAATGCCACTTGGGCGGACAAATGCAGCCAGATTTGTGGCGATCCTCCCAAACGGGGGCGGGATTCACCGCGAGCTGAATAGCGAATCACTGGCTGCTCAGCACTGGCTTGGACTTCAGGGACAAGTCGCTCGAATTGCCGTAATTCGATTTCGCCGCACTCGTTGAGATGTTCAATATCGTAAGTATTTTTCATATTCGCAGTGTAAACCTTCGCCCGTTTCCATCTCTTTCATTCGTTTCATTCGTTTCATTCGTTTCATCTATTGATAGATTTTTGTAACAACGCCAGTACCGTATCCATATCTTCAATCGGAACTTGCCCGGGTGCCGAAGCCGCCGCGCCCACCGCGAAGCTCATCGCCGAGCCAAAGACCCAACCAAACAAGCGGGTAAGTGAACCGTAACCGCCCATCGACATACTAATCAAAGGAATAGCAAGTTTTTGGCTGGATGCCAGTGTTGCACCAAACACTGCCAGCACATCTTCCAAGCGCTGCGGCATGACGGCTATTTTGGCAACATCTGCACCCAAATTTTGGGCTTGTTCAAAGCGTTGTTCAATGATCTCTTGTGAAGGGGTGCTTTGGAAATTATGGAAAGATAGCACCAAAGCCACCCCATGCTTCTGTGCCGCAGCCCGGACTTGGGCAATATCGGCTGGGTTGTTATTCATTTCAAAATCGACCAATTCGATTTGTCCACTGGCGCACACCGATTCAATAAGCGCTACGACCCCGGCTTCATCGAGAGGAATGGATTCGCCTCCCTCCCGAATCGAGCGGCGAGTGAACAAAACCGGAATACCCGCCGCCGCTTGCCGAATATCCGCCGCCAACGCCACCACCGCCGAGGTGTTGTCGATGTCTTGAAAGAAATCCACACGCCACTCTAATAAATCCGGTTGTTTGACAACAACCAAGGCTAGTTCGGCTAACACTTGTTCACGGGTGCGCCCCACCAAGGGCGTACAAATGGTGGGAAAGCGCCCGCTACCCAGAGGTTTGCCGTTAATCAGAATGGGTTTGCCAGTTTGCATGGAGATTCCTTTATAAAGCCTCGATTTTCGCCACAACTGCATCCACGGGCTAACGGCGACCTTTGGGTGAGCCGAAAAAATTGCTTTTGCTTTTGCAGACTCCATAAGTGCTAGCAGCTGATTTGGTATGCAACGTGCATTCTGGGACAGGGTATTCGTGCTGCTGGCATATTTCCCAACTTACCGAAGAAAAATATC
>JBDKGR010000121.1:0-8188 GCA_039798085.1 Pseudomonadota bacterium
AGCGAAGTGCCGCTGACCAACTTTGTGCGCGATGTGGTGATGCCCGAAGCCGATTTGCCCATCAAACTCACGGCGCATACGCCCTGCTTCCGTTCCGAGGCGGGTAGCGGTGGGCGCGATATTCGCGGGCTGATTCGCCAGCACCAATTTGACAAAGTGGAAATGGTGCAAATCGTCCACCCCGAAAAGAGTTATGAGGCGCTGGAAGCGATGGTCGGGCACGCAGAAGCCGTTTTGCAAAAATTGGGTTTGCCCTACCGCGTAATGAGCTTGTGTACAGGCGATATGGGCTTTGGTGCGAGCAAAACTTTCGATTTGGAAGTGTGGCTGCCTGCCCAAAACACGTTCCGCGAGATTAGTTCGGTTTCCAACTGCGAAGCCTTCCAAGCCCGCCGTCTGCAAGCGCGTTACAAAAATGCGCAGGGCAAAAATGAGCTAGTTCACACCCTGAACGGTTCGGGGCTGGCGGTAGGGCGCACGCTGGTGGCGGTGTTGGAAAATTACCAAAATGCCGATGGCAGTGTCACCATTCCTGAAGCGCTGCGTCCTTATATGCAAGGATTAGCGGTGTTGACCCCCTAATCATCAGCTAGAATACGCGCTTCGAGTTTCAGGAGAAGTGGCAGAGTGGTCGAATGTACTTGACTCGAAATCAAGCGTAGGGGCGACCCTACCGTGGGTTCGAATCCCACCTTCTCCGCCAATATCAAGAACAAAGCCCGCCAAGGAGTTACATCCGGCGGGCTTTTTGCTTTCGGGCACGGGTATCTATCCGACAGGGAATGACAGTAAGAACCATTGACTGCCAATCCTAAAGTGGGGAACATATCGGGGAACAAACAGGGAATGACTGAAAGTTGTTCCCCTATCCCATAAGCTCTACAGGAAGTATCCCCATGCCATTGACCGATGCCCAATGCCGTAACGCCAAGTGCCCACCCGATCAACTGCGCATGGGCGGGGAGGTGATTCAGTTCAAAGCAGCCTAACGCCCCAAAAGGAGAGGAGGTTATTGCCTCGCGTAGGCTCATTTTTCAGTAAGCTATTATATTGATAGCAAGCAATGCAATACCCATAAGGGCTAGAGGCATAAATCAGGGGGTATAAATGGGCTTCCCCTTTGGCGTATGAAAATCTGAATATGCCTAGGCGTGTACGCGGCAAAACCGGCAAAACCTCCTTTTTTGGTTTTTGAGTCGTGACAGAACAGTAAGCAACTTCGATTTATCGGGGTTGCTTACATGGAAATTCAATTCTTTGTCATTCATGATGGTGCGCCGCCTGTGTTCCATTGCGAACGGATGCGTGCCAATATCACATTGAAGGCGTGTATCCAGTGCCACAAAAACCACCGTGATGCCTGCAAGGGGTGTCCTATTGGTGAACAACATGACAATACGGTCGGTATTCATGCTCTACCATCAGCCCACTACGCCTCTGTTTTTGTCAATGGCAACATTCGCAAAAACCCAGCACGCCCCGATTATTTCCAGTGCGTGCGATGCAAGAGAAAAACGCCCAAAATCATTGCATATGGGCTATGCGTTTCGTGCTTTAACCGACACGCTGAAGTGTGCAAAGGTGTGAACGCAAAAGGTAAGTATCCCCACCAAATAGCCGCCAACCTCAACACCATTACCGCCTTGGTCACGGGCTTTGTCACGGGCAACATCGGCATGAAGACAAGCAAATATGCACCCACCATCACCCGTTCTACTGGTGGCATCAAGGTTAAAGGCATTTTCAGTGGCATTGATGAGCTGCGCCGATGGTTGAATCTGTACCACCACGGCGAGGAAGTAGTTTCTTTTGAATCATGCACTTTAACGGGTAATAAATGCTGATTAACGGGTAAAACGCCTAGCAGCCTCAATGAATGCGGCGGCGGCTGAAGCAGCCAAATAGCGTTTCTTTTTGGCGTTGCTTTTTCGGATTGAAACGCTGTATATCGTTGATTTAATTCAATATATCGGAATATCAAGCGTTGCTTTTTTGATTTACGGGTATGCCCCCATACACACACAGCACTGTGTAACGGTAACGCATAACAGTAGTGTGACCGTCACGGGGGCTGAAAAGGTTTTGGGCAAAAGTAGCCCGAAATTTTACGTGCTACTACAAAGCGTCCAATGGCAAGCAAAACCCGATGTATCGCTTCCCCAAGCGCGAAGCGTGCTTGAACAATTTCGTTCTATTCCCCATTAGCCCGAAACACGCCCCGTAGCAGGAAAAATCTCCTGCTATTTTTTTTGGTCGTGACTCGCGTAATTCAAGTCGTGACAGCACAGTCCCCCTCATTCGCAACAACCGCTAAAGACGGATAGGGACGTATATATGGTTATTTTGAGATTAGACGAAGTGATGAAGGTGCTGGGGCATCGCTCGAAGGCAAGCATTTACAACCAGATTCGGGATGGACTTTTCACCAAGGGCGTATTGATTGGGCATCGGGCACGGGGCTGGCCTGATTACGAAGTAGATGCGATTTTGAAGGCACGCATTGCAGGGCAATCAGAAGAGCAAATCCGCGAACTGGTGAAAAAGCTGCACGCCAATCGCCTGACCATCCATGTGGCAACTGAAGCACCAGCCCCCATAGTTCCAATACCAGCCCCAAAGCTGCAAGCCGTTAAACCTACGTGGAAGGAACGGCTATCTACAACACGGTTAGAGGGGCAACGGCATGAGCTTTGATGTACTGATTCAGGGCAAGCTCAAAGGCGGGGTAACGGTGCGCAGCTCCAAAAGCGGCAAACCCTTCGCCACCTTCAAGCTATCGACCACCGATAAGGCAAATAACCAGCTATGGGTAAGCGCTATCACCTTTTCTGAAAGCGCCATAGAGGTATTGGAGCGGCTCAAAGAAGGGGATGCTGTGGCAATTAGCGGGGAATCCGCCATATCCACATGGCAAGCCAATGACGGCACGACCCGCTACGGGTTAGACGTTACGGCACACCAAGCCATGAGCGCCTATCACGCGGGAAGGAAACGCGGAATCAAGGAAAAAGCAGCCACCAGCCCCAATGACGATAACCATGAATTCAATGGAAATGACATCCCGTTTTAACGAAAGAACAACATAATCCACCAAAGAAAAAACCACCGAACGCGGGCAGGCGCTACGGCGGTTTCTAAAGAATACAAACGCAATTATGGCAGGGAATCAGTGGGCGGCGTGGGCGAACTCACCGCGCGTAATGCGCCCCAATATATCCACCATTGTTTGGCGGGCGGTTTCAGTGTCGTAATGGGTTTGGAGGTTAATCCAACTTTGCGCATCCGTACCAAAAAATGCACCCAGTCGCAGCGCCGTATTTACCGTAATGCCGCGCGAACCCTTCACAATTTCATTGATACGCCTAGGCGGTACGTTAATCGCTTTGGCAAGGGCGTATTGACTGATTCCAATAGGTTTAATCCAGTCTTCCAACAGGATTACCCCCGGATGAATGGGGGGCACACGCGGTACATCCATATCGGCAACGTCAGAAAAATCCGTGGTTGCCAAGTCTTCCATTCTAATTTTCATGGTTTCCCCTTTTTAATGGTAATCGGCAATTTCAACATCATGGGCGTTGCCGTCTACCCATGCAAAGCAGATACGCCATTGGGCATTGATGCGAATACTCCACTGCCCCGCACGGTCACCTACCAGCTTTTCCAGTCGGTTACCCGGTGGCAAGCGAAGGGATTCCACCTCTATGGCGGCATGAATCTGTGTCAGTTTGCGCCGTGCAATATCCGCCCAATCCGCCCCATAACGCCGTACCCGCAATCCAGCAAACAGTGCGGCGGTTTCTTTGTTGGCAAAGCTCTTAATCATGGCAGAATGATAACGACAATCGTCCATTCATGCCACTTTCATGGCACAATCCACCACGGTGCTGAACACACTACAGATACAGCGGGCAACCTCCCCGACAACGAGGTTTTTTCATGTCCTGAATTTTTGTTGAATGCGGCATTGCGCCGTTTTCATGCTGGTTTTGGGGCTGGGAGCGTCCTAACCGTAAGGCGGCGGCATGGCTTTGTACATGTTACTACCCCCAGCCCCATCTTTGCCCTAGTAAGGCAAATGGTGGTTTTTGAAGCTCACAAAGGAGTCAAAACCATGACCATTCTCACGCCCGAATTGGGCACACAATCCCCCACATCCCGCAATTTGCCCCGCTGGGGCTACGTCGTACTTGCCCTTGTTTGCGCATCAATGGGCGTATGGGCAAGCTACGTCACCCTAGAGTATTTCAAGCATGGTGCAATGGCGTTGGAATCCGATAAAAGCCTCCAAGAGCTTGCAACCTTCGCCGCCCTTATGTTTGTTGCTAGCGAAATGGGAGCGTTCCTAATCGCCGCAATGATGACGGAACGAGATTTAAGGGCACGACGTTGGGCACTCACCTTGTTCGCCTTCGCCGTGTTGGGCTTGGAGGTTTGCACCATCGTAGCGGTTCAATTAGCGCTCACCACGGGCGCGGATAACCACCAGTTGGACGTTAGGCAGGCAGAGATTGACCTTCGCAGCCGGATAGCCGCCATTGAATCGGATGCGGCGATTACACGCGATACCGGTGCTACCCAAAGCATGGCAGCCCGTAGCATTAAAGATGCAGCAAGCCGCGCGTGGGCGATGCAGCAAGCGGCTAAAACCGTGGGCAAAGCATCATCCAACAATGCAGCCCTGAATGATTTGCACAACCAACTATCTGGCACCCATGCCGAACGGATGTATTCCGTTGCCATGACACCAGAAACCAATGGGGCGAGTGCTTTGCTGAAAAAGCTACAAGCGGGTGAATGGAAGTCTGGTTTGTTCACACCGCGCGAGATAGTGAAAAAGAACTGGTCGGGATTGACCACACCGGATGCCGTGCGCAAAGCAGCGCAGTTGCTGGAAGAATACGGCTGGATAGCCTGTCAAACTTCAAGCCCAAGTTCTAAAGGCGGGCGACCCAGCGAACGCTACCAACTTCACCCCACACTGAAAGCCTAAACGTTCCCAGTTCTCTCCCAACAACGGCAACCCATGAATTCATGAGTTGCCGTTTTTCTTTGCCCAAAGATAGGTAAAAACCCTAGGAATCCTGCAAAAAAGGAGGTTTTGCCGGTTTTGCCGCGTACACGCCTAGGCATATTCAGATTTTCATACGCCAAAGGGGAAGCCCATTTATACCCCCTGATTTATGCCTCTAGCCCTTATGGGTATTGCATTGTTTGCTATCAATATAATAGCTTACTGAAAAATGAGCCTACGCGAGGCAATAACCTCCTCTCCTTTTGGCGAAGGTATCCATATCCGAATACAGCACATTCACCTACACCAGCCCCACGTCATGCGGCATGAATGACCATCCAGAAACACCAGTGAACCAGCCATGAGCCGGAACAACAGGGGTATCAAACACAAAAGCGGGGAACAAACAGGGGAACAGATGCAGACCCATGAGATAAAAACCCATGTAAATCAATGATTTATGTCAGACAATCGAATCCCACCTTCAAAAGGCACGGTTGGCTGCGCTGTCCACGTTACCGGACGATCAAATTGATACAAGCGATGCCCCATTTCGACCAGATGCGATTTGGGTGAAAGCTGCTGATGTCCCGCATGGCAAAAAGCTGGTTTCGCTACGTCTTGATGAGGATGTTCTCGATTTCTTTCGCCACACCGGAAACGCTACCAAACCCGCATCAATGCCGTTCTGCGCTCCTATATGGAAGCGCACAAGGTGCATGTGCAATAACGCTGCAAACCATCCAAGAAATAGCACTATTTGGTGGGCTTTTTCATTGGGTGAACAATAAAGCAGGGAACACAAGAATTTGAACACATCCCCTTTAGTGCATGAAAATCTAGGTATGTCTAGGCATGGGCTTTACCTGAAATAAAATTATTATCAAGTAACTGGCTGCAAATATGACCTATTACATTGGTTAGTTCATTTTCAAATGATCTTGTAACATCATCGCACCCTGTTTTGGCATGAATCAACTCATGAATCAATGTGCCAGAATAACCTGAGATTGTTTTCAAACTCTTTCGATCAATAACAATTGAACATGATTTTTCATCCCAACATCCAAGCGTTTCAACTCCAGAAAACAAATCTCGCCTCATCGTAGATGAAATTTTTATTTCTTTAACTTTTTTTGGTTTCCCACCAAATATTTCAATTATTTTTTCAGTGCATTCGTATATAATTTTCTCCTTATCATTAAATTTCTCTGAATCAATAAAATTAAACTCAAAACTATCATTGTAATTTGATATAAATTGCCCGATATCAACGATTGGATTTCCTGATAAATCATTTGAATCTCGAATTTTTATTTTCAAGTTTTCCGGTATTACAATGATTTCATGGCCACTATTTCTCGCTTGCTCAATCATGTCTGGGTGTTGCATTGCTTCAAATGAAGTTATGAAGAGATATGTACCTTCTTGATTTAATATTTTTACAGAGTGTTCTTGAACATCAATCCAACCCAGTTCATCATGCTCCGTTCCCGCATTGATATTGGTTAAATCTTTCGCAAGCATCTCAATAACTTCTTTTTTTGTTGAAGATAATAATATTTTTTTAATTGATTCTGTATATGCAGTACGCCCAACATTTGTCCGCTCTCTATTCAGCGCCTTCTTAATGGAGGAATTTAATGTTGTAATGTTGTAGCTAAATAAAAAATTTTCCTCTTCAGCAACTTTTACGCCGTTTATATAGATATTACCGTAATCTTTATTGCGCTTAACAATCTGCCCCTGCTTTGTCGTTTCAATAACTTCCTCACCTGAAAATCTCAAGAAAAGTCTTTTTGCATCCTCAATATCTTTATCAGAAACCCCACTTAACTCAAACTCTGTACCAATAAAATCATGATCGGCTGCATCATTAATTATTGCATGCAAAGTAATAATATCTTGAAATCCTTGTTTTGGTGATTTTTCTATAGAAATATTTCCATGTTTTGATTTCGCACTTACAATAACACCTCTTCTATCAAAAGTTGCAAAAGCATCTTTTAAGCCGATTCCAAATTTTCCAATCACATTGGGGCATATTATTTTTTCTTGATTTTCATTTTGTGTAAGATGTGTATATTTTATTCCACGCCCAAAATCACGAATTACCCAAAAATCTCTGTCCTTAAAAATTTCCACCTGTTTTGTTTTTGTCAACAACTGCTCATCAAGTGCATTGGCAATTATTTCTCTAATTGCATGGTATACCTCCCAATTTTCAAGAATTCTTTCGATATTAAGATCAAATTTTTTCATTTTTCAATCCATTCATAGTCTGTGAGATATTGTGTATTTCGCCTAACATTTTAACTCACCAGACATGCACGGCTTTTCGTGCATGTCTGGTGGACTCATTAATTGGTCGGCTATGACTTATAAACCAATTTTCCGCTTCGTCCATTCTTTCCCCGCTGCACGGAGCATACTTTGCCAATCGTCGAAGCTAGAAATGGAACGAATATAATCATCCCATTCAGCATCGGGAATAGCAGCAAAGTCTTCTTGGGTTTTAACCGTAAATCCGCTCGCAGCAAACATTTTATCGGTGGATGAAAACGAAGTGTGCTGCGACACAAATGCATCCGTAAGCAGCTCTGGCACGGGAACATGATGTTGACCGTCTAATACTTCCGCTTTCTTTGCGAAGTCATCAAATTTCTTTTGTAATTTGTCAAATCCTTCAATCTTGAACATTGAGATTCCTTTCTTTAATCTGAACTAGAGAGTATAGGCTAGAGCAAATTTCGCTCACGCCTGCACCACCGTCGTAATCTGCCGCTGACCACGTTCATATTGAGCGCATTCCCGCATTCTTTCGGCCAACTGTTCTAAATCATGTACACCATAGATCATGAGATTCGGAGTATCCGGGTCGGTGGAGCGCAACTCCAAACGACAGTTGTGCAACAAGCGCATTCCCAACGGTTTGCTGATACTGAAATCATCCACGCGGAACAGTTCCAGATTTTGTTTTTTCTTGGATAGCAAACCACGTTCTATCCGTATGCGCTGGGTGGTAATTTCGTACTTGATGGTCATGCTTTGCGCCAAATAATACAAATACGCTATGCCCGCAGTACACCCCACGAGCAGCCACTGCCATGCCGAATGAATGATTTCAGGGTGTCCTTGAAAAATCGTTTCCTCCTGCCTAGGTTTGGGTTTAGG
>JBDKGR010000122.1:0-8172 GCA_039798085.1 Pseudomonadota bacterium
GAAAAGACGAGTTATCGCGGCGGGCGATTGAAGCCGTGATTCACCCCCCCGAGCCCGTGAACGCATCCGATGAACGGTCGTCGCTCATCAAAAAACCCAGTGCCTCCGAAGCCCGTAGCAAAGACGGAGTTTTGGTCGTGGGCATGAATTCTTTAATGACGCAACTCGGTAAATGCTGTAAACCCGCCCCGCCCGATGCCATTTGCGGCTTTGTGACCAAGGGCAAAGGGGTGAGTATTCACCGTGCCGATTGTGCCAATCTGCGCAACATGGTTACCCGCAGTTCAGAGCGCTTGATTGAAGTGCAATGGGGCGGTAAAACCGATACGGGAAACAACAGTACCGGTAGCGGCGGTGGTGGTGGTGTGGCGATGTATCCGGTCGATGTAGCCGTTCAAGCGATTGACCGACAAGGTTTATTGCGCGATATATCGGAAGTATTCACCAAAGAAAAAATGAACGTCATTGGTGTACATACCGAATCTGTGCGCGGCATGGCATCCATGTTATTTACCGTGGAGGTGAGTAATTCGGGGCGCTTGAATAAAGTATTGCAAACCGTTGGGCATTTGAATGGGGTGCAATCGGCGCGGCGGCGGTGACTCAAGCATGGTGGCATTATTGACGAACCCATACAGCGGCAAAGAATCCATCGGTGTGATGGCGATGTGGCCACAGGCGTAGGAAGCGTAATCCATCTTCCCCGCCAGCGCACAAGGTGGCGGCATTGGAGATTTTCAGATTGTTCAATACTTCACCCACTGGCATTAGTACAAAATCGGGATTGGCAATGCTGAAGGCTTCGGCAATCGCTTCATTTTCCTGCGGCAATACGCTGCACGTTGCATACACCAAGCGTCCACCGGATTTGACCATTCGCGCCGCGCTTTGCAAAATAGCCGTTTGCTTCACGGTCAATTCTTCAATGCCTTGCAGGGATTGTCGCCATTTCAAATCGGGGTTGCGGCGCAAGGTTCCCAGACCAGAACAAGGCGCATCTACCAACACGCGGTCGATTTTTCCGGTGAGGCGTTTCACGCGGTCATCCCGCTCGTGGGCAATGGCGGCGGGGTGGACATTCGATAAACCGCTGCGTGCCAATCGCGGTTTGAGCGAATCCAAACGTCCAGCCGACGTATCGAACGCATACAAGCGACCCGTGCTGCGCATCATCGCGCCCAGTGCAAGGGTCTTGCCACCGGCTCCGGCGCAAAAATCCACCACCATTTCGCCACGCTTGGCTTCAAGCAATAAGGCGAGGAGTTGCGAACCTTCATCCTGCACTTCCAAATCGCCCTTCATAAAGACTTCGGTTTTGTTCAGTGCAGGTTTGCCAGAGATGCGCAATCCCCACGGTGAAAACGGGGTCGGAACGGCTTTGATACCGAGTTTGGCAAGCGCTTTTTGCACATCCGAACGCTTGGCTTTGAAATCGTTCACGCGCAAATCCAAGCCCGCGCCAAGGTTCATATTTTCTGCCAATGCCCAGAATTCATCGCCTAATTGGGTTTTGAGCGGTTGCACCAACCATTCGGGCAGATTGTGGCGATGGCGTTCCATCAAATCGGCGGGATTGATTTTTTGGCATTGATCAAGCCAGTTTTTTTCCTGTTCGTTCAACGCTCCGCAAAGAAAATCATAGGGGCCGTGAAAACCCAAAATCGCCAAACGCCGCTCTTTCGCGCCGCTACCTGAAGGGGCTAAATGATCGAATAAGAGCTTTTTGCGCAATACGGTATAAACCGTTTCTGCGAGCGTGGCACGTTCACGCGGGCCGAGGTTGCGATGATCACGAAAATAACGCGACACCACCGCATCGGCTGCGTGGTCAAATTGAAGGGCAAGGCGCACGAGTTCGGCGCAAGAATCTAAAAGGGCTTTTGGGTGCATAGGATAGGATTGTCCCATTTACCGTTCACACCTCCCAGCGCTTCTGAAAAAAAAGAAGCGACCAATGCTTACCAGCCGTGTATTAGCAGGCATTCGGTTTGTAAAGCAGCTTTGGCTACGTACCACAACCACACTCAACCCTGTTTCTTGCCAATGGTTTAGAGTAGCACCCCATCTTGCTCATGATTTAAATTCAGTGACTAATCTAACGACTTTCCATTCTCATTACCTCACCACCGCCACGTTTGAAGCCGCACGCCAGCATACCGACAAGCGCCTGCATGGACACAGCTTTTCTGCCAGCCTCCAAACCCAACTGCCCGCCGATTTTGCACCGTGGCAGGGTGGCGAGTTGGATTTGCTGCGCACACGTTGGGAAGCGCTGGTGCAGCCGTTGGACTATCAGCATATCAACACGCTGATTCCCGAACCGACCGATTTGGCCATCGCCCACTGGCTGCTGCAAAACGCGCACGATATGGGTAATGTGCAAAAAATCGCTCTGCAAAGCACACCAAAAAATGGAGTCGAATGGCACGCAAACGGCACGTTCCACACATGGCGGCGCTATACTTTTTATTGCGCGCATCGCTTGCCCCGCGTGCCTTTTGGGCATAAATGCGGAAATATGCACGGGCATAGTTTCGAGGTGATGTTGCAAGCCCAAGACACCTCTGCCGACGCGCTAGATGCCGCATGGTCGCCGCTGCATATCCAACTCAATTACACCTGTTTGAACGATTTAACAGGACTCGAAAACCCGACCAGCGAAGTGCTTTCGAGCTGGATTTGGCAGCAACTGCAACCCAATTTACCCAGCTTGCAGCGCGTCACCGTGTTTGAAACCACCAGTTGCGGCGCGGAGTTTGATGGGCAAACTTACCGCATCTGGAAAGATTTAACCTTGGATAGCGCCGTGCGTTTCGCCGCCGCGCCAGCGGGCAACCCACGCCGCCAACTGCATGGGCATACGTATCGGTTGCGCCTGCATTTGTCCGCACCGCTGGATACGGTCATGGGCTGGACGGTGGATTTTGGCGATGTCAAAACGCTTTTCACGCCGATTTTCAAATTATTGGATCACAAACCGCTGTACGAAATTGCCGATTTAGCCGATTGCGATACCGCCCACATCGCGCACTGGATTTTGTCCAAAGCCCGCGCCGTGTTGCCCGAAATCAGCGCCGTAGAATTACATGAAACCAAAGGTCATGGGGTTGTTGTTTGGTAGTGGAAAATCTTTGCCACTACCTTATTTTTTACCCAATGCAGCTTCATACAAGGGCTGCATTTTGGGTTGCAATGCGGTGAGTTTTTTCACGCGATCTTCTGAACTAGGATGGGTGGAAAGAAATTTAGGTGCTCCTCCCCCTTGTTTGCCCATTTTTTCCCACAGTGTGACGGCCGCTTTGGGGTTATAACCTGCGCGGGCAGAGAGTTCTAAGCCAAACTCATCGGCTTCAGATTCCATGTGGCGGGAAAAAGGTAAATCCATTCCCAGTGTTTTTGCCATTCCAGCGATTTGCATGGTGGTTTGTCCCGCGCCCAATAATGCACCACCGATATTCAAGGCGAATTCGGCGGCTTGCTGTTGCGATATTTTTTCCCGCGTGTGCTCGCGCAGTGCATGAGAGATTTCATGCCCCATGACGGCAGCAATTTCATCATCGGTTAATTTCATTTGGCGAATCAAACCCGTATAAAACGTGATTTTCCCGCCCGCCATGACGTGGGCATTGACAGTAGGTTCGTCAATCAACACCAATTCCCAGTTCCATGTGGCGGCATCGTCCCGAAATATGCCCACTTGCGGAACAACCCGCTGCATGATGGATAAAACACGGTTGTATTCTGCGCCGCTGGTGATGAGTGCGCCTTTTTTCTGTGCCTCAGTATTTTGTTGGGAATAAAACTGTAGCGAAGCCGTATTCACCTGTTCCGCAGACACCAGCAAAAGCTGCGAACGGTTACTACCAGCTACGGTAGATTTGGTGGAGGTAGAACACCCACTGAGAGACCCACTGAGTAAACCCACAACGGCGACACTTATCAAGCCAGAACGGAACGAAAACATAGTAAAAACTCCTAAACTGCAACTAAACTGCAACATAAGCCACAACATAAAATCCCATTATGCTTACATTTCAACAAATCATTCTCAAACTCCAGTCTTACTGGGCAGATCAAGGCTGCGCACTCCTTCAACCTTACGATATGGAAGTGGGGGCGGGCACATCGCACACCGCCACATTCTTACGCGCTCTGGGGCCTGAACCGTGGAAAGCCGCTTATGTCCAGCCCAGCCGCCGCCCCAAGGATGGACGCTACGGCGAAAACCCTAATCGCTTGCAGCACTATTACCAATACCAAGTCGTGCTGAAACCCGCGCCCAGCAACATTTTGGAGCTGTATTTGGGTAGCCTCGAAGCGCTGGGTTTTGATCTCAAGAAAAACGATATTCGCTTTGTCGAAGACGATTGGGAAAATCCAACATTGGGCGCGTGGGGCTTGGGTTGGGAGGTGTGGTTGAACGGCATGGAAGTTACGCAGTTCACCTATTTCCAACAAGTCGGCGGCATTGATTGCAAACCGATTACGGGCGAAATTACCTACGGTTTAGAACGACTTGCTATGTATTTGCAAGGCGTGGATAACGTCTATAACCTGACGTGGACGGACGGTTTGAGCTACGGCGATGTCTATAAACAAAACGAGGTCGAGCAATCCACCTACAACTTTGAACACAGCGATGCCGATTTTCTGTTCACCGCCTTCGCCGCGCACGAAAAGCAAGCCAAGCATTTGATGGAGCAGCAATTAGCGCTCCCCGCCTACGAACAGGTTCTGAAAGCCGCACACAGCTTCAATCTGCTGGATGCGCGCGGTGCGATTAGCGTTACCGAACGCGCGGCGTATATCGGGCGGATTCGCAATTTGGCACGTTCCGTAGCGCAAAGCTATTTTGAAAGCCGCGAACGCTTGGGCTTCCCAATGGCTCCGCGCGAGTGGGTGGAACAAATGCCGTTGAAAAAAGCCGTTTGAAGATTTGAGGATAAGAAATAATGACTACCAAAAACCTCCTCGTAGAACTCTTCGTTGAAGAACTTCCTCCCAAAGCGCTCAAAAAATTGGGCGATGCGTTTGCTACGCAGTTGAGCGATCAGCTTCGCACATTGGGGCTTATTAACAGCGATGCCAACGGCGATTCGGTCACCACCGCTTACGCCTCGCCCCGCCGTTTGGCTGCGCACATCAGCCATGTGTATATCAAAGCAGCGGATAAAGCAGTGCAGCAAAAGCTCATGCCCGTTTCTGTGGGGCTGGATAAAGAGGGCAATGCAACGCCTGCGCTGCTCAAAAAACTGCAGGCTTTGGGTGCGGATGTAAGCAATCCAGCCGCCGCAGTCGCCGCGCTGAAACGCGCGCAAGACGGCAAAACCGAAGCGCTGTTTTACGATAGCTTGGTTACCGGTGCAACATTGGATACGGGCTTGCAAAAAGCGCTAGAAGAAACGCTTGCCAAGCTCCCAATCCCCAAAGTGATGCAATACCAGCTCCACACCGATTGCGCTTTACCGGGTTGGAGCAGCGTGCATTTTGTGCGTCCTGCTCATAGTTTGATAGCACTACACGGAAGCACCGTCGTGCCTGTGAAGGTTTTAGGTTTAACCGCTGGACACACCACGCAAGGGCATCGCTTTGAAGCGGCAGTATCGCCCGTCACCATTGCGGATGCGGATAGCTACGCGGCAACTTTGGCGCGGGATGGTGCGGTGATTGCCTCGTTTGCCGAGCGCAAAGCCGAAATCGCCCGCCAACTCGCTGCTGCTGCTTCAATCGTAGGTGGCGGTTGCAAGCCCATTGAAGATGATGCGCTGTTGGATGAGGTTACCGCCTTGGTCGAGCGCCCGAACGTCTTGATTTGTGAATTTGAAAAAGAATTCTTGGAAGTGCCGCAAGAATGTTTGATTCTCACCATGAAGGCGAATCAAAAATACTTCCCGCTTTTGGATGCGAAAGGCAAACTCACAAACCAGTTTTTGGTGGTGAGTAATATCAGCCCCGCCGATACCAGCGCCGTAGTGGGTGGTAACGAGCGCGTGGTGCGTCCGCGTTTATCCGATGCCAAATTCTTCTTTGACCAAGATCGCAAGAAAACGCTGGCATCCCGCGTCGATGGTTTGGCGAAAGTGGTCTATCACAACAAACTCGGCACGCAAGGCGAACGCACGCAGCGTGTCGTAGCGATTGGTGCGGCGATTGTGGAACAAATCCGCCACGCGATTACACCCTACACCGTTCACGCCAAGGAGGAAATGAACGTATTGGCGAGCAAAGTGCAACAAGCGGCACAACTGGCGAAAACCGATTTGCTAACCGATATGGTCGGTGAATTCCCCGAGCTGCAAGGCATTATGGGTGGCTACTACGCACGCCACGATGGGCTGCGCGAAGGCGTGGCGATTGCCATTGAAGACCATTACAAACCCCGTTTTGCGGGCGATGTGCTGCCGCGCAACCATACCGGAACCATCGTCGCGCTGGCGGATAAACTGGAAACCTTGGTCGGAATGTTCGGCATTGGCAATTTGCCCACGGGCGATAAAGACCCGTTCGCATTGCGTCGCCATGCGCTGGGGGTGATTCGTATCCTCATGGAAGCCGATTTCTCCATCAACCTCGACACCATGATTGGGAACGCCGCCCATGCGTTTGATCCGCTTTTGGTGCGTTGGAGCGACGCAGAGCAAACCACTTTCGATGCCGCTCCAACCAAGCTGCTTGATTTTATTTACGACCGTTTAGCGGGTTCGTTGCGCGAACTGGGGTTTAGTTCCCAAGAAGTGGATGCGGTGCTTGCCTTGCGTCCCCAGCGTTTGAGCGATGTTCCCAAGCGGCTGGAAGCGGTGCGTGCCTTTGCCGCGCTGCCCGAAGCCCCCGCGTTGGCGGCTGCGAACAAGCGCATCAGCAATATCCTGAAAAAAGCGCCCGAAGTCGATGCCCACGTCAGTGAAATACTGCTGCAAGAACCCGCCGAAAAAGCCCTTTTTGCGGTCATGCAGGAACTTGCTCCCAAAGCCGAGGCGCAACGCAATGCGGGCGATTACACCGCTTCGCTGCAAACGCTTGCGGCTTTGCGTGAGCCAGTCGATGCGTTCTTTGACGATGTGATGGTGAATGCCGAGGAAATGGATTTGCGTTTGAATCGCCAAGGTTTGCTGAAAACGCTGCACATCGCTATGAACCGGATTGCGGATTTGTCGCGGTTGGCTTAAAGAGTGCGCCGTGTGTGCCAAAACGTGATTACACGTTGGCATGAATTGGTACATAGCAAACCCCATCCCCCAATCCCCCAATCCTCCAATGAAATTTGCAATTTAAAATGGTACACGTTAATTCCGTCAAACTTATCATTCTGGATCGTGATGGCACGATTAACGAAGATAGCGCTCAATTCATCAAATCTCCCGAAGAATGGCGACCCCTCCCCGGTGCGTTGGAAGCCATTGCACGCTTGAACCACGCAGGTTGGCATATCGTCGTGGCAAGCAATCAATCCGGTTTGGGGCGTGGATTGTTTGATGTTGCTACGCTGAACGCCATGCACACCAAAATGCACACCATGTTGGCTGCGGTAGGTGGGCGAATTGATGCCATTTTTTATTGTCCGCATGGGCCTGAAGAATCATGTACTTGCCGTAAACCGAATGCGGGTTTGTTTGAAAAAATTCGTGAGCGCTACGGTATGGATTTGAAAGGAATGCCTACCGTTGGAGATTCTCTGCGTGATTTGGTGGCAGGGGTTGCGGTGGGCTGTGTTCCACATTTGGTTTTGACGGGAAAAGCCTTTAAGCTGCGCGGCAAACCTTTGCCGGATGATTACCCCCAGCACACCATCGTGCACCAAGATTTATCAGCATTTGCCGATTTTTTGATTGCGCACACCACAAAATAGACCATGCGCATTATTTTTTTGCTACAATAGCATCCGTTCATTGGTGATATAGCTCAGCTGGTTAGAGCGCAGCATTCATAATGCTGATGTCGGTGGTTCAAATCCACCTATCACCACCAAAACGAATTGGACTGTCGCCCACACAGGCTAATTGCACTAAAAGCACCGAGTAAAATTTACTTGGTGCTTTTTTTTTGGATTTTTTTGGATTTTTTGGAGTTCTTTCATGCGATTCACACGACAACAACATCCCATGCGGTATTCCGCTTGGGTTTCTTTTTTCATCCTAGCGATTCCTGTGATTTCTGTTTCTGCCCAAACTGAGC
>JBDKGR010000123.1:0-8136 GCA_039798085.1 Pseudomonadota bacterium
GTACCGCAAAAACGACAAGGGGCTTTATCCCAACGCACGCCGACATCGGCAGCGGTTTTGGCGGGCGTTTGCGGCGCAGCCAGCACCGTAAGCGGAATACCTGCTGCTGCCGCACTGGCCGTGAGTGCCTGCGACTTCAAAAAACTACGTCGATTGGAATCCATGTTTTTTCTCCGTTTTTAAGGGGTAGCACTCGCGTCCGAGTATTCGTACACGAGAGAAGTGCTCAAGATTTCAGGAATTTGCGCCATCGCTTCCATTGTTTGAACCGCCGTGGTTGTCGGGGTGTTTTCAATAAGGATCACCAAGCGTCCATCCAGTGGGTTGAGTGCAATCTCCAAACCCGCCAAGGTAACAAGCTGTGCCACAACCGCATCCAAATGCTCTGGACGGGTGCGAACGACCGTGCCCAATATGCTCATGCTCGTACTCATACTCATGCTCATATCAATTCCTTGGTGTGGGTTTTATAAAAGTGCCAAAGTTTTGCATCTTTTAATTCTAGCAGTTTATCGCTTGCTGGATAAAATTCAATGCCCTACTTCAGGTTCTATTTCTATTTGGTGGTTTTTATGCGCAATTTTTTGATTCATTCGGTTCGCCCATTGGGGGCAGCCCTTCTTGTTGCCCTTGTGGTGAGCGCTTGTGGCGGCAGTGGTAGTTCTGCGCCCCCACCGCCAGGGGGAATCACGGTACAAGCGGGGGATGGTCAAGCCACCGTCAGTTGGACGGCGACCCCCGATGCCAAATACTGGATTTTTTACGCCCCCGCGACCTCTATTGATAGCCGTAATTGGCTTAACGTTCCCAATTCCAAAGCGATTTTGAATACGACCACGCCTTACGTGGTCACCGAATTGACGAACGGCACAAGTTATTCTTTTACCCTCAATACCCGCATCGGTGAAGGGCCGGGGGGTGAAGGAACACCTTCCATCACCATCGTGCCACGTTTGGCAGGTGCTACATGGGCGAGCATGGGCGGTAATTTTGGTGGTAACACCATTCGTTCCATTGGCTACGGTGCTGGTGGCTCCAATGACAATGGCGAAATTTTGAATTATTACGTCGCTGTGGGCGATAACGGTACGGCATGGCGCAGCAGCGATGGCATCACATGGAGCAGCATTCCATCGCCCACATCGGGCAAACTGAATGCGATTAGCTACCTCGGCAAGCACATTACCGTAGGGGCGGGTGGTTTTATCGCCTATGGCACGGATTTGAGTACATGGACACAAGCGAACTCCCAAACCACATCTAACTTGAATGCCATCAGCAATAACGGCGTGATAGCGATTGCCGTAGGTGATAACGGTGTTATTCGCCGAACCGGAGATGGCGGCACATGGACAACGATTGCATCGCCCACCACCCAGCATTTATATGGGGTTTCGTATTCCAGCAACGGTACGTGGAATGCGGTTGGGGCGCAAGGCACTCTGTTGATGAGTACCGATGGAGGGAGCACTTGGAAAGCCACCGCATCCGGTACGAGCAACGATTTACACGCAGTAGTCGCCCAAGCCAACACCGTAACGACCACCAGTACCAGCACCACCAGTTATACGACGGTAGCGGTTGGTGACAAAGGCACGGTGTTGCGCAGTGCGGATGGGGGGACAACTTGGGTGAGTCAAAATTCCGGCACTACTGCGAATTTACTCACCAGCAGTTCAACCAACCAGCAAATCGTGGCAGCGGGTAGCGAGGGAACGATCATCCGCAGCCCCGATGGTCTGGCTTGGACTGTTAGCACCGCCCCAACCACCCAAACCAGCTCCACCTTGTATGCTGTGCTCTACGGTTACCTCGGGAAAATCGTAGCCGCTGGACAGAATGGCGCGGGGGTTTATTCGCAGTAAATACCCTGCAACTTACAGTGAACGGCGGGCGCGGACGGCGGTGGAGAGTGTTTCTAAAATCTTCAACGAATCATTCCATCCCACGCACGCATCGGTAATACTTTGACCGAATTCCAAGGTATTCACATCGTCTTTCCCCGGTGTGAATTTTTGTGCGCCCGCGTGCAGATGGCTTTCCACCATCACGCCAAAAATGCTACGCGAACCGCTTGCCATTTGCGCGGCAATATCGTTCGCTACTTCGACTTGTTTTTCGTATTTTTTGCTGCTGTTGGCGTGGCTGCAATCGACCATCAACGAAGGATGAAGCCCCGACTTTTCCAATTCGGCGCACGCCGTGGCGACGCTGGCGGCATCGAAGTTTGGTGTTTTGCCACCGCGCAAAATAACGTGGCAATCTGCATTGCCATTGGTTTGCACGATAGCAACTTGTCCGCTTTTGTGAACCGATAAAAAGTGATGTCCGCCCGCTGCGGCCTGAATCGCGTCGGTGGCGATTTTGATATTGCCGTCTGTGCCGTTTTTGAAACCAATCGGTGCGGATAAGCCCGAAGCCAATTCGCGGTGAACTTGGCTCTCGGTCGTGCGTGCGCCAATCGCGCCCCATGCAATCAAATCGCCCAAGTATTGGGGAGAAATCACATCCAAAAATTCGCTGCCCGCTGGCAAACCCATGCGGTTGATTTCAATCAGTAATTGGCGGGCGATGCGCAAACCTTCGTCGATGCGGAAGCTGCCATCCAAGTACGGATCGTTAATCAACCCTTTCCAGCCCACGGTGGTGCGGGGTTTTTCAAAATAAACGCGCATCACAATTTCCAAGGTATCGGCATACTTGGCACGCTGTTCTTTCAATAAACGCGCGTATTCCAATGCTGCCACGGGATCGTGAATCGAGCAAGGGCCAATCACCACCAGCAAACGGTCATCCGAACCGACCATGATGTTATGAATCGTTTGGCGGGTGTTGAGGATCAGCGTTTCGGTGGGCGTACCGTCAATAGGAAAGAAACGAATCAAATGCTCAGGCGGAGGAAGCACCGCGATTTTTTCGATGCGCTGGTTATCGGTTTGCCCTGTGCGTTCGGCAATCACTGAATTAGAAGAGGTCATTCGATTTTCCTTAAAGATTACAAAATTACAAAATTATGGATTGCGGTTTATACAGGTACTGGCGTGCAAACAAATCGCCGCCGCTGCCGCGACGTTAAGCGATTCTTCGCCCCCCGGTTGTCCGATACGTGCGTGCAGATTTGCCCGTGCCATGAGTTCATCGCCCACGCCCTGACCTTCGTGTCCAAACGCCCACGCACAAGGATACGGCGGTTTCAGGGCTTGAATCAGCTCCCCTTGGTGCGAGCTGGTCACAATCAGCGGCATGGTTAATGCCTGTAATGCGTCCAGCGCAACGCCTTCGTGGAGCTGCAAACCAAAATGCGCGCCCATCCCCGCCCGCAGCACTTTGGGCGACCACAAAGCCGCCGTCCCTTTGAGCGCAATAATTTGCTTAAACCCAAACGCACCCGCGCTGCGCAGAATCGAACCGACGTTGCCAGCATCCTGTACGCGATCCAAAATCACACTCGGCATGGTGGGGTTCAAGGCGGTGCTGGAAGGCAAATCCAACACAAAACCCATGCCAGCGGGAGATTCTAAACCGCTGATTTCACGAAACAGTGCCGCCGGAATTACTATACTTTTAATAGCTGCATTCGCATACTGGGCGTGCGTTAGCGGCATATTTTCTTCTGAAAAGACCGCAATCGCGGGCTTCCATCCGCGTAACAATACCGCGCTGCACAAGTGATCGCCCTCCGCCCACACGCGCCCCGTTTTGCGGTAAGCGATATTGTCGTGGGCGATTTTGCGCAGTTCTTTCAAAAGCGGGTTATCACGGGACGTAACAGAAATCATCGAACTCATTGAAATCATCGAACACATAAAAGAACCTTGGCAACGGGAGCAAATGTTTTGCGGTGTTCGGGGCAAGCGCCATAGGTTTGCAGTGCCTGAAGGTGGCGTGCCGTGCCGTAACCTTTGTGGTCGGCAAAACCGTAGTGTGGATATTCGGCATCCAATTCTGCGCACCAGTGGTCGCGCGTGACTTTTGCCAAAATCGAAGCCGCCGAAATCGCCTGTACCTTGCTATCGCCCTTCACAATCGCTTCGGCACGCATACTTAAAGTTGGCAAGCGATTGCCATCCACCAGCACCAACCCGGGTTTCAGGCGCAAACCTTCCACCGCACGGCGCATTGCCAGCAGGGTGGCTTGCAGAATGTTGAGACGGTCGATTTCTTCCACGCTTGCCTGCGCTACCGAACAGCACAATGCCTTGGCGCGGATTTGGTGGTACAAAAACTCCCGCTTGCGCTCGGTGAGGATTTTGGAATCGGCTAAACCTTCAATTGGATTGCAATCGTCCAAAATCACCGCCGCAGCCACCACCGGGCCTGCCAGAGGACCGCGTCCGGCTTCATCGACACCCGCAATCAGCGTGGGCGGCGTGTCCCACACCAGAGAGACTTGTTCAGCGTGCAAGAAGAATTTGGATGGCATCGGCAGCGAGTTTCGAGGTATCCCGCCGCAAGCTATGGTGCAGCGCCAAAAAGTGCTGTTCCAAAGCGGTGATTTGGGCGGGTTGGTGGGCGATTTGGTCAAACCATTGCAGCACCGATTCGGCTAATGCCGGAGCGGTGGCACGGTCGGGTAAAAATTCGGGAACAACGAATGCTTGGCTCAGGATATTCGGCAATCCTACCCACGGTTGGAGTTGTTTTCTTCGCATGATTTGCCATGACATCCACCCCATGCGGTACGCAATCACCATCGGGCGCTTGAACAACGCGGCTTCCAACGTTGCCGTTCCACTCGCAATCAGCGTGACATCGCACGCCGCCAGCACCGTATGCGATGCACCGTTAACGATTTGGATATGCTCGGTCATTCCTGCGTGTGCCACCATTGTTTCAATCGTTCGGCGCAGATTGGGAACTGCCGGCAGCACCAATTTGATGGTAGGAAGCACTTGGCGGATGCGTTGAGCCGCTTCGATAAACGTTGGGGCAATATGCTGAATTTCCGAAGCGCGGCTACCGGGGAGCAACGCCAATACAAGGTCATTCGGATTCAAACCCAAGGTTGCGCGTGCTTTTGCTTTATCCGGTTCTAACGGAATGACATTCGCCAGAGGATGCCCTACATAGGTGGATTCGATACCGTGCCGCGCCAGCAATTCTGGCTCAAATGGAAAAATACACAGAACGTGATCGGCACTGCGGCGAATTTTTTCGACCCGATTCGCCCGCCACGCCCAAATCGAAGGGCAGACAAAATGCACGGTTTTTATGCCGTTCTGACGCAAATTGTGCTCTAAATCCAAATTGAAATCGGGCGCATCCACCCCAATAAACACATCGGGACGTTGGGGCAATTCATGCAGCAAACGCGCTTGGAGCTGGTTGCGAATCCCCAAAATTTCGCGGTAACGCATCACCACATCCCAGCCATAGCCATGAACCGCGAGTTTGTCATTCGACCACCACGCCTCAAAGCCCTGTGCTTTCATCTGCGCACCACCAATGCCTGCCGCGTGCAAATCGGGAAATCGGTTGCGCAAGCCTTGTAGCAACAAGCCAGCCAGCAAATCACCCGATGCTTCGCCTGCCACCATGGAAATCATGATGCGATCCTAGCGCACAATGCCACGTTCGGGCGCTGTTTGCTCTAAAAAAGTGAGCATCACCTGCACGTCTGGCAAGCATTCTGGGCGATTTTTACCCAATTCGGCGATGCGGATTTTGGCTTCTTCCAAAGTCAAATTATCGCGGTACAGGGCTTTGTGAAGGGCTTTGATGCCACTCATGCGTTCGGGTGTCCAACCGCGACGGCGCAATCCTTCAAAATTCATGGCGCGTGCTGAGGCGGGTTGCCCTTGGCACATGACGAACGGCGGCAAATCGGCAAACAGCACCGAACTAACCGCCGTCATGCAATGCGCACCAATTCGCACAAATTGACGCACTCCGGTAAAACCACCCAATGTCGCCCAATCGCCCACATGAACGTGGCCCGCGAGCGTTGCATTGTTCGCAAATGTGGTGTGATTCCCCACTTGGCAATCGTGCGCGATGTGGACGTATGCCATGATCCAGTTGTCATTCCCCACACACGTCACGCCCACATCACCCGGAGAGCCGATATTGAAGGTGCAAAATTCGCGGATGGTGTTGCGGTCACCAATGCGCAGCTCACACGGTTCCCCAGCGTATTTTTTGTCTTGCGGAATCGCACCGAGGGAGTTGAATTGGAAAATTTGATTGTCCACTCCAATCGTGGTGTGCCCTTCAATCACGCAATGCGAACCCACCGTTGTACCCGCACCTATGTGAACGTGCGCACCAATGATCGAATACGCCCCCACGCTGACCGAAGCATCTAATTCGGCTTTGGGATCAACCAACGCGGTGGGATGAATGTTCGCCATTACGCAACGGTTCGCACGGTACACATCAATTCGGCTTCGCAAACCACGTTGCCATTGACTCGGGTCACACCAGAGAATTTGAAAATTCCGGCTTTGTGGCGCACCAATGCCACATCCATGACCAACTGGTCACCCGGTTCAACCGGACGTTTGAAACGGGCATTGTCGATACCCGCAAAATAATAAACCGAATTGTCATCGGGCTTTTTACCCATCATGTCAAAGGACATGAGCGCTGCCGCTTGTGCCATTGCTTCCAGCATCAACACCCCGGGCATTACGGGGCGGTGGGGAAAGTGTCCGGTAAAAAAGGGTTCATTTATCGTGACGTTTTTGATGGCTTTGATGCTTTTTCCCTTATCCAAAGCAATCACCCTATCGACCAACAAAAAGGGATAACGGTGGGGTAATAACGTCAGAATTTCGTGAATATCCATCGTGGAGGTATTGTCATTGCTCATTATTATTTGCCTTATTTTCCTTATTTGCCTTATTTTCCTGATTTCTTCCATTTTTCTCTAAAACTTTGATGCGTTCGCGCAGCTTGTAGAGTTGCTTTAGGGTAGCGGCATTGCGTTCCCATGTGGCGTTGTCATCTACAGGGAAAATGCCCGTGTATTGTCCGGGTTTGAGCAGCGAATGGCTCACCAGCGTGCCGACCGAAATGCTGACCCCATCGCCCAGCGTGAGATGCCCCAAAATGTTGGCACTGCCGCCAATGGTGCAATACGCGCCAATCATCGCACTACCCGCAACTCCGGCACAACCCGCCATCGCCGTGTGTTTACCGATATGCACATTGTGGGCAATTTGGATGAGGTTATCGAGCTTAACCCCCTCTTCAATCACGGTATCGTTCAACGCGCCTCGGTCGATGCAGGTATTTGCGCCAATTTCAACATCATTGCCAATACGCACTGCACCAAGCTGTTCGATTTTTTCCCACGATTTATCCGGGCGGGGTGCAAAACCAAAACCATCTGCACCAATCACCACGCCGGAGTGCAAAATGCAGCGTTCTCCAACCACGCAATCTTCGCTTACGGTGACGCGGGATTTGAGCACGGTATGCGCACCAATCCGCGCCCCCCGCTCAACCACGCACAACGCGCCAATCGAAGCGGTAGGATGCACTTCGGCTTCTGGATCAATGACTGCGCTGGGGTGAATGCCCGGGCTGATGGTACGCTTCCACAATCGGGTGAGTTTGGCAAAATAAAGGTATGGGTTATCCACCACAATGCAGTGACCCCGCCCCATTGCCACATCCCGCATTGCGGGCGCAACCACCACACAACCTGCCAGTGAACCTTGAAGTTGAGATTGGTATTTGGCGTTACTCAAAAAACTGATATGGTGAGAATTCGCTGTTTCCAACGAAGCCAAACCCGATACCCCAAACGATGAATCTCCACAGAGTTCACCCCCCAGCTCAGAGACGATAAAACCTAAAGAAAACGATGGCATTATTCAGCGTTATTACGGTTATTGTGGTTATTGTGGTTATTGTGGTTATTGTGGTTGTTTTTGTTATTTGGTGTTGAGTAATTTCAATACCTTATCCGTAATATCGTGCTTGGGATTCACATAAACCACTTCTTGCAAGACGACATCGTACTTTTCGGTATCCGCCACTTGTTTCACGGCTTTGTTTGCGCGATCCAATACCTGTTGCAATTCTTCATTGCGGCGGCTATTCAAGTCTTCTTGAAACTCCCGCTGACGGCGTTGCAAATCGCGCGTCATTTCTGCCCCTTCGCGTTGGCGCGTATTGCGCTGACTTTCG
>JBDKGR010000124.1:0-8112 GCA_039798085.1 Pseudomonadota bacterium
GTTCCAATTCGATGTCGATACCCAAGGAACGAATTTCCTTGACCAGCACATTAAACGACTCGGGCATACCCGCCTCAATCGAATGTTCGCCTTTCACCAAGCTCTCGTAAACTTTGGTACGACCTTGTACGTCATCGGATTTGACGGTCAGCATTTCTTGCAAGGTGTAGGAAGCGCCATACGCCTCCAATGCCCAGACCTCCATCTCACCGAAACGCTGACCACCGAATTGGGCTTTACCACCCAAAGGCTGTTGCGTAACCAAACTGTAGGGGCCAGTCGAACGGGCGTGCATCTTGTCGTCCACCAAATGGTGCAGCTTCAGGTAGTGCATATAGCCTACCGTGGTGGTGCGCTCGAAGGGATCACCAGTGCGACCATCGTACAACTGGGCTTGCGTGCGTGCGGGGGTCAAACCTTTGGCTTTTACCAAGTCATCGGGATAAGCGAGCTTGAGCATATCGCCAATTTCTTTTTCCGTCGCGCCATCGAATACGGGGGATGCAAACGGTACACCGTGCGTCAACTCTTGTGCCATGCCGAGGATTTCGGTATCGTTCAATTCTGCCAAATTTTCTTTACGACCCGTGCCGTTGTAAATTTGATCCATGAACCCACGAATTTCAGTCACAGCGGCTTCGCGTTGGAGCATATCGCCAATACGATGTCCCAAGCCTTTACCCGCCCAGCCTAGATGCACTTCCAACACCTGACCAATGTTCATCCGTGAGGGCACGCCCAACGGGTTCAACACGATGTCTACGGGCGTGCCGTCTGCCATATAGGGCATATCTTCAATCGGGGTGATTTTGGAAACCACACCCTTGTTGCCGTGGCGACCCGCCATTTTGTCACCGGGCTGCAAACGGCGTTTCACCGCGATATAGACCTTGACCATTTTCAACACACCAGCGGGCAATTCATCGCCTTGGGTTAATTTTTTGCGTTTCTCTTCAAACGCCAAATCGAAACCGTGACGCGATTGCTCTAACGAGTTCTTGGCGCTTTCCAGTTGGGTAGCAACTTCTTCCTCCGCCGGACGAATATCGAACCAGTGGAAACGATCCACCAATGCCAAATAAGCCTCGTCAATTTTCGAGCCTTTGGACAATCTTTGCGGTCCACCATTGGCGACTTTGCCCAAGAGCATTTTTTTGATACGGTCAAATGCATCGGCTTCGACGATACGCAACTGGTCGTTCAAATCCAAACGGAAACGCTTGAGTTCGTCATCAATAATTTGCTGCGCACGGCGGTCGCGTTGGATGCCTTCGCGGGTGAACACTTGCACGTCAATGACCGTGCCTTGCGAACCTTGATCGACGCGCAGAGACGTATCTTTCACATCGCTGGCTTTTTCACCGAAGATAGCGCGCAAGAGCTTTTCTTCCGGTGTCAGTGTCGTTTCACCTTTGGGTGTCACTTTACCAACCAGCGTATCACCGGGCATAACCTCTGCACCCACATAGATGATGCCAGAGTCGTCCAAACGGTTGAGCTGTTGCTCAGACAAATTGGAAATATCGCGCGTAATCTCTTCCGCCCCCAACTTGGTATCACGCGCCATGACCACGAGTTCTTCGATGTGAATCGAGGTGTAGCGGTCTTCTGCCACCACACGCTCGCTAATCAAAATCGAATCCTCGAAGTTATAGCCATTCCACGGCATAAAGGCGACCAGCATATTTTGGCCAATAGCGATTTCGCCCAAATCGGTCGAAGCACCATCGGCAATCACGTCCCCCTTCACCAGCTTATCGCCTTTTTTGACGATAGGGCGTTGGTGGATGTTGGTATTTTGGTTGGAACGTTGGTATTTGATGAGGTTGTAAATATCTACCCCCACTTCACCCGCCACCGCTTCGCTATCGTTTACGCGCACCACGATACGGGTAGCATCCACGTAATCAACGATGCCGCCACGACTTGCCGTCACCACTGTACCCGAGTCAATCGCCGCTACGCGCTCAATGCCCGTGCCGACCATTGGTTTTTCAGGGCGCAAAACGGGAACGGCTTGACGCGACATATTCGCACCCATCAACGCGCGGTTCGCATCATCGTGTTCCAAGAACGGAACCAACGAAGCCGCTACCGAAACGATCTGGGCTGGCGACACATCCATGTACTGAACACGCGCCGCATTGCACAAAATGGATTCGCCTTTTTCACGTGCAGAAACCAAATCACCGGTCAATGTGTTGTGGGAATCCAACGTTGCATTCGCCTGCGCGATCACATATTTACCTTCTTCAATGGCAGAGAGGTAATCAATTTGATCGGTCACCTTGCTTTCCACCACGCGGCGGTAAGGGGTTTCGATGAATCCGTACTCGTTCAAGCGAGCGTACAGCGCCAACGAGTTAATCAAACCGATGTTCGGACCTTCCGGCGTTTCAATCGGGCACACACGACCGTAGTGGGTCACATGCACGTCACGCACTTCAAAACCAGCACGTTCCCGCGTCAAACCACCCGGGCCGAGGGCAGAAACGCGGCGTTTGTGCGTAATTTCTGCCAGCGGATTGGTTTGATCCATAAACTGAGACAACTGGGAAGCACCAAAGAACTCTTTCAATGCCGCCGAAATCGGCTTGCTGTTGATGAGATCATGCGGCATCAATGGCTCTTGCTCGGCTTGACCGAGGCGTTCTTTGACCGCTTTTTCGATACGTGCCAATCCAGTGCGGTATTGGTTCTCTGCCAATTCGCCCACACAACGCACACGGCGGTTACCGAGATGATCAATATCATCTACTTCACCGCGACCATTGCGCAAATCCACCAAGATTTTGACAACAGAAAGAATATCTTCGTTAGTCAAAACCATCGGCCCAATGGAATCGGAGCGTCCGATGCGGGCGTTGAATTTCATGCGCCCCACACGCGATAAATCGTAGGTATCGGGGTTATAGAACAAGCGCTGAAATAGGGCTTGCACTGCATCTTCGGTGGGTGGTTCACCGGGGCGCATCATGCGATAAATTGCAACACGGGCGGCAAATTCATCCGCTGTTTCATCGGTACGCAAGGTTTGTGAAATGTACGCACCTTGATCCAACTCATTGGTGTAGATACACACCAAATCGTGTACACCTGCTTGGCGCAATTTTTTCAGCAAGGTATCGGTTAGCTCTTCATTGGCTTTAGCCACAATTTCACCGGTGTCACCATCAATGATATTGTGTGCAATGACGCGCCCAATCAAAAAATCTTCAGGAACGGTGATGTGGGTTGTACCGGATTTCTCCAAATCACGGGTGTGGCGCGCTGTGACACGCTTATCTTTTGCCACCACAACGGTTCCGCTCTTATCGATCAAATCAAAACGCGCAACTTCTCCACGCAGGCGTTCAGGCACAAATTCCATTTGTGCGCCGTTATCCATGAGGCGGAAATTGTCGTTTACGAAGAAGTTGGCGAGAATGGATTCGTTCGTCAATCCGATGGCTTTGAGCAAGGTAGAAACAGGCATCTTACGACGACGATCCACCCGGAAATACAGCAAATCTTTGGGGTCAAACTCAAAGTCTAACCAAGAGCCACGATAAGGAATAATCCGCGCCGAGAACAATAATTTGCCGGAGCTATGCGTTTTACCTTTGTCATGTTCAAAGAAAACCCCGGGAGAGCGATGCAACTGCGACACAATCACGCGCTCGGTTCCATTAATAATGAAAGAACCTTTGTGGGTCATGAGGGGAACTTCCCCCATATAAACCTCTTGTTCTTTCACTTCCTTTACCACCTTATTTTGGGGGGTAGAAGATTCGCGGTCATAAATAATGAGTTGAACCTTGGCACGCACTGCCGAGGCAAATGTTAAACCACGGGTTTGGCATTCACGTACATCAAAGGCTGGTTTGCCAAGGCTGTACTCAAGGTATTTCATTTCCACAAAACCATTGTGCGAAACGATGGGGAAGGCCGCTTTAAAAGCGGCTTGTAATCCTTCAGAAGTTCTATTTTTGGGAGACACATCTGCTTGCAAGAATGCGGTATAAGCATCTTTTTGCATTTGAAGCAGGTAAGGAATCTCAAGCACGCTATTGCGACTACCAAAATTTTTGCGAATTCGCTTGCGTTCGGTGTATGTGTAAGCCATTAGATCTCCGGGCAAAGACTAAAGGAACCTAGGGTCCTAAACGACTGTTGGGTTGAATAAGAGACTCAACTTCTACTTGGCGATTGGCCACTACCAATCATTGGCGGACGGTCACGCATTGCACGTAACCCGATCCAAGGCATCTCCCGCAGTCGGGGTCAGAAGACACTAAAAAAAGAGAAAGTCTCTTTTTAGTGCGCTCTATTTATTACTTATTATTTTACTTATTGTGCTTATTGCTTCTAATAAACAACAAAGGCTGGAGGTTCTTTGGAGAACCACCAGCCCGTGTTGAAAGGAGAATTATTTCAATTCAGCTTTAGCACCAGCATCTAACAGCTTCTTCAAAGCGGCTTCAGCATCTGCCTTGGCAATGCCTTCTTTCACGTTTTTCGGTGCGCCATCAACCATGTCTTTGGCTTCTTTCAGACCCAAGCCAGTGATTTCACGTACCGCTTTAATCACGGATACTTTTTGAGCACCAGCTTCCAACAATACTACGTTGAATTCGGTTTTTTCTTCCACGACCGCAGCAGCAGCGCCACCAGCAGAAGGAGCGGCCATAGCAGCAGCGCTCACACCAAATTTCTCTTCGATGGCTTTCACCAAATCGTTGAGTTCCATGACCGTCATGCTATCCAGCGCGGTCAAAAATGCGTCTTTATCGAATGCCATTTTTATTTCCTAACAAATTGGATTACTACAGATAGGATAGCCGCGCGTTATGCTGCGGCAGCCTCTGTGGGAGCAGCAGATGCTGCACCTTCGCCACGTTTTTCCGCCAAAGCCGACAACACGCGGGCTGTACGGGAAATGGGGGATTGCATCAAGCCCAACAACTGAGCCAACAACACTTCCTTGGAAGGGATGCTTGCAAGTTGCTTAACGCCGTCTATATTCAGGACTTTTCCACCATACGCACCGGCACGAATCACCAATTTATCATTGGTTTTTGCGAACTCAGCTACCACTTTAGCGGCGGCTACAGCGTCTTCAGAAAAGCCATAAATCAAGGGACCGGTCATCTGATCGGAGACAACATCAAATGCGCTACCTGCTACAGCACGGCGAGCCAAGGTGTTTTTCAACACACTCAGACTTACACCATTGCTGCGTGCAGCGACACGCAATTTGGTCATGTCAGCGACCGTGATGCCACGGTATTCCGCGATCACGAGCGTTTGAGCTTTAGCGGCGAGGCCAGTCACTTCGTTAATGACTGCTTCTTTCTCACTGCGGTTCAGACTCAAGGTTTACTCCTTCAAATGCGCCTTGCGGTTTACACCACGCAACGCTCCACATTGCAGCGACCAACTGTCAATAGAATCAATAAAACATTTATTCCATGTCAGCGGGATCGCCATCTACGTTGGCGGTTAAATTAAGTCCTTTTGCAAGAATTTACAAGGACACCAACGGTCTTAGATGGCTCGCAGTTATTACTAACCACGACCCACCGTAATTTTTATGCCCCAACCGCAATCGTTTGGGAATCTACGCGCACGCCTACGCCCATAGTGGACGAAACGGCAATCTTACGCAAATACAGCCCCTTGCTAGAAGCGGGTTTGGCTTTGTTCAACGCATCAATCAGCGCAGCCAAGTTACCTTGGAGTTTTTCGTTCTCAAACGAACGGCGACCGATGGTAGTGTGAATAATGCCAGCTTTGTCCACACGGAATTGCACCTGACCCGCTTTGGCATTGCGAACAGCACCTGCCACATCGGGTGTTACCGTACCAACTTTAGGATTGGGCATTAAACCGCGTGGACCTAAAATTTGACCCAATGTTCCCACGATGCGCATTGCATCGGGAGCGGCGATCACTACATCAAAAGGCATATCACCTGCTTTGACGCGGGCAGCCAAATCATCCATACCAACGATATCGGCACCAGCAGCTCTGGCTTCTTCGGCTTTAGCACCTTGTGCAAACACAGCGATACGTTTGGTTTTACCAGTACCGTTGGGCAGTACAACCGCACCACGTACAACTTGGTCAGATTTTTTAGCATCCACACCGAGTTGAACAGCTACATCAATGGACTCATCGAATCTAGCCGTAGCGAATTCTTTGATAAGAACCAATGCGTCAGCCAATGGATACAACTTGGTGGTATCAATTTTGCCAACTTGGGTTTTTTGTTTTTTAGTCAATTGAGCCATTTACACGCCCTCCACATTCACACCCATCGAACGGGCAGAACCAGCAATAGTGCGAACAGCAGCATCCAAATTCGCTGCATTCATATCAGCCATTTTGGTTTTTGCAATTTCTTCCAGTTGCGCACGCGTAATTTTGCCGACTTTATCGGTATGAGGACGCGCAGAACCCTTGGTCAGATTCACCGCTTTTTTAATCAACACCGTTGCAGGTGGTGATTTAATAACAAATGTGAAACTTTTATCAGCATATGCCGTAATGACGACTGGCAATGGAAGTCCGGGTTCGATACCTTGGGTTTTTGCATTGAATTCTTTGCAAAATGCCATAATGTTCAAACCACGCTGACCCAAAGCGGGACCAATCGGTGGTGATGGGTTGGCTTTACCAGCCGGTACTTGCAGCTTCACAAAGCCGACGATTTTTTTCGCCATAACTTCTCCTTGCGGGTCACAACGCCTTGCTATCTTTATTGACAAGGATAGCAAAGACTCCCCGTTCTAAAAACAACTCAAAAAATTCATCCGTGCCGAGTTGCAAAAACACGAATTACCAGAAAATCGTCTGCGAACTAAATTTTTTCAATCTGCGAAAAATCCAGCTCTACAGGGGTGGCGCGTCCAAAAATCGTAACGGAAACACGAACTTTGCTTTTTTCGTAATTAACATCTTCCACCGAACCATTGAAATCGGTAAAAGGACCTTCTTTAACGCGAATGGACTCACCCACCAAAAATTCCACTTTATGACGCGGCTTATCTGTGCCTTCTTGCATCTGGTGAACAATTTTTTGAACTTCGAACTCGGAGATAGGTGCTGGTCGATTTTTTACCCCACCCACAAAGCCGGTAACTTTATTGGTATGTTTGATGAGATGCCAAGTTTCATCATCCATAACCATTTCCACCAGTACATAGCCCGGAAAAAATTTGCGTTCTGTGGTTTTTTTCTGACCGTTTTTTATTTCCACTACTTCTTCAACGGGAACCAAAATACGCCCAAACTTGGACTGCATATCCAACCGGGTAATGCGTTCTTGAATATTACGTTCTACCGCTTTTTCCATACCAGAGTAAGCGTGTACCACGTACCAGCGCAACTCTGGATGAGTGAAGGAGGTATCTGGGGTTTTTTCCATCAGTTCCTCCATCCCAAAATCAGATCGTACAACACCCATTCTAATGTTTTGTCCGTTAACCACAAAAACAAAGCCATCACCAGAACAAACGCAAACACGTAAGCTGTCATTTGAAAAGATTCTTTGCGCTCAGGCCAAACAACTTTCTTTACCTCATCCCAAGAACTACGCGCGAATCGAATGAGTTCTTTACCCAATTCAGAGGAAAAGAAGATAGCAACAGCAACGATCAAGCCAACCAGCAAAACCGACCATTGCACCAACGCCCCTTGTTTATTCAAGGAATAAAAACCTACTAGTGCCGCAATAACGACAAAAACGGCAAAACCCAATTTGGCTTTATCCGCTCCGGTATTGACGGTTTCAATTTGTGTAGTAGCCATAGTTCTCCGTAATCCGTATTCGCTTCATTCAAACTTACAAAACTCAATACAGTAAAGCCCGCTACACTGTAGCGGGCTTTACTGTAACATTCGCCTTACAAGAACCGTATGGCAGGGGCAGTAGGAATCGAACCTACAACCTTCGGTTTTGGAGACCGACGCTCTGCCAATTGAGCTATACCCCTAAAATACCTTTACGCAATAACTTTGGCAACGACACCGGCACCGACGGTACGACCACCTTCACGAATAGCGAAGCGCAAACCTTCTTCCATCGCAATCGGGTTAATCAATTTCACGGTGATGGAGACGTTATCACCA